>JAJRQG010000117.1 GCA_024280395.1 Gammaproteobacteria bacterium | reverse complement strand
TAGTCCTTGAATTCACCACCTTGTAATTCTGCAGCAACTTTTGTTAATGCAGCTGTTAATGTAGTTTTACCGTGATCTACGTGACCAATTGTTCCCACATTTACATGCGGTTTCGTGCGTTCAAATTTTTCTTTAGACATTGCCTTATACTCCACTATGTTTAAATTGTAACTTTAAGCATTTGCTTAAAAATTGTTATTTCATTTGTTTGTTTGACATACTTACCATATAAAAACTGGTGCCCATAACTGGAATCGAACCTGTGACCTCTTCCCTACCAAGAAAGTGCTCTACCGACTGAGCTATATGGGCCAGTAACAGCTGGAGCGGGTGAAGGGAATCGAACCCTCGTAGTCAGTTTGGAAAACTGAAGTTCTACCATTAAACTACACCCGCACAAACACTCAATATTACCTAAACAAAAATAAAAGCTTGTAGCTTCACCTTTGTTCAATCACTTAAAATATGGTGGAGGGGGCAGGATTCGAACCTGCGTACTCAGAGAGAACGGATTTACAGTCCGTCGCCTTTAACCACTCGGCCACCCCTCCACATCAAACGAAGCAAGGCATTTTCTAAGAAAGATCACGCCCTGTCAACCAATAATTGGTTTTTTATTATTAATCCATTAAAAAAAACTATATAAACAGATTTCTAACATATGAAGCTCTTGATAATAAAAATCTCTACCAAAAACCCGACTATAAATGACACTTTTATATCACACAGAAACCATCATTATTGAATATCTGACAAAGGTTGCCAATATTGATTTTTGCAGGCCGCGTATTCTACCTGTTTTTTATCGTAAATGAAATCACAATATTCATATATTCGTGCAAATTTTGCAGAAATATTCACAACCCCAGCTATACTTGAATCTGTTTGCTCAGAAAGATACTCCAACAATTCGTTTCTTTGTTTATTATCCAATCTATTCCAGTTATAAAACAAAATTTCTGCCAAACTTTTGATCACTTTTCTTTCGTGTTTTCCATACTTCATGGCCAATTCAAGCTGGCGAATTTCTAATGATCGATCAATCATTGATAATTGCACTAAACCAGAATAGTAATAAGACCAAGTTGGCCTCGATTGTATAAGCATGTTATACAATACTTTTAACTTGACAACATTTTGACGAGATATATTTTGATAAGTCAGCAACTTAGAACGCAGATACAACTCTGTCTCGGCCGGATTGTGTAGAATCGCTTTATTCAACCACGAATCATTATAAGCAGGAACCGGTTTCAACAACAGACCATCGTTCTTTGAGCCCGTGAAATAACCTTGATTCATCAAGGCTTTATTGTTTTCAAATCGAATGGCCGAAGCAAAAATTAAAACGTAAAGATAAAAACAAACCACAGCAACTAAAACAACCACCATTGAAATTATTTTTTTCTGCATGTCCATATTATCTGATCCCAGTTAAGCCCTTCTTTTGTCGCCCTTTGAATTGGTGTGATAACCATAATGCCCATAATAATTGCCTTCGTACTTATAATAACGGCCGTACTTGGCTTTATTGGTCTTCAATCGATTCAATGTAACACCAATTAACTTGGCAGAAACTCGCTTCAACCTTGAAATAGCACTTTCTACCAACTGAGATGGTGTAGATTCGTGCTTAATGACAAATAACACCCCATCCACTTTTTGTGACAACACCAAAGCATCACTTACTGCCATCACAGGAGCACAATCAATTATTACAAACTTATACTTTTCTTTAAGCTTAACCAACAATAAGTCAAACTTATCTGATGACAACAGCTCTAGCGGATTTGGAGGTATCATTCCAGATGACAGGATATGTAACTTCTTAGATCTTGCATCAACAGTAATACTTTCTGCAAAATCAGATTCTCCAGATATTAAAGAAGTCAGACCTTTTTGGTCTTTTCTACCCATATTCTTTTTTACCATTGGCCTTCTTAAATCTGCCTCAACCAAAATCGCATCACCCAAATGCGACAATGAATGTGCCAAATTCATGGCTATAGTAGTCTTGCCCTCACTGGGCACAGTAGAAGTAACAAGAATCGACTTGTGATCATTGTCAGGCATAGACAACAAAACACCCGTTCTAAGGGTTCTTATTGATTCGGCAAATGCTGACTTCGGCAACTCAACAAAATGCATAGCCGGAGAATGCTCTTCATCAGAATCCATAATATTGGGCAACATTCCTACAACAGGGATGTTGAGCTTTTCCTCAACTTCATCACTGGACTTAAAAGTATTGTCGAAATGCTCGATCAAAAAGGCCAAACCTAAACCCAATAACAAACCCAAAAACAAACCAACCGCCAACATGATTTTCTTATTTGGCTTATAAGGGCTCGCAGGTACTACCGCTTCATTTAACACTCTAGCATTAATGGTTTGCACGGAAGCTGTTTTAACCGCATCGGTCTCTTTGGATTGCTTCAAAAATGCTTCATAAATTTGTTTGTTGTATTCAAAATCACGTTTTAACGCATCGTACTCAAATGCCAGTTCATTGTTATCAGATATCTCAACCTTTATAGAACTAACACCCCTCTGTTCATGAGAAATTTCTTGAGCAATGGTTTCATAATCAGCAATGATTAAATCTGCCGTGGTTTGCAATATTGAAAAGTACTCTTTTTGCGCAAGTCTTCTCGTCTCCATTGCACGCATCATCTTTGGGTGCTTAGGGCCATAAACCAACCCCAGTTCAGAAACATTAGTCTGAGCACTGGCAAATTTATTTTTTTGGCTAATTACCTCAGATTTTTCTAGTAAAGCAGGAATTCTTGCCAATTTCTCTGGTTGCCCAGATACGCTCTTAATGCGCCTATAAACCGATTCCAAATTCAATTTGCTGCGTTTTAATTCTGTGATTCGAGCATTTAACTGACCCAATTCTTGTACGGCCAACTCATCGCCACCTTCTGGCAAATATATTTTATGTTTTTTTTGAAAATTCTTTAGGTTAATCTCAGATTGAGCAACTTTCCTTTCCAGCTCAGGAAGCTGTTTAGAAATACTCTCGCCGGTCCTCTGTTTGGCATTGATTCCTGACTCTATCACTTCTTCTATATATGAATCCGCCAATGCGTTTGCTTTTAAAGTCGCCAAAAAAGGATTATAGTCATCAAAAGATATATAAAACACTCCACTGCCTTTAGCTTGTGAGACACTCATGGTATTTCTCACATTGGCCAAAGCTATAGAAAAAAGCTGATCTTTGGTTTTGTCTAATAATTTATCAGGACTCTTGCCTGGCAATAATTTTTCATACCACTTCAGCTCCACCTCTTTGGGAATAAATTTTTCCACGCCGATTCTTTCGACCACACGTTTTGCCACAGGAATAGATTTTAACAAATGGATTTGGTTGGGATAAAACTCCCAGTTCACACCCATGTTTCCATACACTTGTTCCAATGAAGCCATTCGAGCAGGCCTTTCAATCAACAAACTTGAAGAGGCCTGATAAACAGGCCTGGCCTTTATCGCTAAATACACCGACAACAATGCAGCCAATACCACCATTGACAATATAATCATCCAGTGTTTTCTTACCAAAGTAAAAAAATCTTTCAAATCAAATGCTTTTTGATTGTTTTGCAAACTGTTTAATTTTTCAGGCATGATATATATTTGATTGTCTTAGACTAGAAGAAACTTTCTTTAATGAGCAAAACATCACCCGATGCTATTTGTTGGTCCATTGAGACCTTACTTTCAATTTGTGATTTATCGCTCGCCTTAGTAAGATACATTTTTTTCTTGCTCGCTCTTTCTGTTAAACCACCAGCCAAAGCAATGGCCTTTCTAACGGTCAAACCCTCTTCATATGGGTACGAACCTGGAGACTTCACCTCACCTTGAATGAAAAAAGGCTTGTATTGTTTGATTATTACGGTAACTTGAGGGCTAACAAAATATCCATCTTTAAGTTTCGCAATAACCTCTTCTTTAACCAACTCTAAAGATTTTCCAATTACGCCAATTTTTCCGACAAATGGATACTCAATAAAACCCGACGAATCAACAGTCAAGTCCAAATTCAACTCTGGCTCGCCATACACCTCAAGATGTAAAACATCGCCAGAACTAATATTGTATGCGTGAACGTTTGCTATAAATAAAACAGCAATTAGGAATACGACGAGATACTTTGTCATGAACAAACTTATTTAGATAATTCTATTGAAAAAAGCAAAGAATTGTCATTGTAAGAAAAAGCATCTAAACTCGAATCACGATTGATGTGCTTATACCCCAAACCAGACATCAACCAATCTCTGAATTGATATTTTGCTGACAGGCCATAATAGTTAACTGTATCATCACGCAAGCTGCCACGATAATCTTCGCTAGATGTTCCAACATTCGCTGTTGTACTGAACCTGTCTTTCCAAAAATGGGTCCAACCTACATCAACTGTGTTTCTAACAACAAAAGAACCATTGCCATTGGTCTCATCAGTCTCTCTAGCCAAGGTCAAATCAAACATAGAATAACTTTTAGGACTCCAACTAGCACCAACTTCGACAGCCAAACCGTTGAAAGCAGGATGCTGCGGTTCTACAAAATCTTTGCTCAAATACCCAACCAAAGCTCTGGCACTTGTCTTGCCTGTTGCCTTCCATTCAGCTCCAAGCATTAATCTGGTTTCAGAATTATCCAAGGTAGCTGTATCATAATTAATTTTGGTGCGTTTGAACTGAGCAAGCAGGTTAGTTTTTGGAGAAACAGTATGCGAATATGTGGCGCCAAAATAAAGGGTTTCTCTATCCCTGGTTGAAGTGATTAAACGGTTGTTGTCATACTGACGATCAATGGTACCAACCTCTAAATCAATCGCTCCTTTTGCACCTATGCCACCATAGTGCCATTTAGCACCCAAGCCAAAAGAATGCCACTCATCTGGATCAAGATCCAAATTAATAAAATCACCTTGTCTATTTGCGGTACCTATTCTGTCAGACCCATTGAAATATTCAGCTGAAATATCTGCTCTTGAACGGCTAGAAGCATTGTAACCCAAAGAAGCCAAAACGTGGTGCATGTCAAAATCATATTCAGAGGCACCATTGTATGAAGTTTTATTGTAATCGTACTGAGCCAAGAAATCTGTTTTCTCACCTTCGGCTTCTAATCGAATGCCCGGGGAGAATACACTGAAGTTTGAACTCAATTCATTTTGCTCATCACCTGTATAGAAAACATTGTCATCATATCCATAACTCAATCCAACTGTAGGAAACAAAGTGGCCGAACCCACCTGAATACCGCCCTGTTGTGCTTGCACGTTAGCGACCAACGATACAAATAATATAAACAATACAAAACTTACTGATTTCTTCATAATTTAATTCCAAACCCCATTCAGCGGTTATTTTCTCACAAACCTATCAATAATTAAAACTTGTCTGAATTTTTTAACACAATTTATTAGATTAGTGCTCTATATTACACCATTACTTCATTTATTGACGTCTGACATCATGATTCTGCCATAAATTACGGAAATTGCTACAATTATTGTCACAATATTGGCAGGAATACGCGCATTAAAGTCCATATTTCCATGCAACAACAGGTAAATCATGCTTGAAATCACCCCAATTCCCAATATTTTATAGAAAGAACTCTTGGTTTTAAAAATAAATATGAATATTCGATGCAGAAACAACAACAACAAAACCAGCAACAACAAGCTCAACATTCCATACTCGACAGCAAACTCCACATAATCATTGTGAGCGTGATCAAAAAAGGCTGTTTGTTCTAACACTCTGTGGTTAACAAAGAAGACTTGATAAGCCCCAGGACCAACACCTGAAAACCAATATTGATGGATATTGTCGACTGCTTGATTCACGGCCAACAATCGACCCTCTGCCGAAGTAAGAATCCTCTCCATCCCATTGTCGGATCTTTGTCCCAATGTCTCCATAAAATAGTTAACATCATCAGCCACAACAATCAACAAAACTATCACCAAGGCAAATGCGGTTAATATTGCTTTATAGTTGATTGATTTCACCCGCTTGCTGAAAAACAAAAAGCCATAAAAAAACAATATTGCCAATAAAAAAGAAGCCAAACCAGCACGAGAATGGGTTGCCCAAATTCCGGTGAGAATTAAAAACAATCCAAAATCCAACAACCTTAGAGGTTGACTGATGTATCTAATTGCCCGAATCTTCCAGTCTAAATGCGGTGTTTTTTGTAGTTTCCTTGAAATCATTAATCGCAAAGACAAACCCAAGATAAAACTCATGGATAAAAATGCCACCAAATGATTCTTATTGATAAAAGTTCCTGATGCATTCCTGATCGCAACAGAAGCAACTTGCACCAGCGTCCCAGTCTGTCCAACAGAAACCAAGTACATGCCATATATCGCCTCAAACATACCCAAAGCCAAGAAAATAAACAACACCAACTTGATTCGCTTGCGACTGTTAATCAAAATAACACCCAAAACAAACAAAACAAAATAATACACACTCAGCATTAATATTTTAAAAGAAGCATAAACATCCAAAGTCAGGTATCCATAATTCGCTCCAGTATCTATATACGCTTGCGCAACAGTTGGACTCAACAATCCAATAAAGGACAATGGCAAAGGAATCAAATAAATAACATTGACCAACAACCAAGCCCCAATCAACATCAACTCAGTCTTCATTTTTTTCAATCGATGCCAACTGATACACTCATTCGAGAACAACGAACAAGCAACCATCATCACCAACAAAGCTGAGGCAATCATCGCTTCAAACGACCAAGCCCAGGCCCTATTCGATCCCAAAGGAAAAGGGTTAATCAACACCAAAGTGCAAAACACCACAAAGAAAAACTTCTGTCTTTTATTGCTCGTTATATTTCGCTCTTGACTTCTATTCATCAACTACACTCGATTCAACAATCTGCTTGTTCCACATTGATCTCATTAAGAAAAAATAGACACTGGCAATCAACACGAAACAATAGAACTGGATATATTCAGGCACAGCCAATACAGAGAACATGATTCCCAACACAATAAATACAAGCTGAACATTCATCATCGCATACAATGCCTTAGACTGAGAGAAGCCATAAGACAAAAACAAATGATGCAAATGGGTTTTATCTGGCTTGAAAGGAGAGTCACCATTCAATATTCGTTTCAACATAACGAAAATAGTATCGTACACAGGCAAAGCCACAAGATACAAAGCAGTAACTGGTTTCATGATAGCGCTGGCTCCTTGGCTAAAGTATACAAGCAACCAAGCCAACACAAAACCCAAAAGCAAACTGCCGCTGTCGCCCAAAAACACTTTATAAGCTTTGGACTTGTTGAACAAAACAAAAACAACAACACTTCCAACCACTAACAACAACCACAAATTCATCTGCGTATCCAATGACAACAGACCCATCACCAAAACTGGCAATACAAAAGTCATTGCTGCCAAGCCATCTATGCCATCGGCCATATTCAAAGCATTAATTACGCCAACCACACCAAAGACAGTAATGGGAATTGCCATGATACCCAATTGCAAATCCCAAGACGGAGACAAAAGAAAACCAAAAGAATTCAACTGAACAGAAGAAAAATAAATAACCACCAGACTGGCAATGATTTGAGTCACAAATCTCCAAAAAGCAGACAGCCCAAATACGTCATCCATTAAACCGATCACAACAACAAAGCCCGAAGCCATCATTAAATAAAAGGTAAACTGATTGACGCCATCTGTCATCAATAAAAGAACAACAGCCATCAAAAAAAGCACCAATCCCCCAACCACAGGAATAGGTGAAGTGTGGATTTTTCTTGAGTCCGGTACATCAACCAAACCAACTTTCAGCGCCACCCAACGAAATGCCAACAATAAAATCGGCGTACACAACAGCACAAAAATAGACATAAAAATAGATTCAGTAACATTCATCACTTTAGCTTAACATGAACCATTGGAGGATTAAATACTAACAACAAAATTTTCAAAGACTCACAGAACCTTTCTCAGTTAAATTTTGAATCACTCAATAACTTTACAGAATAAACCACTATATAAAACACCACGACACCGATTAAATCGAACGCAATATCTTCAAAAGAAAACCCTCTATTGGCCAATGCATATTGAATACCTTCAATCAACACAGCAAAAAACATCAAACCTACAAAGTGCTGAAACAATTTCAATCGTGGAAACACCAAACTTAACAACACAGACAACCCGAAGAAAACCACCGCATGTACAAACTTGTCATGATTCACAACCCAAGCAGGCGTCCATTGACCCGGAGCAAAAGCAAAAAGCAAAATACCCAATAGCACCACCAAGAACATCACCGGTGATTTAATGGCCACCAACATTCCCGCTCTAACCACTGTCATTCCCGCCCTTCTTGTCGTCATTCTCGCTCTAAACTCTGTCATTCTCGCCCTTCTTGTCGTCATTCTCGCTCTAAACTCTGTCATTCTCGCCCTTCTTGTCGTCATTCCCGCGAAGGCGGGAACCCATTTCACTTAAAGCGCCTATTCCTTTGTATATTTCAAGCATCTGCGCATTCACCACATCGTCAGCAAAATGTTCAACGACCATCTTTCTACTCGCCAAACCCATACTCAATCTTAACCCTGCATCACTCGACAACTCAACAATCGCTTCGGCCAATGCCTTGGGGTTACGCACAGGCACCAAAATACCATTCTCTCCATTCACCATTTCCCTACAGCCAGGCACATCTGTGGTAACAATTGGACGACCACAACTGGCAGCTTCCAACAATGATTTAGGCAAACCTTCACGATAAGACGGCAACACAGCGATATGTGACTCACGCCAAACCTCAACAATATCACTTCTGAATCCCTGCCACTTGACCAAACCCTCATCCTGCCAAAGGTTTAATTGCTTCTCAGAAACGCTATAAGGATTCACTGCATGTGGCATACCCACCAACACAATTTGAATATTATCAATTCCCTTTTTTTGAATGATCCTAGCAGCATCCACCAGCTCTTCCAAACCCTTGTCTTTAAGCATCCTTGCCACAAAAGTCACCTGAATGGTTTTATCCTCTGGCGGCTCCAAATAAGGAAAAGCCTCAATATCAACCCCCGAACCTCGCACCAAATGCAATCGCTCCTCATGGATAAATTTTCCTTTCACTCCAGCATAATCATCTGAATTTTGCACAACCAACTGTATACGCTTGGTGCTAAACATCAATTTAAATGCCTTGGTCACAAACCACTTAACCACCCGAATCAACGGGTTGCTCGCTGTTTCTAAATAACCCATTCCTGTCAAAGTCGCCACCATACGCTTGGACTTAGACAGCCAAAAAGCAATCGTGGTCAAAAACATCATGCGCATAGAAACCGTATGAATCAAATCAGGTCGCAGTTGATTAATCACCCTTCTGGTTTGCAGTATCAATTTAACATTATCCAACAAACCAAGCCCATGGGCACGCTGATTAAATTTTATAAACTCAAACCCATGAGATTCAATAACATCAGTAAACTTCTTATCATTCTCATAAGCCAACACCGTTACCTCATAACCCGCCTGCTTAGCCGCTTTCGCCAAACCCAAACGGTGCGATAAGAAATAATTGTCATCGGAGATAATGTAGAGGAGTTTGGATGGGGTTTTAGACATGTATTAGTTATTGTGTATAATTGCAAATTCAATGACTAAGTTTATCACAACTATTCCCAATACAAAGTTAATAATCTTTAATAACACATTGCTAATTGCAAATCCGTAAGATGGGCCCCGTCCATCACAAAACAATCAACATACTAATAAGTTACAAGCATCAAAAATGATGGGCTGGGCCCATCTTACGATTTAATTCATCATTCAAAATCAGAACAGCCATTTCTCCCGCCACATCTGAAACATCAAGATAAACCACAAGACATTCACTTTCGTGTGTTGTCCCGAATAAAAGGCTTGTTTGATTTTCAAAACCTCATCAATTTCAAATATTTCATCATCCAATTGTGCAGCATTGATATGTTTATCCACCAAAGGCTTCAGCTCATTACACATCCAATCAGCCAACGGGATTTGAAAACCCGCTTTGGGTTTATCAATCATCGCTTGTGGAATGTGTTTGTACAGTATTTGTCTAGTGAGATATTTTTATCTGTATATTAAGAATCAAAAATTAAAGCCTATTGGAATAATTATTTCCAACCTTTTGCCATTTTCTTTCAATATTTTTATAAGTAAATTTTGAAATTACAATGACTATAAATAAAATCAAGACTACTAATACATTGTTAATTATAACATTGCCAGTAGTTAAATACCTTTCACCTTTAATGAGAATTGTAAAATCTACGCCAAAAACTCTCTGTAAAAACATGAACAAAGCGACAAAACAAAATATTACTGCAGCATGAGTCATGTAAATTGAATAAGAAATTTTACCTAACTCAATAAAAATTTTATGTTTAAATAAATATGACACTCTTCCTCTCTCAAAAGCGAATACAAATATAGCCAAACAAAAAATAAAATTTGCAATTAACAACCTATATTCCAAAGCATATGAAACAACCATTATGATAGTAAATATTAATAGGGCTTCCAAAATAGTAAAAAATAGTTTGCTTAAAATTATATTTTTATAATAATTTTTATAAAGCGTATACGTTAGAACACCTGAAAAAAAGCACAGTAATCCTTTCAAAACCATACTAACCAATAAGTCATTTTTGGTTATGATTAGTAAAACCATTGAAATTACAACGGCTATCCATATTATTAATTTATAATATGGTGACCTATACCCCAAAAAACGGACACAGTTTTATTAACTTGCATTTTCATACTCATCAGGCGATTTATAGCCCAATTTAGAATGAAGACGTTTACGATTATAAAACGCTTCAATGTATTTAAACAAGCTCATTCTTACTTT
>JAJRQG010000116.1 GCA_024280395.1 Gammaproteobacteria bacterium | reverse complement strand
CCTGCACCAATCAACATGTGCATTTCATCAATAAACAGAATCACATTGCCTTCTTGCTTGGATAGGTCTTTAAGTAAGGCTTTCAAGCGCTCTTCAAATTCACCACGATATTTGGCACCGGCAATAAGCGAACCCAAATCCAAAGACAAAACCCTCTTGTTAAGCATACTTGAAGGCACTTCGTGATTGACAATGCGTTGTGCTAAACCTTCTACAATGGCTGTTTTTCCAACTCCTGGAGCTCCAATCAAAACGGGATTGTTTTTGGTTCTTCGGGACAAAATCTGAATCATTCTGCGGATTTCTTCATCGCGACCAATCACTGGATCGAGTTTGGTTTTTTCTGCTTTCGCGGTCAAATCTTGGGTGTATTTATCCAGTGCGCCACGATTTTCTTCGGCATTTTGTTCGTTCACTGAGTCTCCTCCACGTATTTCTTCAATCGCTCTTCCAATGTCGCCTTGATTCGCGCCTGATTCTTCAAGTGCTCTAGCCGTTCTGTCTTTAACCTGCAACACAGCCAAAATAAACAGTTCGCTTGCTATGTATTTATCATTTCTTTGTTGTGCTAACTTATCACACAAGTTCAGTACCCTAGCCAGGTCATTTGAAAAGTTAATCTGACCTTCGTTTCCAGAAACTTTGGGCAAACCATCAATTATTGTATCGAGCTTGTTTCTTAACCCTTCGACATTCACATTGGCCTTGACCAATAACGAATGTGTACTTGAGCCTTCTTGATCCAATAATGCTGACAACAAATGAGATGTTTCCACCATATTGTTATCATTGCCAATCGCTATGGATTGTGATTCTTGAATGGCTTGTTGAAAGTTACTGGTAAATTTATCAATTTGCATTGTTATCACCTTTAATAGTATTTAATATACCTCTAATATGAGGATATTATGTTAAGTTTCAACTGGCAACAAACTTTACAAATCTTATTCGACCCAGAGCCATATAAGAGCAAATATCTATTTCATTTCAATCGACTCTAGACCGAACAGTAATATACTAACAAGATGTTTCTAGTCAAGCCAAATCATACTTGCCATTCTGCCTGTTTCACCATCTCTTCGGTATGAAAAAAATAGATTTTTATTGTCATGTGTACAATAGGGTGACTGAGAAATTTCTTTTACTCCCAATGATTCTAGTTGATACACTGCTATTTTCTTTAAATCAGCATGCCATCCACCTTTTTTGTTTTGATAGAAGCTATGGGCGTATTGCTTATCTTTGAGAACGAATTGTTGACGAAATTTTTCATCTACCCGATATGGTTTGTAAGAAATACATGGCCCCAGCCAACACTGTAAATCTTGTGGGTTAACATCGAGTTTTTTTATGGTGTTTTTTAGTGTTTCTGAATAAAGCCCCTTCCAACCACAATGAACCGCAGCGACTACGGTGGCTTGCTTATCCGTTATTAAAACAGGCAAACAGTCGGCTGTTAATACCGCACAAATAACCTGCTTTCGGTGAGTGAAACAAGCATCCGCCTCTATCGTTCTTTGCGCTTCAAAATTTTCAGTGTATTCAACTACTTGATCGCCGTGGACCTGCTGCATAAATATTGGCACATGTGGCAAATTTTGTAGCTTTTTAAATGAATTCAAATTTACCAGTGCATCAGTCATGTCCGCCCCAAGAACACCCAAATTCAAAGAATCGTATGGCTTGTTACTTTTCCCACCTATTCGCGTAGTTTGAAGTGCCTTAATCGCCGTGACGTTAAAAATTTCAGGTTTTATTATCATATAAAGCCATTATAACTGATTAATGGGTTTTAAAAGCTACCTTTATTGTCATATATTTATTATAATCAAGGTAATTAACTATTAATATTATTGTATGTTTTTGAAGACAGCCCAAATCAAATATTTTCAAGCTTTACTTGCATCTATATTGCTTAGTGTAACAACACTTGTATTTGCTGACGATCAAACTCAATCAGTGTTCTCGACTATTGGAAACACTCAGACATCAACAAGCTCTCAAAATCAAACAACTAATAATGCTCCCAATTCATCGGTCTCTTTAGATTTTTCAAAAACCACTGCCGAATCTTGGGATGAAAAAGATCAGCCTGCCAATATGATTGTTCAATGTATTAATGGCGATACGATTACTGGTGTTGAATACACAAATGTCACCATTGAAACTGTGGGAAGTAGCTTTTTTTCCGAAGCTGTGATTTATTTCAGCGATTCAAATGACAATGCTCAAGGCTTAAAACTCCAAATAGGATCTGGAAATGAAAGCTCCGGGGTAGCAGTTTTTAACTCTAATGGTATTGTGGACATTACAGACTCTGGAAATTTGGACATAGTTTCTCTTGCTGACAATAAATTTATTATACAGTTTTTTGAAAACATCGACGATGAACAAGGAGCAATTGATGCGCGTTTCACCAATGGAATTTTAAAAGTTTGGGGTGTTGATTTAACAGCAGTTGAAGGATGTCCTTTTAATTCTTCAACACAAGGGCAACAAGGATCCGACCTTGCAGTCGAGTACAGACTTTCAACAACAGGCAAAAGCATTAGTGCCTCATCAAAAACAGGAACCCTTGGAGATACCCTGGTTTTTGATATTATTGTGACCAACAACAGCCCAATAGGTGCGGTTGGCGTTGTAATTGAAAATACTCTTTCTTCCAATTTGGACTTTGTGCAATTTAGCTGTGATGATGGTACAAATGTAAACAGTCCAGCTTCAATTGCCTCTGTCAATGTCAATGATATAGCAGGAATGGGGACATTAAATTGTACACTCAGTGCAACCATAGCTGCCTCAGGAACAATCGACAACAGTGTTACTGTAACGGCCACTAATGATCCTGGTGGTGTCAACAATACAGCTGCAATTGTATTGGCTGGAGCCCATATTGTTGTGCCAATGAATAACGTCTTTACTTTGTTATTGATGTTTTCAGGACTTCTTTTGTTGGCCAGGAAATACAATAAAGTTTAAAACAGAATTTATTCCTCTGGCAAAAATACTTCCCAATCTCCATCATCCTCGTATTGGGTTTTGATACTGTCAAAATCTCTTAACTCTTCTAATATTTCAGACAAATCTTCAGCAATTTTACACTTGAATTTTACTTGTTCTTTACTGCTTGGGTGAACGAACGATAGCACTTGTGCGTGTAATGCTTGACGCGGAAAGACCCTGATAGCTTCTTTTAATCCTGGCTCTAAATCAGGTTCAACCCTTAAGTGATTACCATAAACAGGGTCTCCCAATAATTGATATCCCACATAATGCATGTGAACCCTGATTTGGTGGGTTCTTCCAGTTTCTAAATTGACTTTAACGGTTGTATAGTGCTTAAAATTTTCCAATACTTCAAAATGAGTAACTGCCTTCTTACCTGTTATGCTTACTGCCATTTTTGTGCGATGTTTTTTGTGTCTTCCTATTGGCATGTCTATTCTGTTGCCTTTGCTTAACACGCCTTTAACAATGGCAAAATATTGCCGAGTAACTGTATGGTCTTTTAACTGATCAACAAGAGAGTTATATGCGTGTGTGGTTTTAGCCACTACCATCAGGCCACTGGTTAATTTGTCCAGCCTATGCACAATTCCTGCTCTTGGTAACAAAGATTGCGTTTCGTTATGTGCCAAAAGACCATTGAGCAAAGTGTTATCGGGGTTTCCAGAGCCAGGATGGACCAACATTCCTGCTGGTTTGTTGACAACGATAATATCATTATCTTCAAACAATATATCTAAATCCATCTTCTGTGGTTTGTCTTCAATGATCGGTTCTATACTCACATCTATGTTAATACTTTCAAACCCTTTTAATTTTTGTTTAGACTTACAAGTATTACCATTTATTCGAATTTCATTGTTCGCAATCCATTTTTGTATGGTTCCTCTAGAAAACTCAGGGAACATATTAGATAAATATTGGTCTATTCTTATTCCTGCATCACAGGGAGTAACAGTACAACTTTGTGTGATTATTTGCTTGTTTTGTTGGTTCATGACTGTATTTTACAGTATTATGTCGTTGTTTTT
>JAJRQG010000115.1 GCA_024280395.1 Gammaproteobacteria bacterium | reverse complement strand
TCATAGGTTGCTGTGGTTGGTGCAGCACCAAATCTTACATACATGTCTGCATCACCCGTTCCACCACTCATATTGAATGTTAAGTTAGTCGCACCTGATGGCACAGACATAGTCCAATTTTGTTCAGCGTTCTTAGCTGCTGATAGACCTGTCTTTGCAACACCGTTGGTTAATATGCTTTGATTTGGATCTGTCAATACAACCGATTGAGTTGATGAACCTGTGGCTCCGCCATTATCAGTAACGGTTAATGTCACTGAATAGGTACCATAAGCTGCATAAGTTTTAGCTGTCGTAGAAGCAGTTCCGCCGATTGACCATGAGTAACCAACAATTGAACCGTCACTGTCTGAACTAGATGATCCATTAAAACTACAACTTAAACCAGTACAACTTTGTGTGAATGAGGAAACTGGTGAAGCGTTTCCACCACCTCCGCCAATTGTATCAATGCCAACAAATGTGGCCTTTCCTGAACGATTATCCGTCCAAGTCATGGCAATTTGATCTAAAACTACAGATAACCCATTGTAATCTCCCCACTCTTGTCCATCTGTTAAATTTGATGAGGTTTGAGTACTAAATCGAGTTTCTGTCCAAGAAGCACAAGCATTTGTTGAAGTTGAGTAATAAAAATCAACACCGGTACGATTACTTGAATGACGCGTATCATAATATCCGATATGAACCGTACCATTGTCGCCAACTTTTATCCAAGGATGATACCTGTCTTGCGCATTTCCAGCAGCAATTGAATCACTGGTGTCATGTGGTGCCGCACAGTCAGTCCAACTTGATCCACCATTGGTAGATTTAGCAACACGAATCCAAGCGTGATTTGCTGAAGCAGTGTTACCACCTGCACTATCTGATTCCTCATCTGTCCATGCTACATAAATAGTATTATTACTTCTATCCACATCTGCCGAAGTATAGATAAACGCTCTTCTTGTTTCCATTGAAGGAATAGCCAAATCAAAACTGCCATTTAGCACGGCAACTCTTGTACTGGCAGCAAATGAAGCTCCGCCATTAGTAGATTTCAACATTCTGACACCACTAGAAGATGTGGTAGAAGGATAAAAATAATAAACATTGCCCGAACTATCAGTGGTTATATCACTACCAATCCCTCTAGGCTCTGCCGTGAATGAAATTGGCGTTGAAAATGAACCACCTAAATCTGTTGAACGAGCAAATTGCAATACATTGCCGTCATGCCAAGTCATATATATATTGTCCTTGTATGCAGACGAACTGGATCTATCAACATGCATGTATTCTTTATCACTGCCTGTTGTTGTAATGTCCTGCATCGGTCCCCAAGTGTGTCCTTGGTCAGTAGATACAGACCAACGAACACCAATAGCTGAACCAGAGCGTTTTAAATCACCTTGATATACACGAGTACCATCAGCAGACCAGTCGACTGTTGGATCACAACAACTGCTACCTGGGTTGGTTTGAGATTTAGTCCAAGAAACCCCACCATTGCTTGAATAATACATGGTTTGACCATTCTGGGAATTGGTACCAGCAACACAGTTATTTTTATTAACAGGATTGCATTCAATAGCAGATTCATCACCTGATACACCAATTTCTAGAGCCACTTCGTTTGAAGCCGCTTTGGCTATAATAGCCCTGGGTACTTTTCCATAACTTTCATCATTAACAGTCCCTAAACCCAATTCTTCTTTGTACCAAACACCATCAACCAACAATCCTCCGTAGTTACCATTAAAATTTTGGTAAAGCGATCTTGGGTAATATCTTCCAGTTTCAGGATGTTGTTTTCTGTACTGAATTTTAAAGAATACAGGGACATTGGATAAATGTTGGTCATTCAATGGCAGTACTTTTAAATCTTCTTTGGTTAATTGATAGTTTCTATCGTCCCAAGGACCCATTTCTTTTAATAATGTGTAATCCAAAGAACCATCTACCCCCAATGCATTTTCAATATGCAGGGGCTCGACTATTTCAGCTTGTGCAATAAAGGCAGTAAAAACTGCCGCAGCAAGAAGTGATTTTCTCATTGTGTTTCCTCTCTCTTTTTTATGAATAGTTTGCAAGCGACAAAGAATGTCACTTACTATTTTTTTATGCACAAAGGATAGTGCCACAGCAAGATAGCACAAAATGTGAATTTAGTCACAAATCTAGCCTTATTCATTACCACATTTTTTTCAATGCATAAGTATATCTAATCCGAACTAATCTTCTACATACAAAATTTAGGCATTAATTCTTTATATATCAAATTGTTATAATACATATAACGATGACCCAATCTTAAATATTCAACAGAAAAGATTAAAATATTTTGAATTTTCTTTATTCCTGGTATATTTATAAGTCATGAGTTGCAAATATTTAAAAATTTTAGTTGGCAAAAAATTCACAAATAAACACTGATTTATGATATTATTAAATGTTATGCCTAATTTTATGAAATTATCTAAATGAAAAAACTAAGCCAATTGTTAAGCTTATTTATCTTATTAATGATTGCATTAAGCTTTTTTACAGTAGCAGCACACTACTTTCTAAATGTAATCTTTATTCCCGTCCAAGAACTCATCACTTATCTTCACAGCAGTATATTTATGCTGGGTATTGTTTATGCATTTTCAGAGGACAAACATGTACGTATTGACATTTTCTACCATTCCTACTCTTCAAACAAAAAAAGATCGGTTAATTTTTGGGGATTAATATTGTTATTGTTGCCTTTTTTTGGGTTTGTTTTTTATATTTCACTGGATTATGTCATGGCATCTTGGTCAAAACTCGAAGGATCGGCAGAATCTGGTGGACTGCCTTTTGTGTATGGATTAAAAACATTGATATTAATACTGCCGATTTCCATGATTGCCTACCCTATAAAACAACTGTTCAGAAAAACCTAATGGAAACATTCTGGGCTTTGGGATTGTTTGTAGCAGCAGCGCTAGCCTTATTGGCTGGTTATCCTGTTGCCATTACACTTGGCGGTGTTTCTCTGTGGTTTGCATTTGCGGGTTGGCTTGCTGGTTGGTTTGATTCTGCTTTTTTGATGGCAATGCCCAATAGAATTTACGGCATCATGACCAATGTTACTTTGATGGCGGTTCCTGTTTTTGTGTTTATGGGACTGGTGTTAGAAAAGGCCAAACTGGCACAGTCCCTACTTGAAAACATGGCCGCATTATTGGGCGGCGCCAAAGGTGGATTGGGATTTTCCCTATTAATCGTCGGCACATTGCTTGCTGCTAGTACTGGCATTGTTGGGGCCACTGTTGTCACGTTAAGTCTATTGGCTCTGCCTGTCATGAAAAAAAACGGCTACGACGAATCTTTAAGTGCAGGTACTATTTGCGCAACTGGAACGTTGGGGCAAATCATTCCTCCTTCAATTGTCTTGGTATTATTGGGCGATGTATTGTCAAATGCCTATCAACAAGCACAATTAGACATGGGTGTTTTTTCACCAAAAACAGTGTCCGTCGGAGAACTGTTTGCTGGAGCCATTGTTCCAGGCTTAATTCTTGTGGGTTTTTATGGACTGTACTGGGTTTACATTATTTTCAGACACCCCAATAAAGCACCTGCAATGGATCAAGAATTAAACAAACCACTTGGGCAAATATTTGCCTCATTAATTCCTCCTTTGTTCTTAATAATTGCAGTTCTTGGCTCTATCATTAGTGGCATTGCTTCTCCAACTGAAGCTGCATCAGTCGGTGCAGTTGGTGCTTTATTGCTTGCTTACTTAAAAAAAGAACTGTCAATGGATGTCCTAATGGAAATATCTAGAGAAACCGTAAAAGTCACCGCCATGATATTTATGATATTAATTGGTGCTGCTTTGTTTTCTCTGGTCTTTAAAGGTTTTCATGGAGACGAAATCATTGCCAAATTTTTATTGGATTTACCTGGTGGCAAAATGTCAGCATTCTTTATTGTAATGTTGGTCATGTTTTTCCTGGGCTTTATTCTTGATTTTATAGAAATCACATTCGTCATTGTACCCATTGTTGGGCCCATTTTATTGTCACAAGGATTTGATCCCGTTTGGCTTGGTGTCATGTTTGCCATCAATCTACAAACTTCATTTCTAACACCTCCATTTGGCTTTGCCTTATTCTATTTAAAAGGAGTGAGCGATATTGATTCAAAAAAACTCTACAAAGGAGTAGTTCCATTTATACTTATCCAAATTTTAGTGCTATTATTACTGGCATGGCAACCAAAACTTACTTCATTTATCTCTTTTTAGCTACTCTCTCCCTTTCCGTTTTTGCCAAATCTGATAAACAACAATTGGCAGAATGGACAATTGAGAATGAAAATAAATTATTGATCAATTATCCAACAATCAAATCCACATGGTTTGAAGTAACTTGCTTGGAACTCGCAAAATCCATGCACTTCAATCAACTTAACCAATGTAGACTGTTCAAATCTGACCATATTAATGCGTATGTATTTAACAATGGGCATGTTTATTTTTCCTCTGCTATGATGGCATTAATCAACAACAAACACCAATGGGCATCTATTTTAGCTCATGAAAATGCACACATAGAATTGCAACACTATTTAAAAACACTACAAAAAATTAAACAGCCAGGTTTCTTTTTCCCAAAACGAAAAATAAAGAAGCTAATCAGAAATAATGAACAGGAAGCTGATAACTGGTCAGAAAAGAAACTACAAGAATATGGCTTTCAAACCAATCAAATTGTTTTTTTTCTAAAAAGAGTGAAAACCATTCAAGCAAAAAATAAAAGTAAAACCCATCTAAAACTATCCAAAAGGATAACAACAACCAAAAAACCTGAAATCTTAGATGAGCATTTGAGGTATAAACTAAGTCAATTTTAATATATATTTGACTGCAAAAAGAATTAATCATTTCGATTGATTCTCGCAACATTTGCCTCTAACAGTTATTACGTATATATTATTCAATTCATATGAAATTTTTAACTGTTTTATGGTTACTGACGACTTTTTCTTCTAACGCGCAAAATTCTTGTAGACCCTGGCAACAATCTGATAGCAAAACCAAAGGATTACATATTGGGGAAATTGGATATAATGTTGACAACATTTTTGATTTAACCAACAAAAAGGAAAGTAAAAATTTTCACCATTATGCCAACGAATGGCACATTAAAACCAAACAAAAAATTGTTGCCCGAGAATTGCTTTTCAAACAAGGTGATGAATTTGACATAAGGTTATTACAAGAAACCTAACGTTTCATTCGCAGTAAGTCCTTTATAAGATTGGCAGAAATTTATCCTACACAATTGTGTGGAAAACAAGTCACCGTTCAAGTAGACACAAATGATAACTGGACATTGACCCCTGGTATATCCTACGGTCGCACTGGCGGGAAAACCAAGTGGGCACTAGAATTACAAGAAAAAAACCTTTTCGGGCTTGGTAAAAGTTTAGAGTTTAAATACAAAAATGGCATCGACAGAACTCAAAAAAGTATTAAATACAATGATAATAATTTATTTGGAAGCCGCAATCGTTTGGATGCAGTATATGCCAATAACAGCGATGGAAGATTACTTCAATTCAATCTCTATCGCCCATTTTTCTCCCTAGACTCAAAAGCGGCATGGAACCTAGACTACTTATCTAACGAATTGATTGTACCACTTTATGAACATGGTGAAGTAGAAGATGAAATAGGTCAAAACCATGATTTATATACCTTAAGCTATGCTAAACTGTTCAAAAGAACCGCAACAACCTTGCACCGTTACAGTTTTGGCTATACCTCGGATCAAAGCGATTTCTTTCAAGGGAGTGTTTTCCCCGATACGCCAATACCTGAGTCAAGAAGCTACCAATACCCATGGCTTGGTTATGAATTTTTTCAAGAAAACTATATTGAAAAGGTTAACTTCAACAGCATGGATAGGCCTGAAGATATTTCCTTGGGCCATCATTTCAAAAGCCAAATTGGCCAATCTTTTTCTGACTCCAATGTATTTTATGACATCAGCTACTCCAAAGGCTTGCTAGGGAAAAATGATAACTTGGTCATTCTTGATTCGTTTTTGAACGGTTTATACGATGGCGATAGCTTTGTAAACAGCCATTTAGGCGGCATGCTAAAATGGTATCATTTTCAAAAACACAACAAGACATTCTTTGCTTCAATAACAATGGACAAAGGCAATAATTTATTCTCAGAAAATAGACAGTATTTGGGTGGAGATTCAGGGTTAAGAGGATATCCATTTAGATATCTCAATGGTGAAAATAAAGTTAATATAACTATCGAACAACGTTATTTTTATCATTGGTATCCTTTAAAAACATTCCAATTTTCTTCAGCGGTATTTATAGATTCAGGTGCTGCATGGGACAACAATTTCTCTAGCAATTATGTCACCAATATTGGTATAGGCCTACGGCTTGTTCCAACACGTACTTCAAGCGGCAAAGTTTTGCATCTTGACTTGGCTTTTCCTATTGATGATAGAGATACTGTTGGCAGTTGGCAACTACAATTAAGAACCAAAAAGTCTTTTTAATGACAGTACAGTTACTCAGAATCAGTTAACAATACCCAAAAGGAAACTCTGGCTTCAAGGGTTTATTTATTTTTTACATTTACACAACTATTATGTAAGGTTTTTAAAGAACTATAATAGAATGTTTCTGTCAAATCCAATTACCCCCCATATTTTAATGACATGAAATTCTTAATATTTATCTTCGCTGTATTGTTCAGCCTCAATGTTTTTTCCGCTATTGAGATAGATGGACTGCTCGATGAACAAGAATGGATATCGGCCCAATCATTTACACAAATGAAAGTAGTGTCTCCTTATACCTTGTCTAGCCCAAAATACAATACCGAAGTATTGATCACCTCTAATGAAACTGGCATCTATTTTGGCGTGAAAAATTATCAACCATTAGAAACCCGCAACAAAGATACCTCAGCCAGAGACCAGAGAATTGGCTCAGATAAAGTCGAAATCATGGTTGATTTTGATAACAATTTCATTACTGCATATTCTTTCCAAGTAGGAAATGGCGGCTCAATTCGAGATGGAACTTTTAGCAGTGAAAGTGGCTTTTCAAATGAGTGGGATGGGAATTGGCAAGCAGCTTATTCAGAAAATGATGAATATTGGGCAGCAGAAATATATATTCCTTGGGATGTCGTTTCCATGAAAAAAAGCCATGAAGGCAAGCGCACTATTGGGTGGTACATAATTCGAACCATTGCAAATTCCAACGTTGCCTATGCCAATGTAGACACCACAGAACTTAGACCCAGATTTTTAAATGACTTTGCACAGGTAACTCTGCAAGATTATTCCGAATCATCTCTACAACTATTTGGGTACGCAACAGCAAGAAGAGACTTCCACAATCAAGAAAGTACTTTTGATACTGGCTTGGATTTGTTTTGGAAGTCAGGCAACGGTAAACAATTAACTGCGACTGTTAACCCTGATTTTGGCCATGTTGAAAGCGATGGACTGGTGGTTAATTTTTCTGCAACAGAAATATTTTTCAATGAACGGCGCCCATTTTTTACCGAGAACCAATCACTGTTTAATGTCAATGGGGTTTATGGTTTACGCATGATACATACAAGAAGAATCGGTGCTAGACCTGATTCTGGTGATGAACTGTCTTCTGATATTGATGCCGCTATTAAATTTACAGACAATAAAGACAATTATACTTATGGATTTTTTGCAAGCAGTGAATCAAGTGGTGAAGGATATGAAGGGCGTGATTTTTATGCGGGAAGGTTCTTACACAAAACTGATAAACAAACCATTGGTCTGACCAGTGCCTTTGTAGATAGGCCCGATATTGATCGTACTGCCCTAACCTATGCCCTTAATTATGATTATTTATTTGGAGAGAAATTTACGTTCAAAAGCCAAGTAGCAGGCTCAAGCATCAATGATAACCAAGAAACAAGTTCAGGCATTGGCGCATGGACAACTTTGGTACATCAAATCAATGAGAATCAACTTCAATCCATCATATTGAATCATTTTGCTAAAGATTTTGAGGTCAATGATTTTGGATTTTTGCCACGCAATAATTTGAACTCAATATTTTATAATCACAACCTCAAAAAGAACAACTATTCGTCATCATCTAACCTGCAACAACGAGAATTTAATCTCAATGTTGAACACTTAAGCAATGATTCTGGGGAGACCTTAGAAACCTCTTTGAGCTTTTCTGATAACTGGCAATTTAAACAGGCCAACTCATTGAGTTGGGATGTTAAATATTACAGCAAAGGAGTCAACGATTTAATCAGCAGAGACAATGGTTTGGTCAATACAAGTTCAGGCAATCGACTGGGTGTAAGTTATCGCAGTAGCAATGCCAACAAACTGAGATACCATGGGTTTTTGAGATCCGTCAAAGACTTTGGAGTGGGCAATGAATTTTCCACACACATCCATCCCAGTTATTTCTTCCAAGACAATTATAGCCTGTCTTTGAGTATTTTTTACAGAGATGCTGATGACTGGTTAAACTGGTTAGGCGATGATTTGTTTGGAAGGTACCAGCGCAAACTACTGAATACCACTCTTGACTTCGCAGCCAACTTTAGTAAAAAACAAGAACTTAGATTTCGTTTACAATGGTTTGCCATAGATGCACAAGC
>JAJRQG010000114.1 GCA_024280395.1 Gammaproteobacteria bacterium | reverse complement strand
TAACCTTGTTTGTATAAAATTTTAATTTTCATGAGTTCTTCTGTTGTAATCATAGGCACTTCGATTAAAAAGTACCATTGTGGCTAAACTGGCTCAGTTTTCAACCGGTGGAGTGGCTCATTATTGCATTGGTGGTAACAACAGGTTATTACACAGGGTATGTCAGTGTTTCTTATATTTATTCTGATACTGCAATGTTATTAAGTCGAGATGAAAGGCGATTGTATGTGGTAAATGCCAAGACCAATGATGTTACCCTGTTTGATGCAAAAGATTTGTCTGGTCGAAAAGGCATTGCAACAGGCAAAGGCACTTTTGGGGTGTTTCAACTAAATAATGAATATTATCCCGAAGAAAAAGACAGCAATGTTTTTGTTGTTAGTCCCAGTTCAGTCAGTTATTTTAACCAGACTTCATTAGATGTGGTTAATAAAGTTGAATTTACATCGTTTATTAATTTTGATGCTGAAGAAAATTTATTATTTACAAAAGACAAACAGAAGAACCTTAATATTTATGAATTGAGCACGGGAAAAATAATAACTACTATTGAAAAAGAAAATGACCTGAGGAAAATGAACTTTTATAACTCTAATTGAAGAAGGAAATGTTCTGTTTTTGAGAAGATAAAGCAAGTGTTAGGTTATATAATGGTGTATTAACAGTGTTTGGAATAAACATTATGTTTACCAAAGCAAGTTGATGCATTTGGGAAGCGTCTCCTATAGCTTATACTCACACTTGGTTGGGCTATCTTCAACTAAAGTGTTGTAAGCATGTGAAATAATAATTATTTCTACAATGGTGACTATGACAGAAACAGTAGATCCAATAATGATCCATACTAACCCTTCCTCTGGTATGAGTTTAAGGATTATATTTGTTAAATATGGAAATCCAATGACAAGAGCAAACATGCTTCCTTTGTATTGACCTGTTAATTTCCAACATTCGGATAGACTTAATTTTCTTCCTACTGCAATACTAGGGAAAATAATAACCAGTCTAGATGAGAGAATTGCAAAAGTAATTATTGCAAAAAATGCTAGAAATCCGAATATAGGAGAAGGGTCATTAGATGTTGTGAGGGTTGAGACCATGAAAATGGTTGCTGTTACGGTGGCCCCAATAGTAACAAAAATTCCTATTATCCACAGCATGAACTTACTTTCATTGTTTGACCAAAACATGGCGCGTTTAATTGATAGTTCTTGCAATAGTATGGATCTATGTACCATAACAGCAAATTTAGTATATAAACCAATTAGAACGACCATTAAAAATATGATTGGCAACCATTCTGGATCTGGATCATCTGAAAACAGTGTGGAAACTATTGTGGCAAGGATAATTACTATTAATCCCAATACAATAT
This sequence comes from Gammaproteobacteria bacterium, assembly GCA_024280395.1. Lineage (GTDB taxonomy): Bacteria > Pseudomonadota > Gammaproteobacteria > Xanthomonadales > Marinicellaceae > NORP309. Next base: position 11,570 of record JAJRQG010000114.1, on the reverse strand, counting down.
AAAATTTGATATTTTCTTTAAAGGATTCGAAACTGAGTGATATGATATTACCTGCTGTAAAGTCCATTTCGTATTCTTTTTGTTCCATTTTTCATCTCAGTAGAGTTATTAATTAGTAGGCAAGTTGATGATTTTAAGATATTTAAAGCCAGTCAGCAGAGATATTAATTTTAAATTCAATCAAAAACAATAAGTTTTTAACACAATCCCAACAATAGTTATTATAATATCTCGATATTAAATTTTTGGAGCAATTCTAGATGCTTGAAATAGTTTCTTCTGGCGGTATCGTCATGATTTTCATATTGATTTTGATGACATTGGCGATGATGATTGTAGGTGAGCGATTTTGGTCATCGCGAGAAAAGGATGTGATTCCTTCAGAATTAAAAGATCAAGTCATTAGTTGGTCTAAGTCCAAACATTTGGATGAAAGCCATATTGCTAAATTGGAAGAGAATTCTCCTTTGGGTTATGTTATGAGTGCAGCCTTGAAAAATCGCGATTTGCCACGTGAGGCAATTGTAGAAACGGTTGAAGATGCTGGACGACATGCGATTCACAAGATGGAAAAACCGCTTAATTGGCTTTCGGTGATTGCTGAAGTTTCGCCATTGCTGGGGTTGTTGGGAACGGTTATTGGTATGATCAAGGTCTTTGCGGCAATTAATGCCCAAGGTGTGGGTGATGCGGCACATTTGGCTTCGGGTATCTCTCAAGCATTGATTACAACGGCTGCTGGTTTGGTTGTTGCTATTCCTGCCATGTTATTTCACCGTCATTTCCAAACGAAAATTATCGATCAAGGCATTATTATTGAGAAACAAGTCATGGAACTGATTGATTCAATTAGCGATAATAAAAAGAAAAAGAAGTAAGCGAATATGAAATTCAGCAACGAAAGTAAGAAGGGACCAAAACTGAATATGACATCATTGATTGATGTGGTGTTTTTATTGTTGATCTTTTTTATGGTGACCACTACTTTTGAAAAACAAGCCAAATTAAAAATTCAACTGCCAGAGGCAACCGAAAAAATACAAAATCAAGCGCAGTCACAAATTGTCATTTCTATCAGTGAAAAGGGCAGTATCTATTTGAATAACAACGAATTGTTGAATTCTCAATATGCCAGTATTGCTTCTGGTTTGAGTAGAATGGTTAAAGGTGAACAAAAGCCGCCGATTGTGATTCGTGCGGATGCAGATGCAGCCCACAAACATGTAGTTACAGTGATGAATGTATTGGCCGATATGGGCTTCACCAGTGTTTCAATTGCGACCACGCCCAGCAAATAATGTCAGCAGAATTACAAAAAACATCTTTTAGCCGTGTCTGGAAATATGCCACTGTCTATAAACTGATTATTTTTGTTTCAGTTTTGGGTGTCATGCTAGATGCTTTGGTTCAAGGTGGTTTTGCTCTGATGCTTGAAAAAATGTTGGATGATGTGTTCACCCAACACAATCCCTATTATATCAAAATAGTTCCATGGGTCATTGTAGGTATGTTTTTCTTGCGTGGTGTGGGTCATTATATTGGTACATACGGTATGAATTGGGTGGGTAGAAAAATCATTGCGGATATTCGTCAACAAGTGTTTAATAAGTATTTATCTTTGCCTACTTCGTTCTTTGACAAACAATCTTCTGCTGGTTTAATTTCACGCATGACATTTGATATTGAAATGATGTCCATGGGCATAGCCAATACTGTGATAGTTCTAGCCAGAGACTTGCTTACTATTATTGCTTTCTTGGGAGTGATGTTTTATCAAAGTGTATCATTAACCCTGATTGTATTTGCTATGTTGCCAATTGTGGCATTGATTATTGCCTATGTGAATAAACGCTTTAGAAAAATTGGTCACCGAATCCAAAACTCAATGACGGGAGTCAGTGAAGTCGTGGAAGAAGTGGTTAAGGGACAAAAAGTGGTGCGTATTTTCGCAGGACAGAAAGAAGAATCTGCACGATTTTTCAAGGTCAACAACCAAAACAGATACTTGAATATGAAGGTGGTTTCAATGCGCGCCGCTTCCTCTTCTTTGGTTCAGTTTATTGCTGCCTGTGCTTTGGCTTTAATTGTGTTTTTTGCCACCAGGCCTGCTGAAATTGATGCAATGAGCGCTGGTAAATTTATGTCATTTATCGCAGCGATGTTGGCTTTGATTCCTCCTTTAAAAAGGCTGGCAGATATCAGTGCAACATTACAAAGAACGCTTGCAGCAGCCGATAGTGTATTCTATATTTTGGATCAAGATTCAGAACAAGACCAAGGGAAAGAAAAGCTGAAAGCCAAAGAAATAGGTTTGGAGTTTAACCAACTCTCTTTTACTTACAGTGATGGAACAAAAGCGTTAATTGATTTGAACTTAACCATTAAACCCGGCCAAACTGTTGCTTTTGTTGGGCAATCAGGCGGTGGTAAGAGTACTTTGGTGAGCTTGGTTCCACGATTTTATCCCTACACGAATGGCAAGTTACTTATTAACAATCACGATATCAACAGTTATGGTTTAGAAAGTATTCGCGACCATATTGCTTATGTAGATCAAAATGTGGTCTTATTCAATGACTCAGTTGCCAATAATATTGCCTATGGTAGCAATAAAACCGAAGACCTTGAGAAAATTATTTATGCCGCAAAACAAGCCAATGCCCATGAATTTATCGAACAATTGCCAGAAGGCTACGATACCTTGTTGGGTGAAAATGGCACACGATTATCGGGTGGTCAGCGTCAAAGGATTGCCATTGCCCGTGCCATATTAAAAGATGCACCGTTATTGATATTGGATGAGGCAACCTCAGCTTTGGATACAGAATCTGAGAAATTTATTCAAGTAGCATTAGAGAAAGTCATGGTCGGAAGAACTACTTTGGTTATTGCTCACCGTTTATCTACGATTGAAAATGCAGACATGGTTGTGGTCATGTCCGAAGGAAAGATTGCAGAAACGGGCACTCATGAGCAACTATTGGCTCAACAAGGAATTTATGCCAACCTTTATCAAATCCAAGTGTCTAGTCAATCCTGATGTCCAATAGTAAACAACAAAAGCTCAACAAAATTTGGTACAAAGGAGCGACAATTCCATTGCGCTATATTGTATTGTCAAAAGTATTTTCATTGCTTAGCGGAATTAGAAAGCAACTGTACAAAATTGGATTGTTCAAGTCGCATAAAATCAAATGTTCTGTCATTATTGTAGGCAATATTACTGTTGGCGGTGTGGGTAAAACGCCGTTTGTGATTTGGTTGGTTAATCAATTACAAGCAAGTGGTAAAAAAGTCGGTGTAATTTCTCGTGGTTATGGTGGTAAAAGAGAACACGAACCCTTGTTGGTTATACCGCAAACTTCTCCCAAAGCCAGTGGTGATGAACCCTTGTTGATAGCCAAACATACCAATGCACCCGTGTTTGTTGGGAAAAATAGGGTAAAGGCAGCCAAGAAATTAATGCTTGATTATCGGGTTGATGTGATAATCGCTGATGATGGTTTGCAGCATTATGCATTACAGAGAGATTTAGAAATTGTTTTAATAGATGCCAAGTATGGATTGGGCAATGAAAAATTGTTGCCAGCAGGGCCATTGCGTGAATCAAGAGACCGTTTGGACTCTGTTGATATGGTGATATACAAAGGTAAACGTTTGGATAGCCATTATTTTCAATACCAACCATTAATGGTCTATGCTTTGGGTGATATTAAGAACCAAAGGTCACTAGAGTCATTTAGAAGTCAACACATCAATGCTTTGGCAGGAATTGCTCATCCGGATAGCTTCTTTAACATGCTTTCTGAGAATGGCTTGGCGATAGTAAAAAACCCTTTAGATGATCATGAAAAATTAACTGAAAAACATTTTGAATTTGACAATGAAGACCCTATTTTTATTACTGAAAAAGATGCGGTAAAATGTATGAATTTAAAATTATCCAATGTTTGGGTTGTTGTGTTAAAGCTAGTGGTTAAACAAGAAACCAAAGACTTTGTTTTAAAGTTGATTGATGGAGTGATTAAATGAAACCAGATGTCGTGATATGCTTGCCTGCCAGATATCAATCTACACGATTACCCGGAAAGCCACTGTTAGAAATAGCTGGTAAGCCTTTGATTATTTGGGCTTTAGAATCAGCTTCTAAAATTGATGCCAAACAAATGGTGGTTGCAACTGATGATGAGCGAATTGCAGAATTGGTTGAATTATCAGGCTATCAAGCGGTGATGACATCAACAGAGCATCTAACTGGTACCGACAGAATCGCCGAAGTAGCACGAATGTTATCTTGGTCTGATGAAACCATTGTAGTTAACTACCAAGGAGATGAACCATTAACTCCCACTGCTAATATTCAACAATTAATATCTGCACTTATTGACAATCCCCAAGCTGCAATAGCGACTTTGTATCAAGAGATAACTCAATATGAATATTTAATCAATCCAAATAATGTCAAATTGGTCACCGATGACAATGATTATGCTTTGTACTTTTCAAGAGCGGCTATTCCGTATTCCAGAGAATGTTCTGATCGACGACAGTTAGAAAAAGGCATTGATTACAAGCACCACATTGGCTTGTATGCTTATCGCGCAAAATTCTTAAAGGATTTTTCAAAGTTAACTCCATCTAAATTAGAAAAATCGGAATCCTTGGAGCAGTTACGTGCGATGTCATGTGGTTATAAAATCATCGCAAAACAAGCAAAAGAACCTATGCCGCATGGGATTGATACGCCAGAAGACATTGTTAATTTTCAAAACCATCTTTAAATAACTGCTGATAATTGCCTTCATCAAACAATGCCTTGACTTCCTCGGCATTTATTTCACGGTTATAAATTCTAACATCATCAATTTTTCCATTAAAATATTCAATTGCTCCAGGTCTGTCACGTCCAATTTCAAGGTCATGTGTGTCTAATGCAATGGTAGTAGCTCCAGTTAAGTTGTCAGTGTCAATATGATTGCCATCAAGATAACCTTTTACAACACCATCTTTTAAAGTGACAGTAATCAAGTGCCATTTGTTGGTACTTACAGGTACTTCACTGCCTACACCATTGCTCCAGTCATTGATAGATGATCCAATTCCGTTGTCGTAAACATGCATTCTGTATTGGAACGCATTGGTTGTTGATTCTGATTTCATAATAATGGGTGAGAGTGTGGTGCTGGGCTCTCGATAAACCCATGCCACCATGGTTAATTCTTTGGTGGGTGACTCAAGACTGGTAGAGCTTGGAATGGAGATGTAAGCGCCGTTAAAGTCATAAGCTTTATCATCCATACCAAATCGGTCGCTTGTTAGGACTACATTGATTCCTGTTCCATGATTGAGGTTGCCACTCTCGTCATCAGCATTGCCATTGAAGGGATAATAGGCCAGCAGACCATTGGACAAATCTATTTGTGAATAAGATTTTTGGTTAGGTGAAACAATAAGAATAAAACTTAAAAATATGAATTTAGCCATTGGATTTTTAATATATGAAAATTTATTTGGCATTTTAATTACCTCGTCTGTTTCTGTTGATTATTTATATATACAAGTTAAATTGATAGACAGGACAAAATTTTTTCAATGAATGAAAATTATAAGTTTATTGAACAGTTACTCATGTTTTTTATTGAGATTTAAATTGTATTGAGTGTATTGATTCCATCAATCAATTACTCAAAGCATATATTATGTAAAAAATTAATCATAAAAATGATTTAAATGAATGCATTATTGGTAAAACATCACTGAAATACAATTAAAAGTAAAATTATGTACTTGCAATGTTATTGCCATTCTGTTTAAATGACTTGCGTCCATAGGACACAATTAACCAATTTTTCTAAATCAATAAAAATTAATAACCAATATTTAGATGAGTTAACACACTTAATAGAGAGGAAACAGAATGAGATTTAAAATGAAAGCAGCCTATGTGGCTACTCTGATGGCTTTAGGGTCGTCTGTACAAGCAGAACGCATGATTGTAAAATTTGATGTGAATGCAGACAGAGGATTTGAACTAAAGTCTAGTCATAACGTTTTGGTTGAAGGTCAGGGTTGGTTTGCTGTTGATTTGGATAAAGCTGGTAAACTTGCAATGCGAGGTAATACAGGTTTTAAATCAATGGAAGTTGATGCTAAGCGATATGCTTTGGCTTTGTATAATGATGACGCTGGTGATCCAACTGCGCAACAATTAACACCTTATGCGATTTACCAATCACAAGCCAACCAATTAAGTCTGCAAGCTGGTCAAAAAGTTTGTATTATTGATTCTGGTTTGGATCAAAGCAACAATGACTTTAACTGGGGTGCTATTACTGGTGACAATGATTCCGGAACAGGCAATTGGTTTGAACATGGTGGACCTCATGGTACTCACGTAGCTGGAACTGTAGCGGCTGCTGATAATGGATTCGGTGTTGTTGGTATGGCTCCAGGTGTTCCATTACATATAATCAAGGTTTTTAATGAAGCGGGTTGGGGTTATTCTTCTGACTTGGCTCAAGCAGCTAACTTATGTGCTGCAGCTGGAGCGAACATCATAACAATGAGTCTAGGTGGCGGTGCTGCTAATTCAACTGAAGAAAATGCATTTAATAATTTTACCAACAATGGTGGTCTAGTATTGGCTGCTGCTGGTAATGATGGTAACAATACACGTTCATTTCCTGCTGGTTATCCTTCGGTCATGATGATTGGTGCCAATGATGGTGATAACAATATCGCTGATTTTTCACAATTTCCTCCAAATACAGAAACTAAAAGAGTTAGAGGTAAATTCGTTACTGAAACAAATGATGGTTGGGGAGTGGAGGTAACAGCTGGTGGTGTAAATACATTATCTACTTACCCTGCCGGTTTAGCTACTCTATCAAGTTTAACTGTAAACGGTGTAGGTGTTGCCTCCGCAGCTACTGATAATACAGGTTCTGTTTCTGGTGCTACCTATTTTATGGGTACAGGTGAAGCGGTTGATACTGGTGCAAATGGTAAAATTTGTATAATTGATCGGGGCAATATATCATTTACTGATAAAGCCGACAATTGTGCTAATTCAGGTGGAATTGGTGCGGTTGTGATAAACAATATAGCTGGTGAAGGTGTGGTGTATATGGATATCACTGGAACCATTGCTACTTTCCCGATGGTTGGTGCCTCATTTGAAGATCGTGCCGCTATAGTGGGAGCATCTAATGCAGACATATCAATTGGAGCCAGTGATTATGGTTATTTGAGTGGTACTTCAATGGCAACACCAGGTGTTGCAGGTTTAGCTGCTTTAGTATGGTCAAACAATCCTAACTGTACAGGTACTGAGATTCGTGATGCATTAAAAGCAACAGCGCAAGATCAAGGTGCTGCGGGACGTGATGATTACTTTGGTTATGGTATTGCTAAAGGTGTTGATGCCAATGCATATTTAGCAGGTCAAGCTTGTGGCGGTGGAACACCTCCACCTCCAGGTAATGTTGCACCTACTGCTTCATTTACTTATAGCTGTACATTACTAGATTGTACATTTGATGGTACTGGAAGTTCTGACAGTGATGGAAGTATTGCATCTTATAGCTGGAACTTTGGCGCATCAACTGCAATTGCATCAAATACTTACGCTGCAACGGGTAGTTATACTGCAACATTAACTGTAACTGATAACGAAGGTGCCTCAAGTAGCTCTTCTCAAACAGTAACAGTTGACGATGGTGTTACACCTCCTCCTGCGGCTATGACTTTAACTGGAAGTCGTTCGAAAGGAAATAGACAGGCAAACCTTTCTTGGACAGGTGGTACAACTTCTAATGTAGATGTTTATATAAATGGAAACTACAACAATACAACAGCTAACAATGGAGCGACAAGCTATAGTGTTGATAAGAGAACCAGTTATACATTTACAGTGTGTGAAGAAGGTTCAACTACTGTATGTACAAATGATGTCACTTTATAATTAGATAAAGTATAGTGGTAACTAAAACCCGCTTCGGCGGGTTTTTTATTGATAAAATTCTCAATTGCTCAAATTTTTAAATAATTGTGTTTATTCTGTGATTAGAAATTTTAATTGAAATTGTCATGTTGTAACCTTCTCAATAAAACAATTCCTTTTTTCATGGTAAATATTTTGTTTTAAAACAATAGGTTGTATTAATAGTCATAAACTAAAATAGTTGCAGGGATCAATTTCACATTAGAAATATTAATGCTAATAATTAGTATTGCTATATTAGAAATAGCTTAAGTTTTTGAATTTAAAGGTTTTTTTCATGAAATAAAGTAATAAAATATATCTTGTATTATTCAATAAATACTGTTTAAATGTGCTTCGTCAAAAATGTTTGGCACGAGATAGTTATCCAAATTCACCATAATAATTCAATAATAAATTTATTTAGATAACTAGCAATTCAACATAAAAGAGAGAGAACTTAATGAAATTTCAGATGAGAACGGCTTATATAGCCACACTCTTAGCATTGGGAAGTACCGCAAATGCAGAGAGAATGATCGTTACATTCGATAATGCTAATAATAAATCAATTGGTTTAAAATCAGGACATCAAATATTGGCACAAGGTAAGAATTGGTTTGCAGTTGATTTAAATAAAAAATCGATAATATCAATGAAAAAGATCAACGGTTTTAAAACAATGGAAGTTGATCCTAAGCGTTATCCTTATGCGTTGTATAATGACGATCCAGGTGACCCAACCTTACAACAATTGACACCTTATGCAATCTATCAATCTCAAGCTAACCAATTGTCCCTTCAGCCAGGCCAGAAAGTTTGTATCATTGACTCAGGTTTAGATGCCAGTAACAATGATTTCAACTGGAATGTAATTACTGGAGACAATGATTCAGGTACTGGCAACTGGAATGTCCATGGTGGACCTCATGGAACACATGTTGCAGGAACAGTAGCAGCGGCTGACAATGGATTTGGCGTTATAGGTACAGCTCCAGGAGTTTCATTGCACATTATCAAAGTATTTAATGAGAGTGGTTGGGGTTATTCATCTGATTTAGCACAAGCTGCAAGTTTATGTACTGCAGCAGGTGCAAATATTATTACGATGAGTTTGGGTGGTGGTGCTGCTAACTCAACAGAAGAAAATGCTTTTAACACATTTACCAACAATGGTGGTTTGGTTTTAGCAGCAGCTGGTAATGACGGTAACAATGTTCGTTCTTTCCCTGCTGGTTATAAATCAATCATGATGATTGGCGCCAATGATGGTGATAATAATATTGCATCATTTTCACAATATCCTACAACCACAAAAAATGGTCAAACCGATGATGGTTTTGGTGTTGAAGTAACAGCCGGTGGTGTTAATACTCTATCAACTTATCCTGCTGGTTTAGCAACCTTGGCTTCTTTAACTGTTGACAGTGCAGGGCTAGCTACTTCAGCGATGGAGAATTTAGGTTCTGCTTCAGCAACTACATATTTTATGGGAACGGCAGAAGCAACTGACTCAGCTGCCAATGGTAAAGTCTGCGTGATTGATCGAGGCAATATATCATTTCACGACAAAGTACTGAACTGTGAAAATTCAGGCGGTGTTGGCGCAATTATTGTAAATAATGTATCAGGGGTTTTGGCTGCTACATTAGGCACGACTAATTCAACAACTATTCCTGCAGTAGGTGCTGCTTTAGAAGACCGCACAGCATTGGTCAATTCGTCAAGTGCAACACTTAACATTGGTGCCAGCGATTATGGATATTTAAGTGGTACTTCCATGGCAACCCCAGCGGTTGCGGGTCTAGCAGCATTGGTATGGTCTAACAATCCAAATTGTACAGGTACTGATATTCGTGATGCTTTAAAAGCAACAGCACAAGATCAAGGTGCAGCAGGTCGTGATGATAACTTCGGTTATGGTATTGCGAAAGGTAAAGCTGCCAGTGATTATTTAGCGACACAAGCATGTGGCGGTGGCGGAACTACCAACGCTTCACCAGTTTCCTCATTCACACAAAGTTGTACTGGTTTAAGTTGTAGCTTTAATGGATCATCTAGTTCAGACAGTGATGGTTCAATTGTTGGTTACTCATGGTCAATCGGCGGAACTGCTTCTACGACAGCTAAAACTTATGCAGCTTATGGTACCTATTCAGTGACATTAACCGTTACTGATAATGGCGGTGCCACAGGATCATCAACTCAATCGGTTGTATTGACAGATCCGAATCAAAGCATATTAACCAACGGTGTTGCAAAGACAGGTCTATCAGCTGCTAAGAACGCTGAACAAAATTGGACTATGTCTGTGCCATCAGGTGCGACTAACTTAACATTCAATATGAGTGGTGGAACGGGTGATGCAGACATGTATGTAAGATTTGGTGCTGCACCAACCACAGCAACCTATGATTGTCGTCCCTATGCATCGGGCAACAGTGAAGCTTGTCCAGTAGCAACTGCTCAAGCAGGTACATACTATGTGATGATTCGTGCCTATGCGGCATACAGTGGTGTTAGTTTGGTCGGCAGTTATGACACGCCAGCAGCCAATGTTGCTCCAACAGCATCATTTACTTCAAGTTGTACAGATTTAACTTGTAGCTTCAATGCATCAGGTAGCTCAGACAGCGATGGTACAATCTCTAGTTACTCATGGTCATTTGGTGGAACAGGTGTAACAGCCAGTAACACTTATGGTAGTGCAGGTACATATTCGGTCACCTTAACAGTTACCGATAATGGTGGCGCAACAGCTACATCGACATCTAATGTTACAGTTACTGCACCGCCAGTAAATGTTGCTCCAACAGCATCATTTACTTCAAGTTGTACAGATTTAACTTGTAGCTTCAATGCATCAGGTAGCTCAGACAGCGATGGAACTATCTCAAGTTACTCATGGTCATTTGGTGGTACAGGTGTAACAGCCAGTAACACTTATGGCAGTGCAGGTACATATTCGGTCACCTTAACAGTTACTGATAATGATGGTGCAACAGCCACATCGACATCTAATGTTACTGTTACAGCACCTCCGGTAGTTGGTAATGTATTGAGCAATGGTGTGACAGTATCTGGATTGGCAGCTAGCACAGGTGCTGAAATCCTATATACCATGGATGTTCCAGCAGGAGCAACCAACATTAGTTTTGCTATGTCAGGTGGAACTGGTGATGCAGATATGTATGTTAGATTTGGTGCAGCTCCGACGGACACTAATTATGATTGTAGGCCTTATGTTGGTGGAAACAATGAGACTTGTACAGGAACATCAACTGGTGGAACTTATTATGTTCGAGTGAAAGCCTACAGTGCTTATTCTGGAGTTAGCTTGGTTGGTAACTACACAGCAGCAGGATCAGGTCCAACACCTATTGACTCTACTACCAGCAATATTTCTGTAGCAAAAAATGCTTGGAAACGCTACACGTTGAACTTAGGTTCTGGTTATTCAACACTTAGCTTTACCATGTCAGGTGGAACAGGTGATGCAGATTTGTATGTGACCAATGGTTCGCAATCTACAACCAGCGCTTATGATTGTCGCCCATATAAAAATGGTAACAACGAAGTGTGTACATTC
>JAJRQG010000113.1 GCA_024280395.1 Gammaproteobacteria bacterium | reverse complement strand
GGGCTAAAGACTTCAAGAATTTGTGCACCAGCAGATGATGCCAATTCTTTAAACTCCATCACTCTTTCGATATGCCCGGAGCCTTTGTTGGGACATACTAGAATGGCTTGGTTGCCTTTTTTACTGCGTTCTTGGTCTAACAATAGGTGCTTTTGATATGAAAGTCCTTATTATAGGTTGGTTAATTGAAAATTGAAAACTTCTTTTAATTGAAAATGGACAATTGAAAATTGAAAACGAAGATCAAGAGCTGTTTTGAGTTTCATTAACTTCACATTCAGATATATTCGCTTTTTAAAAAATAATCTTCTGACCTTTATTTTCAACTATTAAAACTCTCGATCTTAGCTTTTTCTCTTCGTTTTAAATTTTCAATTTTCAATTGTCCATTTTCAATTTTCAAGTTCATGTGCAATTATTCAAACCTGAGTACAATCAACTCTCTGTTATCTGACCATCTTCTAAAGTAAGAACACTGTCAGCCATTGCGATAGTTTCTGCTCTGTGTGCTATAAATATTCGTGTAATATTTATTTTTTTAATGGTTTCATTTACTCTTTTTTCTAATTTTGTATCAAGACTAGATGTTGCCTCATCAAGAAATAGGATTTTAGGTTTTTTATACAAAGCACGCGCTAGCAAAATTCGTTGTTTTTGCCCTCCGGATAAACTATTCCCCATGTCACCAATAAGGGTGTGATAACCCATTGGCATGGCAGCAATGTCTGTATCAATGGCTGCTTGCTTTGCACATTCTTGAATACGCTTTAAGTCAAAATTAGGATCAAAAAAGCAAATGTTGTCAGAAATACTTCCTGAAAGCAACTGATCATCTTGCATTACGGTTGCAATCATAGACCTATAAGTACTTAGACCAATTTTTGTAATGTCACTATTGTTAATCAAAACTTCACCTGTGTCTGGTTGTAACAACCCTAACATCACTTTCATTAAGGTTGATTTACCACAACCTGATGAACCAACAATGGCAACAGATTGTCCTTTTTTTATTGTTAAATTTAAGTCTTTCAGAATATAAGGTTCGCTCTGAGAATAACGAAAGGATATATTTTGTAAGCTTAATTCAATTTGTTCTTCTTTATCAAAAACTATATTTCCCTGCAAGTCCTTTTCCTGTTCAGTTAATACAATGTCCCCTAATCTTTCTAAATGCAAAGACAACATTTTGAATTGAATAAACTTTTCAATCAAAGCATAAGCTGTGCTGGTAAACCGCATTTTATAGGACATAAAAGCAAACAACATACCAATTGACATTAGGTTATCTATAACTTGGGTAGCTGCAAGGTAGATTACAAGAATATCGCCTATACCAAAAAGTACTGTATTAATGACATTATAATGAATCGTTAACTTACTGACCTTTATACTTGAATTCATAGTGTCTGCATAGTGATTGAGCCAAACAGCTTGACGTTGAGTTTCATTACCAAAAAGCTTAATGCTTTGAATGGCTCTTACTGTCTCCATAAAATTTGTTTGTTCTTTTGCTCCTTTGACAATAAGCTCTTCATTTAACATTCTAAATGTATTATACAAAGCAAGCCTAATGGCCAAATAAACAAGCACAGTAACAATGACAATAAGAGCCAAAATTGGACTGTAAATCACAATCATAACAAACAACCCTATTGCCAAAATACCATCAACACTGGTTTCAATTAATCCTGTTGTTAATAACTCTTTAATATTTTCAAGTGACCTAAATCGTGAAATAACATCGCCAATATGTCGTTTCATATAAAAGTCCATCGGCAGTTTCAATAAATGCCTAAATATATTGGCAGAAATCTGAATACTTAACTGAGAATTCATGTAAAGAATAACCAGAGAACGAATGGTTGTTACAAATATGCTGACCAAACTAAGGAAACCAAAGCCAATAGCTAAAATCATCAACAAGTCATAATCACGGTTAATAATGACATCATCAACCACAAGTTGCATATAAAAAGGAGAAGCAATTGCAAAGATTTGAATAATCATTGATAGAATAAAAATTTGTATTAATACTCTTTTAATCCCTGAAATCCTGCTCCAAAATTCTGAAAGTTTCACCTTGTTAATTAATTTTTTTGCCTTGAACTCAGGAGATGGTGTTAACTCTAAAGCAACCCCTGTAAAATGATTTGAGAATTCTTCAAAAGTAAAAACTCTTAAACCCACAGCAGGGTCATGTATGGTTATTTTATTGCCTTTAACCGACTTTAATACGACAAAGTGATTCATATTCCAGTGCAATATGGTTGGCATTTTCAAGTTTTGTAAGTCATCTAGCTCTAATCGCACAGGCCGAGAGGAAAACTGCAAGCAATCTGCCAGTTTTATTAATCCCGCAAGGGTAGCCCCCTTTGTTGAAATTGCAAACATATGTCTAAGCGAATTTAAGTCAACTTTATGACCATAAAAATTAGCAATCATCGCCATTGAGGCTAAACCACATTCGGCAACTTCAGTCTGAATGATAACAGGGAGTTTGTTTTTTGATTTAAAGTTTAATAATTCAACCGTTTTTCGCATGGACTATATATTTCCTTTCAAGCTAAAAATAGGAGCCAACAACCATTGTCCCAAAGTTCTTTTTTCAAGCACAATACTGGCACTTAATTGCATACCTGGCTGTAAATTTATTTCTTTGCCATAAGCTTTAATATATTGTGCATCCAGTACAACTTTCAGCATGTAAACAGGCTCATTATTTGCCAATGGAATCCCTGCTTCGTTGGCAGAAATGATTGATTGTGAAATTTGACTGATTTTGCCTTCATATAAACCAAACTGCTGGAAAGCAAAGGCATCAAATTTGATTAAGACCTTTTGTCCTTCTTCAACAAAACCAATCGCACGAGAAGGCAAAAACAATTCTGCAACTAACAGGGTGTCCTTTGGAATGATTG
>JAJRQG010000112.1 GCA_024280395.1 Gammaproteobacteria bacterium | reverse complement strand
CCAGCACAACCATAACCTTCTATAGAGCTACCAAATAGGCCCAATTCAGCCATTTCTGGAATCAGCTCCATGGGAAATTCATGCTTATCAAATGCATCACCTATGATTGGCAATACCCTTTCGTCAACCCAACGGCCAATTGAATCTTGAACCATCAGTTCCTCTTCAGAAAACTCTGAACGAACATCAAAAAGATCAAGTGGATTTAAATTTTTTTTCATTTGTGTGTCCCCAAATATTTGGTATTTTGATTTATTGGTATTTTACCTTGATTTGATTTCATAAAACCAATGAAAGTAATAAAATTTTAAAAGTATTTAGTTGAAAGAAGTCTCACCAATGCTTGAAAAATACTAAAGCAATAATTCCAGTCCAATTGCATAATATCGAGTAGCTGCTTTAATTAAACCATTGGCAGTCAGATCTCTGACTCCATAGACTTCTGTAGACACGCCAAAGCTGTGATTAATTTTATCCAAAAGAATAGCAAAATCACCATCTCCCGATAACAAGATGACTTTATCAACATCCGGTGCTGTTTCCATTACATCAATGGTTATTCCCACATCCCAATCACCTTTAGCTGTGCCATCCGATCTTTGAATATAGGGTTTTAGTTTTACATCAAAACCTATGTGTTTAAGCATGGACTGAAATTTGTGTTGTTGGGTATCAATGCGATGGATGGCATAAGCATAAGCTGCCACAATTTCACCTTGTTGTTCTATTCTTTTCCAAAATTCTCTATAATTAAATTGCCGCTGGTAAGTATCACGCGTGGTATAAAATATGTTTTGAACATCTACAAATATGGCGATTTTCATAATTCTTTATGGAAATCATCTAAGTATTCTTCCAACAATTTACCGGCCACATTAATCAAATCATGATCGGTAATTATGCCCACCAATTTCCCCTTATTAACAATCGGCAAACAACCCAGCTTGTTCTTCCTCATCAGGCGAATTGCATCAACAGTCAATGTTTCTGGGGCAGCTGTGATGGGATTGATTCGCATCACATCTTTGACTGCGGCTGGATCTTGTGAATTGGTTCTTCCTCTGGCTACTTCTCTTAAAATTGCCCGATGTGAAATCAATCCAACAATTTGACCTTCATCATCTTCAACAGGCACATGTCTAACATGTTTCCAGTCCATTATACTGGCAGCCAGGTCAAGCAAATCATCGGGTCTAACTGTAAATAATTCTTCGGTCATGAATTGACCCAAGCGCAAAAATGTTGCACGCCAATCTAAGTTGTCTGATAATTGAGCCAACTTCCACTTGTGCACAGGCTCGTCGGTTTTTTGATTGGCGATCATTTCAGCAGTTATAGATCTGACCTTTTCATCTGACAATATATTTTCATCCATTTCAGTAATCGATTTGATTGCCCATTTTGCACCCGTTTGTTTACTGGTGGTCCTTTCTTCAATAACACCGAGATATCTATCAATATCTTGGCTATCCAAGCCTTCCTGTATCAAACCATCTCTGGCAATGGGCAAGAGTTCTTCTAGTATCAATTTAGAGGCAGTAATTACCTTATGGTCAGTCCAATGAAATTTAGCCTCAAGTCCAACTCTTGTAGAATTCAAAAAGTTATTGGCCACATCTGAAAACCTCAAGACTTTTGTTATGTCTTCATACTTGTTTGACATTCCCATCATTAGTCCTACAAAAAAAGCAGCATTGGCCACTTCGTCAATAACACTTGGACCTGCAGGCAGTACTCTGTTTTCAATACGCAAATGTGGAACATTGTCTACTACGCCATAGCAAGGCCTATTCCAACGATAAACCGTACCGTTATGTAACATTAATGCTTTCAATTTGGGTGTAATGCCTTTTTCTAACATGCCAACAGGATCTTCATCAAAGTCAGCAGTCAATACAACAGGAAAACGTGAGATATCTTCTCTGAATATTTCACATATTGAGTTGACCCATTGTTTGCCAAAATAGACCCTAGGCAATATTCCTCTTTGTTGAAGCGCATCAGAACGGGTGTCGACTGAATTTTGAAAAACGGCTATCCGAGATTCGTGCCATAATCTATTGTGGTGAATTAATCCAGAATTAACCGCAGTTGACATAACCGGTGCTGTTATGGCTTGAGCTATATTGTACTTGTGAACAAAATCTTTACTGCCAACTTGAAGGTGCACCTGGAAACTGGTATTTAAAGCCTCAAGCATATAAGAATCATGGGTAACCGATAATTCATCAATGCCCTGAATATTTAACCTAAAGTCCGAACCCCGCATCTTCTTTAATGTTTCATTCAACTCAAAATATCGGTCAATAGGAACCATGTTATCCAAGGTTAAGTCCAATTGTTTTAAAGTGGGCAAGATTCCTGCCAAAACTATTTGTGTATTGTGTTTGGCGGCTGCACTTTTGGCAATCATCAAGGTTTCGTTGATTTCATTTTCAAGTTTTCTAAAACAATTGCCCTTAAGTTCACATGGTGTTAAGTTGGCTTCCAAGTTAAATTTGGCCAATTCAAAGGTAAACCTGTCGTCTTTAATGTCTTTAAGTATTTCAACAGACTTACAAGCAGGAGAAAAATTTCTGTCGACAAGAAACATTTCTTGCTCTGCCCCAATTCGTGTGATTCCCGACTCAATCATGTCGTTGTCAATCATCATTTCAAGAGCATTTAAATCATTCAGAACAGCACGCATAAAACGTCTGCGATCACGATCTGACTGCTCTCTTGATATATTCATTTCACCCATAACAATCCCATACTTCTACCCATACCCTTACTTTTACCTTTTATATTTAATAAAGTTTATAAACCCAAGTCAATATTGCCGACAGCATTATCCAATTAATAATGACCAATGGAACACCTACTTTTACAAAATCCGAGAACTTATATCCACCTGCATTCATCACCAATAGGTTGGTTTGATAAGCCATCGGTGTAGCATAACTCATATTCGCACCGAACAATACACCCAAAACAAATGGCTCAACAGGCATACCTAA
The DNA here is from genome assembly GCA_024280395.1 of Gammaproteobacteria bacterium. Taxonomy (GTDB): domain Bacteria; phylum Pseudomonadota; class Gammaproteobacteria; order Xanthomonadales; family Marinicellaceae; genus NORP309. Next base: position 22,567 of record JAJRQG010000112.1, on the reverse strand, counting down.
AGTTTGTGCAATACTGACCGCAATTGGTGTACCAATAACCGCAGCTGCATTGTTTGAAACCACATTGGTCATCACGGCCATTGAGAAAATCAATATGGCCAAGACCACTCCTGGAGAAAATCCAGAAGTACTGGCGACAAACAAACTGGCCAGATAATCTGCACCACCCGTTTGAATCAGAGCCACTCCCAAAGCCAAGGATGCAACAATAATGAATATCACTTGCGCACTTAAAGCTTGCGTGGCATCTTGCCAACGCAAACAACCTGTTACAATCAAAACCAAACAACCAATCACGGAGCTGACCACAATTGGCAATATACCGAAAGCAGCTAATCCTACAATAAAGCCCATTACTGTAAGCGCCAAGGGTGCTTTTTTAGTATGCGGCAATTCTTCTCCACCATCCAATACCAACAATGATCCAGAGGCTTTGACTTCTCGAATGGCATCTATTGATCCTTGTACCAATAGCACATCACCTGCTCTAAGCAATAATTCATTGACTCCTTTTGAACGGGCTTGCGTGGCTTTACCTTCTGAGTGAACAGCCAGTAAGGTCAAACCATATTTTGAATTCAATCGGGCATCCGCAATTCTTACCCTATCCAAAGTTGATCCAGATATAACCACAACTTCAGCTATGCGTTGGTCACCATCTTTTAATGGGTGCTCTTCATCCACTTCATTGTTTCCAGCAAACAATTGTCCACCCAAATCTTGTTCGTATTCACGTAAATTATCAGAAGTGTCTTTAATAACCAATCTATCTCCAGGACGAATCACCACATCTGGCAAGGTAGCAACCGATAAATTTCCAGAACGAATGATTCTTTCAATATTGGCATCATTGCCCAATTTATCACGTATGTTGGCCAAGGTTTCTCCATCAGCATAGCCTCCTTCTACTACTTCAATTTCAGCAGTAAAGACTCTGGGAGAAGTGTCTTGTAATGGAGGAGATCTTTCAGGCAATATCATCGGCGCAATCAACCACAAATATAAAATCGCCACAACACTGGTTAATGCAACAGGTAAAACAAAGTCAAACATACCGAATTCAGGCACACCCAAATCTTCAGCGACTTTTACCACCAATAAATTGGTTGATGTGCCGATAGTCGTTGCCATGCCCCCGAGTAAAGTTGCCATACCCATCGGTAACAATGTACCTGATGGAGATTGTCCTGTTCGAAGTGCTACATTCACCAAAATAGGTAAAAGCAATACAACAATAGGAGTGTTGTTTACAAAAGCACTCAATATTGCTCCCGTAACCAAGGTTAGTAGTAAACTAAGAGATGGGCTAATTCGCCAGAGTTTTGCCAATAAACGGCCAATGGGTTCCATTGCACCTGTTCTTACCAGAGCTTGACCTGCAATCATTAAAGCGGAAACAGCTATTAAAGCTTGGTTACCAAAGCCTGCAAAGAAAACTTTGGTGTTAAATGTATCCCCATTGGGCAATTGGTAAGGAAATAGTTCAAACCCGAGAATAAGTGCACACAATACAAACAAACTGGATGTTTGTAATGGAATTTTCTCTCGTGTAAACAGTATCAATGCCACTAAAGTAAGCAATAACACTGCAATAGTGTGAGGCCCAGGTGAACTCACAACAATGGTAGAATCAATCATTAAATCATTAATTTATCGTCAATAATGTTAAAGTCTATCATGACTTCATCACTAATATAATATTTTAATTTTCAAATGAGTAGAATTGTTCTAGAATAATAGCTCAATCAATATAATTTAATGGGAGCAAAAAGTGTCAGACTCAAAACCTTGGTTAAAATCCTATCCTAAAGATATTCCAGAATTCATTGGTGACTTATCTTATGACTCAGTAGCAGAAATGTTAGAAACTGCTTGTAAGAAGCACGCAAGCAGAACGGCTTATGTCAACTTCGGCAAAAGTATTAGCTATGGACAGTTAGATGAAATGAGTAAAGACTTGGCAGCCTATTTGCAATCTAAATTCAATAAAGGCGATTCTATAGCTATTATGCTGCCCAATTTATTGCAGTATCCCATAGCCGTATTTGGTATTTTAAGAGCAGGGATGGCTGTTACCAATACCAATCCTCTCTATACACCTAGAGAACTAAAACACCAGTTAAATGACTCTTCGGCAAAAGCCATAATTGTGATTGAGAATTATGCCTGTACTTTGGCAGAGGTAATCAACGAAACCAACGTAGAACAAGTCATTACTACTCAAATTGGTGATTTACTCGGGCTTAAAGGCTCATTCATGAACTTTATGATAAAAAAAGTCAAGAAAATGGTACCTGCTTTTAATATAGATAACACCATTACTTTTAAACAAGTACTCAATAAGGGAAAGTCACTGACTTTTGCAGAATGTAAAACCACTCTTGATGACATCGCTTTTTTACAATACACTGGCGGCACAACTGGTGTTTCGAAAGGCGCCATGTTGACCAATAGAAATATGGTTTCAAATGTTGAACAGGTTAGAACTTGGAACCAAAATAGCTTACAGGATGGTAAGGAGATCGTCATCACAGCATTGCCGTTGTATCATATCTTTGCTTTAAATGCCAACTGCCTATTATTTACAGAATATGGCGCAAAAAACATATTAATTACTAACCCCAGAGATATGCCTGGGTTTGTTAAGGAGATGGGAAAACATAAATTTACGGCCATGACAGGAGTTAACACCCTATTCAATGGATTGTTGAATACTCCTGGTTTTGCAGATATCGATTTCAGTAATTTCAGATTTTCCTTGGGTGGTGGTATGGCGGTACAAAAAAATACCGCTGAGCGTTGGAAAAAAGCAACAGGAGTAACGCTTTTAGAGGCCTACGGCCTAACAGAAACCTCACCAGCTGCTTGTATTAATCCTCCTACATTAGAAGAATACAATGGAATGATTGGACTGCCTATTCCTTCAACTGATTGTAAAATCATTGATGATGATGGCAACATTATGCCTATGGGTGAACGGGGTGAATTGTGTATAAAAGGACCCCAAGTAATGAAAGGCTATTTAAATAGGCCAGAGGCAACAGCTGAGACTATTGTAGATGGATGGCTACTAACAGGAGATGTTGCTGTTATGGATGAGAATGGTTACTTTAAAATTGTTGACCGCAAAAAAGACATGATTCTAGTTTCAGGATTTAATGTTTATCCGAATGAAATTGAAGATGCTGTGTGTTTACATGCCAACATTATTGAAGCTGCGGCCATTGGTATCCCTGATGAAAAATCAGGAGAAGTGGTTAAACTATTTGTAGTGGTTGAAACAGAAATGACAGTTGATGCTGTGAAAACCCATTGTAGAGAACATTTAACTGGATATAAAATTCCTCGACATGTCGAGTTTAGAGAAGATCTGCCCAAATCCAATGTGGGTAAAATCCTAAGAAAAGATTTAAGAGACAAATAAAACCATGAAAGCACTAGTCAAAGCCCATCCAAAACAAGGTATTTGGATGCAAGATGTTCCTATGCCCAAAGTCGGACACAATGATGTCTTAATTAAAGTTGAAATGACCGCCATTTGTGGTACAGATTTACATATCTATAATTGGGATGAATGGTCTCAGAAAACAATCAAAACACCGATGACAATTGGCCATGAATTTGTGGGTAAAATTGTAGAGTTAGGAAGCGAAGTTGCAGGTTACACCATTGGACAAAGAGTTAGTGCAGAAGGCCACATCACTTGTGGCGTGTGTCGCAACTGTCGTGCAGGAACGCAACACTTGTGCCCTAACACCATAGGGATTGGTGTGAATCGTGATGGTGCATTTGCCGAATATATTTCAGTGCCTGCTAAAAATTTGTGGCCCATTCACGATGATATACCATCAGAGTTGGCCGCTTTTTTTGATCCTTATGGCAATGCAGCGCATTGCGCCCTCGCCTATGATGTCATCGGAGAGGATGTACTAATCACTGGTGCTGGACCCATTGGCATAATTGCAGCTGGAATTTGTAAACATGTGGGCGCACGTAACGTGGTAATCACAGACATAAATGATTACCGTTTAGAATTGGCCAAAAATATTGGAGCCGATAGAACCATCAATGTCACACAAGAAAGATTAAGAGATGTCATGGATGAAATGAATATCACAGGGTTTGATGTAGCCCTAGAGATGTCTGGCAACCCCCATGCTTTTAATGATTTACTCAAAGCCATGTATCACGGAGGCAAAATCGCCCTACTCGGTATATTGCCACGTTCAACTCAAATAGACTGGGATGACATTATCTTTAAAGGCCTTGATATAAAAGGTATTTATGGCCGTAGAATGTATGAAACCTGGTACAAAATGACGCAAATGTTGCGCACTGGCTTCGATCTATCCAAAGCTCACACACACACTATCGCCATTGATGACTTTCAAACAGGGTTTGATTTAATGCAATCAGGCCAATGTGGAAAGGTTGTTTGTAAATGGGATGACTAATTGAAAATGGAAAGTTGAAAATTGAAAACTAAGATCAAGATCAAGAGATTTTACCATGAAGCACATGGAGAACATGAAGGTAAAGATCAAGAGCAAAAGCAATTTTCTCGCTGAGCTCGCAAAGACCGTTGAGATAAAAAGTTCATAGAATTTTTCAGGAAGTTCATCAATCCAAGATATATGCATTACTACGCAGAGCTTGTGAACGAGAGACTGTTAGATGATGCTTTTTCATCTTATTAATTTGATTAACCCCATATCAGCCAGCCTATAAAAATACCGAGTGCCAATGCAAAAAAGATATACTGTGCTGACATTGGTTTTGACTCTATAACTACTCCTTTATTATAAAGATTTAATAAATCAGTAGAAAAATCATTTGCTGGATATTTCGTGTAACTATTAATAAGCGCATCTTGAACTTTCGGTATCCATTGAGAGGGATGATTATTTTCATCGTCGTAATTCAGCGCATCAATCAAATATCCTGCTTCTTTCGTTTGGGAAAATTGCGGGATATTCCCAATTTCTTTAGCTGTAATGTAGTATTCTTGAACATTCATTAATTTTATCCGTTTAACAATGATTAGTAGTCATAAGTTGTGTTTATATAAACCTGAGTGATGGAAGCAATGTATCAAATATTATAATAACAATAAAAAATGCTAAAAAAAACATGACTATATTCCGTTGTCCGATAACCTTTCTTGATCTTTACCTTCATGTTCTCCATGTGCTTCATGGTAAAAATCTTTTGATCTTGATCTTAATCTTAGTTTTCAATCAACTTAAGTATAAACCCATACTCTTCAGCAGTTTCCTTGTATTGTTGATAACGACCCGATGCACCGCCGTGGCCTGCTTGCATATTGGTGCGCATGATTAGAATATTATCATTGGTTTTCATGTCGCGTAATTTGGCTATCCATTTGGCGGGTTCCCAGTATTGGACTTGGGAATCATGTAGGCCTGTGGTGATCAACATGTTTGGATAGCCTTGTTTTTTTACATTGTCATAGGGTGAATACGACAACATATAATCGTAGTATTTTTTATCTTTGGGATTGCCCCACTCGTCAAATTCACCAGTGGTTAATGGTATATCTTCATCTAACATGGTAGAGATCACGTCCACAAAAGGAACCGAGGCTATAATTCCCTTGTATAACATGCCATCCATGTTGACCACAGCTCCCATTAACAAACCACCAGCTGAACCTCCCATAGCAAATACTTGGCTTTTATTACCATAATCTTGCTGCAATAATCCTTTGGTTACATCAATAAAATCAGTAAAGGTATTTTTCTTATTTAATAATTTCCCCTCTTCGTACCACGTTCGACCTTTTGCTTGCGAGCCACGAATATGAGCAATAGCAAAAATAAAACCACGATCCAGCAATGATATTCTTGAATATGAGAAGGTAGGGTCAACAGAACTGCCATAAGAGCCATAACCATAAACTAATATAGGGCGCAAACCCAAAGGAACATCAGATTTCTTATAAACCAATGATACAGGCACTTCCGCTCCGTCACGTGCTTTAACGGTTAGACGTTGGCTTTGATAATTTCCAGATTTAAAACTGCCTACCACTTCATCCCGTTTTAACAAGCTTTGTTCGCCTGTTTGCATATCGTATTCATACACACTATATGGCGTGGTCATTGAAGCAAATGCATAACGCAACTTGTTTGTATTTTGTTGTGGGTTGTAACCCAGCCACATGGTATAAGCAGCTTCATCTGCTTGGATGACAGAGCGTTGCTTGGTTTTCAAGTTATATAGGTTAATGTGTCGAATACCATCGCTTCTTTGTTCAATGGCCAAGTGCGTATTGAATGCTTCTAACCCATAGATTAAAGTTGAAGAATCATGTACAATGACTTGTTTCCATTGACTTTTATCTTTAGAATTTTGTAAATTTGATTTCATCACCCTAAAGTTTTTGGCTTGCCAATTGGTGAGAATATAAAACTCACCATTTAATTCCTCTAGGGAGTATTCATGGTCTTTTTCTCGCGGCAAGAACGACACAAACTCACCCGTTGGATTACTGGCATCCAAAACATAAGATTCAGAATTCGTGGTGCTAGATACTGCTAGAATAATGTATTTCTTTGAAGTAGTTGCATGTATAGAAGTATAGAAAGTATTGTCTTTTTCTTCATAAACCAAAACATCTTTTTTATCGCTGCCCAATTCATGTCGGTAAACACGATAAGGCAACAATGTTTTGGGATGTTTTTTGGTGTAAAAGAATGTTTTATTGTCCAACGCCCAGACTATTGACCCCGTGGTATTTTCAATGACATCTTTGAATAGTTTTCCCGTTTCTAAATTTTTGAAATACAATGAATACTTTCTTCGACCAGTAGTATCCTCAGAGAATCCCAAAATTTCATGGTTTGGGGAAATCGCTTGATAGTTGGATTGAAAGTAGCTTTTGTCTTTGGCTCTATTATTCATATCAACCATGATTTCTTCATGAGCTTTCAAGGTACCTTTCTTACGGGCATAAATACTGTATTCTTTGCCTTCTGCGTAACGGGAGTAATACCAGTAATCATCTATTTTAACGGGCACCGTTTGCTCTTTGCTGGGTAGTCTTGAGATGATTTCCTGATAGAGTTTATCAATCAATGGCTTTTCATTTTCTAGAACAATATCTGTGTAAGCATTTTCCTGATTAAGGTAATCAATCACTTCAGGATTCTTTCTGTCATCATCACGCAACCAGTGATAATAATCTAATCTAACATCACCATGGCTGATGTGTTTATAAGGTATTTTTTTTGCAACTGGTGCAGAAGGTATAATAGATTCAGGTGTTTTCATTTTTGAATTTACCACATTGGTTAGAGTCAAAGTTAGAGTTAATAGAAGTTGAATTGTGCATTTATGCATTAATAATCTCGATTTTATAGTGTGGGTTCGTTTACAATAACATTAATTTAATCGCCATTCCATATATTATTATGAAAACTAAAATCTCAATCTTTTGTTTTATTATAACCCTACATTTTTCAGTATTTGCTAAAGTAACTATTATTCATAATATCCATGGCAATACAATCAATCAAGGCAAACAGGTTGTATTTGATGCGATCGCTTTTGAAGACGGCAAGGTGCTAAAAATTGGAAAAAAAGACACCTTGGATAATCAATATAAGAGTGCCAATTTAATTGATGGTCAAAGCAAATCACTTTTACCAGGTTTACACGATGCTCACGGTCATGTTTTTGGCTTAGCGAAATTAAAAAATGAAATAGATTTAATGAGTGTTACTTCTCTAGAAGAATCATTACAAATTATTCAAAAATTTATTGATGATCACCCCAACAATGCATGGATACTAGGCAGAGGCTGGAATCAAGCCTTATGGGAAGGTAAAAAATTTCCTACTTTTAAAGATTTAGATACCTTAAAAACCGACAAACCCATTTGGTTGCGCCGTGTTGATGGACATGCGGGTTGGGCCAATTCAAAAGCCATGGAAATTGCCAAAACCAGTCAATATTTAAAAAACCTACCAGGTGGAGAGATTATTGTTGATGAACAAGGAGTACAAACAGGTATCTTTGTCGACAATGCAATGGAGCTTGTTTCAGAACACATTGGAGTTGAAAAAAACACAGACAATACAAAGCTAATTCATGAGGCTTTAGAATACTTGGCATCTTTGGGTATCACTTCGGTTGACGATGCGGGTATTGATTGGCTTGAGTACGACATTTATAAATCATTAACCAAAGAAAATACATTGCCCATAAGGATCAATGTCATGTTAGGGTCCTGGTCCAAGGTACTTGATAAGATGTTAGCTTATGGGCCTTACAAAGATGATTTTCTACAAATTCACATGATTAAATATGTTTCCGATGGCGCTTTGGGTTCTCGTGGAGCAGCGATGATTAAACCTTATGATGACCGGCCAGATACCACCGGCTTATTTGTACAATCAAAAGAGTTCATCCAAAAAACAGTTTTTGCAAATGCAAAAGATGGATGGCAAGCAGGAATACACGCCATTGGTGATAAAGCCAATAGGATTTCCATTGAGATATTTTCGGACCCTAGGGCCAAAACTGATAAAATAAGGCACCGCATTGAACACGCGCAAATTATTGATTTCGAAGATTTAAGTCGAATTAAAACTAATAACATCATTGCATCCATGCAACCTACGCATGCTACCTCTGACAAAAACATGGCAGAAGATCGAATTGGCAGACAACGCTTACGCGGTGCTTATGCTTGGCAGACCTTGTTGAAAAAAGGCGTAGTAATTGCTTCAGGCTCAGATTTTCCTGTTGAGTTACCCAATCCTTTTTATGGATTACACGCTGCTGTCACAAGACAAGACCGAGACAATCAGCCTAAAGGTGGATGGATACCTGTAGAAAATATGAGTGTTAAACAAGCACTTGAATCATTTACCATCAGTGCAGCTTATGCCAACAGAAGAGAAAATGAACTGGGCAGTTTAGAGCCTGGGAAATGGGCAGACTTTATTTTAGTTGATCAGGATATTTTTAACATTCCCAAACAAGATATATGGAAAACTCAAGTGTTAGAAACGTGGATTGCTGGGAAACAGATTTTTAAATCCAAGTAATACGAACTCTAATTGCATTCTATTACTCGCACAATACCGATGGTGCATGTCCATACTTGATTTTAAATGATTTGGAAAAATAGGACAAACTTTCAAAGCCAGTAGCGTATGCTGCTTCTGATATACTAATGTGCTGCTTTTCCAGTAACTCTTTGGCCGTTTCTAAACGGACGAGGTGGATGTATTTAGAAGGGCTGATATTGAGTTCTTTTTTGGATTTTCTATAGAATGCTGAACGCTCTAGACCAAATATTCCTGCTAGATTGTTGACATTTAATTCCGAATCAGAAATGTTGTCTAAAACTATATGGCGTAATTTTTTCTCAAATTCACTTACTAAATTATTTGGTTGTTGCTTAATTTCATTCAATTGTTCCAATACTTGCTGACGGATTAATTTACGAGAGTTAATCATGTTGCTGACCCGTAAAAGCAATTCATCCATGTCAAAGGGTTTAGTTAGATAATCGTCTGCTCCGTATTGCAACCCCAGTTGAGTGTCAATTTGTGAAGACTTGGAAGACAGCAAGAAAAAAGGAATGGTTTTAAACATTTCTATTTGTCGAAGCTTTTGTAGAAATTCAATGCCATCCATTTGCGGCATCATGATATCACTAATAATCAAGTCGGGCAGTTCATGATCCAATACTTGCAGGGCATCTGTACCGTTTATAGCTTGGATAACAGTATAATTAACCGATAAAGATTGGCTTATGAAATTTCTAAGATCTGTATTATCTTCAACTATCATAACAACAGCAGTATCACTAGAATGCGTTTGAATTTGATTGTCTCTTTGTTCTAATTGTTGATTAATAAATGAAAAGTGTTCTTTGCCAGGCTTGAAACATAAAATAAATTCACAGCCCAACCCTTTGTCGCTGATTAGCTCTATTGTTCCGTTATGCAATTCGACTATTTCTTTAACAAAAGCCAAACCAATACCTGAACTATCATAATTATTGCTATTGTTATCACTTTGAAAATAACGTTCAAACACCTGTTGGCAATGTTCTTTAGCGATACCAACTCCATCGTCTTTTATGATAAACCCTACTTTGTCTTGTGTAGAAAAGAATGAAACAATAATCGTGCTATTTTCCCCACTGTATTTAATGGCATTGGTTAGCAAGTTTGAAATAATTTTATCAAACATTTGCCTGTCAAAATACATTTTTATTTTATCGCTAGGAATGACCAACTTAATATTTTGCTTGTTGTCCCTTGCCCATGGCTTGAATTGTTCTGAAATATGCTCAACAAATTCTACCAAATTATTCTTTCGTACAACTATTGGCATAGATTTATCTTCAAATCGACTTATATCTAACACTTCATTGACCAACTGTTTCATCCCATTGGCATTTTTCAAAGACAAAGACAATAACTCCTTGGATTCTATATCTAAGTTTTTTTGATTCGATTGGATTAACTTTTGCAAGGGCAATATAATCAAACTTAGTGGCGTTCTTAATTCGTGGGATACATTGGTAAAGAACCGTGTTTTTAATTCTTGTTGCTGCTCTAATTCTTTCACATGTCCTTGAATTTCAATGGTCTTTCTATCCACCAAAGATTCCAGTTCAATATTATGGGCCTTGAGCTTCCTGGTGCGCCATCTTTGGACTAACCAAGCAGTAATAACCAACAGTGTTAGAGACAGCAGTACATAAATAATTAATGCTGTATTACTGAGGTAAAAAGGCGGTAACACATTAAAATCCAACTTGGTACTGTTGGTAATCCGTCCAAACCCATCTTTTGCCTGAACCTCTAAGACATAATCACCACCACGAAGCTCGGTAAAATCTTTATAAGTTTCTGTCGTCCATTTGCTCCAGTGTGGACTGCGTGAACCATTTAACTTGGTACGATAATGTGCTTTGTTTGGAGTAGCAAAATCTACCAAAGCATAGCTAACACGGATTGAATTTGACTCAACACCCAACACTTGATCCAAATGATGAACTATACCTGTTTTAATGGTTACTTCATTGACTAAATCCTGTATTTTACGAATATACAGAGGTGATGTTTCAGCCAAATTTTCAACCTTATCAATATTCATACGAAAAATTTCACCGCCTGTTTGCATGAACCACAAGATATTTTCTTTGATGTTTACATAGTTATTAATGGAGCGATTTGGGAAATAATTAAACAAGTCTTTATGATTCTCCCATACCCCTTGTACTTTTCGAATATATCCAGTTAAGCCATCTATGGTGTACCAAATTCGTTGTTGGGTATCCTGATACAACCGACCAACTGATGCATTTTTTGTATTGAATATATTGGGCCAATCATCTGCTATGTGCAATTTTTCATCCTTTTTCGAATAATAAAGTACTCCATCATTGGTACCAAAAAAGATGCCACTATTCAATTTGTTGGGAACCACGACATTTGCACCCAATCCATCTTTTTGGGTGAAACTCTGGAGAATTTGGCCCTTTGTATTCATATTTGCAATTTCTAAACGGTACAACTCAGAAGTTCGGGAACCAACCCACAATACTTGATTGTCTTCCACTTCAATATTAAATACTTCAAAATTTAGGCCCTTAATTTGTCGGGAATACCACTCATTATCAATATTTTCTAAATAGAATACTCCTATATCAGTAGAGAAAAATACAGTCTTTAAATCGTCGGTTGCAGCAATATCAAAAATAAACCTAGTCTTGTCGAAAATCAATTTTTGTTCTAGCATTTGGCCGTCAACAATTTTTACTAAAAACAAACCAGTGTTAGTGGCCAAAAATGTTTGTTCACCATAATCAAGAGCATGACTAATTCCTTCTATCTCACCAAAAGCAGTAAAAGCAGGTGGGTACAAATAATTTTCTATATTATCTTTAAGTTGTTGAATTTTTTTGCCGACAAAACTTGGTTTTCCCTGTATATCGACAAAGTTAAAAGCATATACATTGTCCTCTTGTATATAGCTACTTACTTCATTGGGTGGTCGCATAAAATTAATGCCTTTGTTTCCAACCATCCATATATTATTTTGATTGTCTTGCATGACGGCCATAATTTGACTGTTGTTGAGGCCATGAATGTCGTGGTAATTTTTTAACAGTTTAAAATCTTCAGAAAGAATAAACAAACCAGAGTTTATGGTGGCAACGTAATAATATCCTCCATTGGTTTTGATGACATCATATATGAATACTTTTTCATCCAATAAATTTTCTATTTGAACAAGCTCTTCACCGTTTTGTTTAAAAACACCAAAATGAGCAGTAAAGAACACTTTGTCTCCGTTTTTATCCGCCACAATACTTTTTATTTGTGCTTTTTCAGGCAGCCTCCAATTGGTGGGTTTGAAAATATTTTCAGCTTCTAAATCTAGGCTGTAAACAACTACGTCTCCATATAATTTAATATAGAGTTTGTCATTGCTTTTAATTATTTTGACTTTACTTTTGGTTTTTTCTATAACAGTTCTTAGCTCTTTTCCATTCCATATAAAGATATGGCCAATGGCTTTATATATTACTTTATCTTTGAATGCTGTTATTGAAAAGGTATCATCGAATGGTTTGTGTTTTGCATCAATAAACTCATCCAATGAGTGGTATTGCATCACCCCTATATTATTAGCTTGATAATAGCCAATTGTGTTGATTGTCGCTGCGTAAATTTTATCTTCAACAATCGCAATGTCACGAATTGTCGTTTGATTTGGTGAGAGATAACGATTGAATTCCTCGCCATCGTATTCTATTAAGCTATTGCCATTAGAAATATAAATTAAGCCATTGTTGGCTTGTTCAATATCCCAACTGGCATGATGGGCGTCATAATTTTCTTGTGTGAAATTAGTAATTATTGGGAGCCCACTGTCCTCAAAGTCGTTTGCATTTGAGTAATTACTTAAGAAAAATAAAGCAACTAAAAAAACAGTAACCCAAATGGGTTTGGAACTTTCTTTGTTATACAATCTTAACTCCTAACATTAATAAATACATCAAGCCGTTTTATTAAGATCAACAACATTTAGGGCTTTTTCATCAGTATAAATTATAGTTGTTTTAAAGTAAATGTATTAATGAATTGAGTAAAAACAGATGAATTAGTCAGAATAAGTTCTCTAAAAATATTTTAAATAGGCCTTGAAAAAAAATTTAATGTTCTTATATTACTTTCATCGATTGCCGATAGGAATTGATTAAAATTTTTTTAACCAACGCTCAATAATGAGGTTGGAATATATATAAATATTGCTTAAACTTAGGAGAATATTATGAACTTAGATTTAACCCCTCTTTTTAGAACATCTGTTGGATTTGACCGCATGGCTCAAATGATGAATCAAGCACACAGAATAGATCAACAAAACGTATCTTACCCTCCCTACAACATAGAGACGCTAGATGAAAACCAATATCAAATAACTTTAGCATTAGCTGGATTCACTGAAAATGATTTGGACATCACCAGTGAACAAAATGTTTTGGTTGTACGTGGTAAAACCAGCAATGATGTTGAACGCAAATATCTACACCGTGGTATTGCCAATCGTTCATTTGAAAGGAAATTTCAGTTAGCTGACCACGTTAAAGTAACAACAGCTGCTATGGAAAATGGCTTATTGCATATTAAACTCATGAAGGAAATACCCGAAACAATGAAGCCAAGAACCATTGAAATCAATACAAACACGAATGTCATTGAAGACAAGCAAGTAGAAAACAAGAAAGACAAACCAAAAATTGTCAAGGACAATGTTGCATAACAACTAAGCAACAAAGTAAACTACATTATATTTAGCCCTCTTTTTGAGGGCTTTTTTATTCAAACAAGGCTTGTCAGAGCCTTAAAGTAAACTGGCTTCATAAGTATTTTGCATCAAAGTTGCAACCGTCATCGGCCCTATTCCGCCTGGAACTGGACTTATCCATGCAACTTTGTCTTTAACAGCAGTAAAATTTACATCGCCACACAATTTACCATCTTCTTTGCGATTAATCGCAACATCAATCACAATACAATTATTAGGAATCCAATCAGATTTAACAATACCAACTTTTCCAATTGCCACACACAACATATCGGCTTGTTCGACATGCTTTTGTAAATCTTTGGTGAAACGGTGGCAGACGGTAACAGTTGCTCCCGCGTAGAGCATTTCTAACATTAGAGGCCTACCTACAATATTAGATGCACCAACAATAACGCAATGCTTATGTTTAGGCACAATATCATATGCATGCAATAGTGTCATAATTCCACGGGGTGTACAGGGCCTTAAGCCAGGTTGTCTTAAGGCTAAACGACCAACATTCTCGGCATGGAACCCGTCAACATCTTTGTTCGGTAAAATTCGGTTGGTTACGTGAGTTTCATTGATGTGTTGCGGTAATGGCAATTGAACCAATATTCCATGGATATCATCATCTTCATTTAACTCATCAATCAAATGAAACAATTCTTTTTCAGAAACATTTCTGGGCAGTTTATGAGAGGTGGATATAATTCCAGCTTTTTCACATGCTATTACTTTATTTCTAACATAAATTTCTGATGCAGGGTTGTCACCCACAAGAATAACTGCCAAACCAGGAGCCCTGTGTCCTTTATTGATTCTTTTGGCTACTTTTGTGCCAATATCTTTAATGAGCTGTTGAGATATTAATTTCCCGTCTAAAATTTGTGCTGTCATGTTGGAGTTTATAATGATAAAATTAGATTTTAACATGATTAAACTGAGTTACATAATAATGGAAAAAGAAATTGAGATTAAAGCACGAACATTTGATCGATTAATTAACCATTTGGATAAGCGAAAAGATGTTCAAAATATTGATTTGATGATTCTGGCTAATTTCTGTCGCAATTGTTTATCAAACTGGATGACAGAAGAAGCAAAAGAACTGAAAGTGGATCTAGATAAAGAATCTGCAAGAGAATATGTATACAAAATGACCTATTCACAATGGAAGGAAAAATACCAAACACCTGTATCTGATGAAAAACTCAGATTGTTTAAACAAACAAAAGACAAATAGAAACGAGAAACAAATATGACAATTACAATCTTGCAAGCCAATTATAACGATAAAAAACACGCCCGGCATATAATCGAAATGTTGGATTGCTATGCCAATGACCCGATGGGCGGAAACGAAGCATTGCCTGACTATGTGGCACAAAATTTAGTGTATGAGCTTTCCAATCGCAAAGATGCTATCAGTATACTGGCTTATGTTGAAGGGCAACCCGCTGGTTTATTAAATTGTTTTGAAGGATTCTCAACTTTTAGTTGTAAGCCATTGATAAATATACATGATTTAATTGTAGCAACTGAATTTAGGGGGCGAAGTTTAAGTACTAAAATGCTTAGGATGGTTGAAGAAATTGCAATCGAACGAGATTGCTGTAAACTGACATTAGAAGTATTAGAAAAGAACTACATTGCTATTAACTCATATCGTAAATTTGGCTTTCATCATTATGAATTGGACCCAATAATGGGTAAGGCTGAGTTTTGGCATAAAAAACTAACTTAGTGAGATTGACATGAACAAAATAATTATCATAGCTTTATTCGTTTTAAGCACAGTAGCTTGTCAACAAAAAGACAATCTAGATACAGAAACTAAAGAATCAATAATTACACCTGAGCCATTAATTCAAGAAGTTACAAAATATTGCACTAAAGAGTTGAAGACTTGCCCTAATGGCAATTCTGTGTCTAGGAATCCCAACAACAATTGTGAATTTGATGCTTGTTCTAAGACAAAAGAACCCAACCCCCGAAAAGTTCCTCTGATGTGTACTGCTGATGTCAAAGAATGTCCAGACGGATCATATGTTGGACGTGATCATCACAACAATTGTAAGTTTAAGGAATGTCCCAATGGGGCAGATATCAAAGATGAAATCTAGTTAATCATTGCCACTCATCAACGCTAAATTGATAATTCAGCCACTCGAATGTTAATAAAAAACAATTTAATCACATTTTCACTGTATTTTTTTACGACCTTAATTGTTCTTAAATTAATGAGTGACCCTACTCAAGCTATATTGGTTTGGCCTGGCGTTGGTATTGGAGCCATTGCCGCTTTAGTTTGGGGCTACAAAGTTATTCCTGGGTTATATTTAGCACAGCTAGCTATTGCTTTTTTATTTTCTTCAAAGTCCAGTGAGATGTTTATAGATTTTCATGAGTTTTATATCAGCCATTTATTTATACTCTTGGATGTTTTTAGATGTTATTTTGCTGCTTTTTTAATAAAGTATATCATAAGCTATCCGAATGCTTTGATATCAAAATCCAGTATTTTTAAGTTCTTTTTCATTGCTGCCCCTATTGCAAGTTTTGTGTCTACTTTCGGAAATGAACTACTTAAATACTCTTTTGGTTTTTTAAGGGTATTATCATTAAATAAAAACAATATTGATTGGTGGTTCGGAGATTTAATGGGTTTCATCATTTTTGCCCCGTTAACTTTGATTTTAATTAGCCAACCTAGAACCATTTGGAAACCCCGTTTAATCACCATGGGTCTACCGGTTATTATTATATTATTGTTTGTAGTATTAATTTACAATAAAAGTCAATCGGTAGATAATAGTAGAGCAATAGAAAATCTTGAAATAAAAAACAGCTTGATTGCCAGTAAACTAGAGCAACACAATTATTGGTTAAATGAATTGTTAACTAATATTTTTACACATTTTACACTAGAAGAAAATCCAGAAAGACAGCTATCTTCATTCTTTAAATCCCTAGAATTAAGTAATTCGGGGCCCAGTGCTATAACTTGGATCCTAAATGATGAGGTACATTACATCAATTCATCTTCGTCAAATCCCAATGAAAAATTTGAAAAATTTAAAGCCATAAATCTCAATAGCCTAATTTCACGGTTCAAGAAAACTCCAAAAAACACACCACTTTATTTTCAAGAAATTGATTCCTTGATTAATGTTTATAAGTTTACAAAAAACAACAACGAATACACTTTGCTTATTTTTATTGCACATGATTTTCTGAATGAAATTAGTATATTAAGCAATGAGTATCAAATTAAAAGTACTTATATATCGCTTACTATACCTAATTTAGAAAATACAATAGTATTGCAGAGTGTCAAAACTAAATTTCCCATTAAACCCATAACGATAGAGTCTTCATTTAACTTCAACGACCAAAAATGGATATTAAGTATAAAACCAACGGCGAGGTATCTTTTTTACAGTAAATCTAATCTAAGTAACATCATCGCCAAAATTGGACTTTTATTTACAGGTCTGATCGGTATAATGTTATTAATCATCACAGGTAAAACAGCGTTGACTGATACGCATGTCAAAGAGAGAACATTTGATTTAGACATTAAAGCCGAACAATTAAAAAACAATAAAAAACAATACCAAGATTTAATAGAACAGCACCCAGTGATACTGTGGAGATTGAACTTAAATTCCAAAAAAATCAACTATATTAGCGATAAAGTAATCGACTTATTCGGATATTCAATGGACGATTGGTTAAGTCAAGAAGATTTTTGGATTGATCATATTCATCAAGATGACCAAGAAGATGTGAGACTTACCATTAAGAATTCTCTAAGAGATAACTCTGCATTTGAATTAACCTATAGATTTATTAAGTCGAACAACAAGATTGCGTGGATTAAAGATGTTATAAATATTAATAAAGACAAGAAGTTTGAAGACCAATTGGTTGGTTTAATGGTAGATGAGACAGAAGCTCATGCAGCTAAACAAAACCAATTAATTAGCGAGAGTAAGTACAGAATATTATTTAAGCATGCTGTTGATCCATTGATAATCATAGACCTAGAAGATAATTCGTTCAAAGATGCCAATGATAAGGCCATATTATTATTTGGATTAAACAATATAAGCGGGCATGTGACGTTAGCTGATTTTTCACCCATCAAACAACCAGATGGGGGAGAAAGCCAAAAAGGATTAAGGCGTTTACTTAGAAAGCTCAATAAAAATAAAGAAATAAAATTTGAGTGGAGAATGCTTGATAAGACACATCAAGAGATTATTTGTAATGTTGAAATTGTTATTCTTCCAGAACAGAACAGAAGCCTTGCGCTGGTAAATATTAACGATATTACCCAAAACAAACAACATCAAAAGAAGATCAATCAACTTGCTTACTATGACAATCTAACTAAATTACCCAATAGAGAATATTTTTATACTAAATTTGAATATTTCCATGGACAAGCCATTAATAAAAATCAATACGGAACAATAATTTACCTTGATCTGGATAGATTCAAAATACTGAATGACTCGCTTGGGCACCAAGCTGGAGATGAATTGTTGAAGATGGTTGCTAACAGAATTAGATTAGTAAGCAGCAAATCTGAATTTTGTGCAAGATTAGGTGGAGATGAATTCATAATTCTCAATAAAAAATTTGAATCTACTGTAGAATCAGCTTTAGAAAATTGCTTAGTCAAAGCTGAACTTATTTTAGAAGCCTTGAACGAACCATATCAATTGGGTGATTATGAGCATTATATTACGCCCAGTATTGGCATATCCTATTTCCCTTTTAATGACAATACAACTGATCAGATAATTCATCAGGCTGATATAGCTATGTATTCCTCTAAAGCAAAAGGGAAAAATACCATAACTATTTATCAAGATACAATGATAAAACATGTGGGAAAAAGATTAAAAATAGAAAAAGCCATAAGACAAGCTTTAACCAATAACGAGTTTCAAATGTTTTACCAAACTCAAGTTAATGAAAAAAATGAAATTATTTCAGTTGAGGCATTATTAAGGTGGGAGAAGTCCAAAGAATTAAAAATAAATACAGAAGATTTAATTGAAACAGTAGAAGAAATCGGCCTAACTCATGAGTTGGGTTATTGGGTTTTTGACCAAACATGTGCCCAACTAGAAAATTGGCAAAAACAAGGCCATAACATTTCCTATGTTGCTATTAATGTTAGTGCCAAACAATTCCATCAAGCATTGTTCGTGGATCAAATAAAAAGCGTCATACAAAGTTACAATATTCATCCTTCTCAAATTGTCATCGAGCTAACAGAAGCGGTTATAATTGAAGACATGGTATCTTTGATCAAGAAACTATCCGAACTTAAATCCTATGGAGTAAAAATTTCCTTAGATGATTTTGGTACAGGTTATTCTTCATTAGCGTATTTGAAACACTTGCCAATAGATCAACTAAAGATTGACAAATTATTCATACATGATTTATCTCATGACAAAACCTCACAACATATTGTTAAAACCATTATTGATTTGGCCAATTCTATGGATATTGAGCTGATCGCTGAGGGTATCGAAATGAAGGAGCAGTTTGATATACTAAAATCCCTGGGCTGTAAAAACTTTCAAGGTTTCTATTTTGCGATACCAAGCCCTGCTGAAGATATATTTAAAAATTCCTCAAAGTAGAACTTGTATAAAACATTCTTCGGAATATGCAATCACCTCTCTTATGATCTTTGAGTCATTTAGAAGTTTGGTTCAACTTCGCTATTTTTTTAAGCGCTTTGTTCTTCTTTGCTGCTTTTGTGGCTATTTCAACTATTTCATCTCGCAATGCATCGGACTTTTCATCCGAGGATTTCTGTAAAGCAATTATCCTTTTTTTTGATGCCTTTATCTTAAGTTGAGCCTTCTCAACTTTCTTGGCTGCTCTTTTTGCTTTTTTTGCTGCTTTTTCAGCGGCCTTAGCAGCCTTTTCAGCCCTATCTATTGCATCAAACAAAGCTTGCTCTAAGTTATCTTTGATTTCTGTATCATCTCTATCTTTATCTTGGCTCATTGACTAATCTCTGTCAGCAGCTTGGTTATGATAGAACGACTTCACTCCGCCTACGATTTTTTCATCTGGCGCATAAACAATAGATTCATCTTTATTTGGATAGTTAAGGTTATATAAAAAGTAACGAATACAATTGATGCGGGCGCGTTTTTTGTCGTCTGATTTAACCACTGTCCAAGGAGCATCTCCAGTATCAGTGTGAAAAAACATGGACTGTTTAGCATCAGTATAGTCCTTCCATTTACTCAATGACTGAAGATCAATAGGAGATAATTTCCATTGTTTCAATGGATCAAATTTTCTTGAATGGAATCTACGCAATTGCTCTTGTTGAGTTACTGAAAACCAAAATTTAAATAAAATTATACCCGAATTAACCAACATACGTTCTAAGTTAGGAGCTTGTCGCATAAATTCCAAATACTCTCTATCAGTACAAAACCCCATGACTTTCTCTACTCCGCCTCTATTGTACCAAGAACGGTCATAAAAGCGCATTTCACCCGTAGTTGGGAGATGATGAATATAACGTTGAAAATACCATTCGCCACGCTCTCTATCAGTAGGTTTTTCTAAAGCAACAACTCTAGCAGCACGAGGATTCAGATGTTCCATATAACGTTTAATGGTCCCACCTTTTCCTGCTGCATCACGCCCTTCAAACAAACAAACAATTCTTTGGCCTGTTTCTTTTACCCACGATTGCACTTTCAACAACTCCCTTTGCAATAAATGCTTTTCACTTTCATAATCAAAAAGGGAAATCTTTTTATCGTATGGATAGTCACCTGCCAATGCACTTAATTTTAAAAGTTTGCTGCCTTTCATGACTTTTTTAGATGATAAAACCAATTCCGAATCAACCAAATTTTTCAATACTTCTTTAGCTTCATTTTTACTAGAAACTTCACTTATAGATAGTTTTTTATTGTTGGTGATTTTTGTCTTATTTGAATGGTCAATTTTATGAACATCGCCTAAAGATTTCAATACTGTATCTTTCATAATTTCAACTTGCCTCTGTTAATAATTACCATTATAAAATAAGTGCCACCTTTTATAATTGATTTAAATCAAAAAAGGCATCTCGGTCAATAAAACATGAATCGAAATGCCTCAAAATCAGATAATTACTTCGAAAACCGGTGTATATTCACTGCCTGGTAATTTCATGCGTTTCTGCTCAACAAAAGACTTCAATAACACATCTAATTTAGCCATTAAATCTTTGTTCCCTGAAATTTTATATACACCTTTTTCTTCAATTTGCTGACGCCCAAACTCTTTAATATTGCCTGCTACAATTCCCGAAAAAGCTTTGCGTAAATCAGCTGCCAGTTCATTAACAGGTTGTCCTTGATGCAAGTTCAAATTCAACATGTTTTCATGGGTTGGAACAAATGGAAATTGAAAACCTTTGTCTATGGTTAAATCCCAGTCAAAGTAATAACTGATTTGTTTCTCTGATCGGTATGCTTTCACTTTATCAAGCCCTGCAACCATGTGTTTTGCTACTTGCTCTGGATCTTCAATAATAATTTCATACAGTTTGGCCACTTCATCACCCAAAGAGAAACGAATGAATTCATCAATTTGCCTGAAATATTGTTCAGCCGATTTTGGCCCTGTCATGATGAAAGGATAAGGGTTATCTTTGTTATCAGGGTGAGACAACAGGCCGATTAGATATAAGATCTCTTCCGCTGTGCCAACGCCACCTGGAAACACAATAATACCATGACCTAGACGAACAAAAGCTTCTAATCTTTTTTCAATATCTGGCATAATGACCAATTTATTGACGATTGGATTCGGTGCTTCTGCTGCAATAATTCCGGGCTCAGTTAGACCAATATATCTTCCATCAAATAAACGTTGCTTAGCATGTCCAACTGAAGCACCTTTCATGGGGCCTTTCATGGCTCCTGTGCCACAACCTGTGCAAATATCAGCACCACGCAAACCCAGTTGATAGCCAACATTTTTGGTATATTGGTATTCTTCCTTATTAATTGAATGACCACCCCAACAAACCACTAAATTTGGTTCTTTGCCATATTGATGAACTTCACCTCTTCGCAGCATTTCAAACACCATATTGGTAATGCCTGACTGTGTAGTTTCATCAAAATTACCATCTTTATGCTCGCTGCTTTGGAAAATAATATCGCGCAGAACAGAAAATATAGAATCTCTAATTCCAGAAATCATTTTCCCATCGACAAAGGCCTGAATAGGTGCATTGCTAAACTCTAAATGAATACCTCTTTCTCGCGGTAATAATTTCACATCAAAATCTGGGTATCTAGACAACACCGCCATGGCATCGTCTTCATTCACATCACAGTTCAATACAGCTAAACAGCACTTTCTAAAAAGTGCATGTACTGAACCTTTGCCCATTTCTAGCATTTTATTTACTTCATCTTGCGACAGCAATGTCATGCCGCCTCGGGCTGCTATAACGCATTTGTCTATGGTTTTTTCGTTGTTACAATTCATGTAATCTCCTGTTATTGTGGTGCCTTTCCCATGAAAGCACCGATTCTATTTCTGTCTAATGATTAATTCTAATTATTATCAGTTGATTCTTTATTTTTAAAGCGACCTACCATACTATATCAATATGACAATTAGGTAAATCTTTAAAATTAAATATGTATGAAATTCCATTATTACT
>JAJRQG010000111.1 GCA_024280395.1 Gammaproteobacteria bacterium | reverse complement strand
GAAGGTTGGGTCAAGGTTGAGTTTGTGGTCAATGAACTGGGCAATGCTGTAAATATCAAAGTAATTGATTCAAAACCCAAACATGTATTTAACCAAGAAACTATTCGTGCCATCAGAAAATGAAAATTTAAACCTTTAATAATAGACGGCAAGGCAATCTCTCAAACTGCCGTTCAAGTAATTGAGTTTAAATTACAGGAATAAATTAGGTGCAAATAAAACAATTTTAGAGCTCAATAATTTACTAACCATTAAGCTCTATATTGACTAAAAACCTTATAATCTAAGGGTTGGGTCACCCAAGATGTTCCAACCCAATATAACGTCTAGTGCATTGGGGTTAGATTGAGCGTAAATTTGTTTGGCTTGTGTCACGGCTTCACCAAGACTGAGTTGATCAACTGTTAAAAACTTCAATACTAACTTTGCAAGTCCTTTTTCATGCTCAGCTTTTGTTAAAGTACTTGCTCCCAATACCGAGGCTGCTCCACCATCTTGATTCAATAAGAATGCGTGTGCCATTGTATTTTCATTTGGAGATACAAAATAAGTGTTCCAACAACCCCATTGTGTCACAACAGTAGGTGTGGTTAAATTTAACAATAAATCGGCATCTGCAGAACTAAACATTGAATCAAAACTCCAGGCAGTCGGTCCTGAATGACCGATGAAACTTGTTAATGCAACACCTTGATTAACCTTACTGGTAATTTTTGCCTTGGCTAGAGAGACACCATCATCATCAATGTAAGCTTTATTGTCAATGGTGATATTATTCTTCCACTGGGCTGGTAATACATCTATCAAGAATTCAGCATCTTCTTTAAATGAATAGCCATTGGATAAGTCGAACTTATCCGCAGCAAACATTATGGTGTCACTGTAATTCTTGTTGTTATAATTTTCTAATTTCAATAGTAAATTTGCCAGTTCAACTTCAGTCCTAACTGGAAACCTTCCTATATTTATATCAGGAATATTGTCTCCATCTATATCGGCATATTTTGCATCTACAGGTGCAAAACTTATATATTCATCAGTCTTTGTGTAAAGAGTTGGTATAAAACTTATGGAGCTAAGCCCTAAATAATTTTTATAATCATAAGTATCTCCACCAACCAAGAGTACATTCTTTACACCCAATTTTTGCGCGGCAAATTTAATATAACTGGCTATACTTTCGGCTGATACATTACCATATCCATATTGAGCGTATATTTGATCTACATCTACAACTTTAACTGAAAATTCAGATTGTTTAGAAGCAACAAATGCATCCAACTCTGTACCTATAAAATCAGGATGGCTGATTATCAAGAAGTTGGCAGCACCACTGTTTATATTCTCATGCATAACAGGCACTGTGAATTCAGGTGTCAATATTGTTGATTCAGCTGTTATATAAATATGTATAGAATCGCTTTTGACAGAAAACTGTAAATCACAATTTATCCCTATGTTTTGAATACAGCTACTTGATTGCAAATAATTAACCGACTCAACTTGGCCATTGCGTTTCAATTCATAGACTATATAGTTTTCGTTATTGGCATTCTTAATTCGATAATTTTTACTGGCTAGAGCTGCTTTGCTTTCAATATCTTGGTTAGCCGTTACTTTGACTGTATCAAAACCACTGCTGAAGATATGATCTCCTAAACTGGTTGGAATATTTTCATCTAACAAAAAATCCAACTGTTTGTTGTTTAATACAAATGCTCTGGGATATTTAACAATCAGTGACTCGACATTTATAATATCTGCAGGAGTATCGGTATCATTGGGGACTACTATTTTTAGCTCTTGCGGGCCATCAGAATATTTGATTCCTGGGCCAACAAATTTATGTTGTTGTAATTTAAATCCATCAAATTTGAAATCTGCAACTTTGGTACCATTCAACTGATATTTCACATGGTGATCTGGTGAATCAGGGTAGTCAATTCCTCCCCAAACATTCAATTCAACAGATACATCTCCATCCTGCATGATATTGTCAATATTAAAATTCAAAGCCAACACCTTTTCACTGCCAACTGCCTGTATTTTGTGAGAATACCAGGGGTCAGAAATGGGAGAACCAAAATTATAGGCATTATTATCTGCATAGGCATCAACCTGAACATAAAAATTTTCAGTAACCAAATTGTCTTGAGGGCTAATTAAAGAGTTTGTTATTGGTCTATTCTTATTCAAAACTATTTTGTAGATACTGCCTTCTTGATATAAACTTTCTGCAGAGTTTCCAATAAATTCAATATAACTATTGGATCCAAAAAACGTTTGGTCATCACTAACCACCCTAACAGGAATAGTAAGACCGTTGTGCATTATTGAAATACTGTCAATTTGAAAACCTGTTAAATTCACTCCTTTTGCCAATAATTCAACCGCAGTAACTCGATGAATACCATCTTTGGTCACTTTTAGATTCATTACTGACTGCTGTATATTTACAGCAGCAGATCCCGTCACAGCAAACAATAAGGCAAACAATGAAACACTAATTTTCTGTCTTAAAATCATGACCCTTCTCCATTAGTTTTTACCTGTTTGGACTTCATTGACTGTAGATAACTGTTAATATCCTTCACCCGTTCTTGTCTACGTTTTTCGGCCTTTAATTGATGTCCTTCATTAATACCTTCCCACTGTATAGATTTACTCTTTAATAATGAGTCATTCCCATATTGTCGATTGAGATTGTAGATACCATGAGACTTTCGTTGTCCAAAAATATCTATATCAACAATTGCCCACTGCTTGGCATATCCTTGATAAACAAATTCATATTCAGTTATTCCAGTGCTATAAACACTCTTTGATGGAATGATTTCAGGCGTCGCCTTGTCCCAAAAACCATTGTCTTCATAAAACAGTTCAAAACCAATATTTCCTGATTCTGTCATGGTAGACCAAGATATTGTTGTCATGTCAGTGACTTTATTATAAACAGCCCTGAAACCCGCTAAAGTAATAGGAGTAGTAACAACCGGCTGATAACCAAAGTCAGCGGTTGTGTTGGATGAACCTCCAGAAACAACTGCCACATACCCAAAATCATTTTGGGAGTTATTGTCAGCACCAGGAGTTGGTCCATCGGTGTGCAATAAATTTGCCAATTCATTGAATTTATCTGTTACTTTAACTGTATAACTGCCATCAGGCAATCCAATAAAACTATAATCGCCATTGGCATCTGTAGTGGTAGTTCCAACAATATTACCGTTAGAGTCGGTCAACTCAATGGTCACATTGATAATGCCATTAGGTACCTCATTAGGCGTTCCTAATGTACCATCTGTTAACAAACCATTGCCATCATTATCCGTCCATACGGTACCTGAAATGGTATTGCTTGCTGCACCGGTATAACCAAAGTCCAATGACAAATCAACTCCTGTACCAATCAATGACAAATCAGTGGTGGCTTGTGAAGCAACTCCACCATCTGGATCAACATTATTGGTCCACCCCACTCCCCCATTGGGAAGCGTTGAGGTATCAACAATAGCAGTATAGATCAACGAGGTATCAAGTCCGGTAAATAAATACTTGCCATTTTCATCAGTAGAAGTTATACCAATAAAATCACCTGCAGCATTAAACAACCTAACAGTTACTCCTTCTAGTCCTTGCTCTACTAAATCTTGCATTCCGTTTCCATTCACATCAAGAAAAACAAAATCTCCAATCAGTCCAGCGCCACTTCTTATTGGACGATAGCCAAAATCTTGCATTAGATTATTGGCACTTAAGTTCACAAGGGTAGATTGATTATCCAACATCGCATCTGGATCACCTGTTTGGTTAAAACCATTCAATACGTTAAAGGCATCTGTAATCAATACAGAGTATGCCAAACCATTGGGTAAAGAAGGGAATAAATATAATCCGCTTGCATCGGTTGTTACCGAAGCAATTGGCGTATCAGGAATATTGTCAGCATTGGTATCAACAAATAGTTGAACCGTAATACCTTCTATTCCAGGTTCTCCCACATCCAGAACACCATTGCCATTATTGTCTTGATAAATAGTATCTCCAATATCAGAGAAATTGACAGTATTGGGTGGCTGGTAGCCGAAATCTGCATCTAAATTCACATCGTTCGAAGAATTTAAAGCTGGAACTGTTGTCTCATCATCAAACACTGTTGTACTATCTGGATCTCCAGTTTGAGTATAACCTGCAACAATTAATGCAGCACTGTCAATTGCAACAACATAAGTTTCAGTAATATCCAAACCTGTATACAAATACTTTCCTGTAGCATCTGTGGTGGTTGTAACAACCATAGCTGTCGTTGAACTACATGGCATTGCAAGGCTTACATTGGCGACAGTACATAGATAAACTGTCACTCCGCCTAATCCAATCTCTCCTGGGTCTTGTTGACCATTGCCATTGGCATCAGACCAAACATAATCACCTATAGTACCGGGACTGGGCGCATAGCCAAAATCAGCAGTTAAATACTCTTGATCGCCCATGGTCAAATTCACTGTTGAAGTATGAGCTGTGCCTGTCCCATCTTCATCATAACTTCGATTTAAGCCAACAGGTGGATTGGTCACTGTCACTTGATAACCACTGACTACTGGCAATCCAGAAAAGATATAATTACCATCTGTATCAGTTACCGTAGTAATAGCCACACCTACACCTGCTCCAATATCAACCCCTACCGGAGGTGTGAGTTGTACAGTTATATTGGCAATTCCATCTTCATTGGCATCCTGCACACCATCGTTATCTAAATCAAGCCACACTCGATTACCTATCACTGAATATACCTGATAAAAACCTGCATCAACGGTATTGTCTGTTACACCTGTTGCCAGTGTGAAAGTAGAAGTTTGTATTTGTCCCGTTGTTCCATTCGGTGCTCCATCACTGTCAATCGTATCATCTACCCCCTGATTTTGTGAAGTTCCTGAGTAAATTAGATTATTGGTTGCAGTTGAAGTATCAAATAAAATTTGGTAATCTCCAGCTGGCAACTTGGTTAGTGACCAAGATCCATCTGCAGCAGTTGTTGTTGTATAGCTACCACCAATACCATTCACAACTGGGACTCCCATATTATCTAGCAAGGTAACTGTCACCCCTTCAATGCCTACTTCGCCCATATCTTGTATGCCATTTTGATTGATATCATCCCAAACAAAATTACCCAATGCAGCTGTTCTGGCCAACAAATCTAAACAATGTTCATCTGATACCACTTCAATGGGGATATTGACACTGGTAGAATTACACAATTCTACGTCATCCAATGGTAACGAAGTGACTGTTACATCAAATGAAATAAGAAAAGATTTTCCAACTTGCACCAAACCAGGAAGTGCGACACCACCCTCATCTAATGGAAAAGGAGTAGTTGGATTGGCATTGTCTGCTAAGGATACAAAACCAGAACCACTGTTGTTATCAAAAATAGTCGAGTTAGCAATATAGGTGACATTGGGAGGCAACGCGTCTGTCAAAACTTCACCATCAACAGGAACAAAACCCACGTTACTTAAGGTAATAAGATATGTGATGGTGTCTCCAATACTTGGAAATCCATCGCCATTTACATCATTACTGAGTTGCCCTTCTTTCAAAAGAATCAAAGATGCAACATTGGGTACGCCTGTACCTAAATCAATTGCGGGAGTACCACCACTGGCAGACAATGGATCTTGCCCCCAAGCAACTGCCAGTATGGCATTGTTGGCATCTGTAATATCGGTGTCACATATCCACACCAAGAGGCTGGTTTGGTCTCTATCGGTATCTCGAATCTGTACTGAGTCATATAAATTCACACTAAATGTGATATCGTACTGTTGTCCTGTAACAGGGTCAATTTGAGGAGGGCCAACATCTGTTCCGTCATTATCATAATCCGCACAAATTTGTATTCCTCCAACAGGTGTAGCTCCGTTAACCATATCTGCA
The DNA here is from genome assembly GCA_024280395.1 of Gammaproteobacteria bacterium. Lineage (GTDB taxonomy): Bacteria > Pseudomonadota > Gammaproteobacteria > Xanthomonadales > Marinicellaceae > NORP309. Next base: position 24,064 of record JAJRQG010000111.1, on the reverse strand, counting down.
GTAATCCAAACTGGACTTGAATTTTCAATAGAACCCGTGGCATCCAAAGGATCTTTCCCAAAACCCAAACCAACCAGTGCCTGTTGACTTAATGATGACTTAGGTACCAGAGTAAAGCCCCAATCATTTCTATTGGCTTTAAGAATACCTGCGTTACTTTGAGTATCCGGATCCGCATCAATACTAGCCATTGCATAAAACACATCACCATTTATATCGCACGTTGTACCATCAGTGGTAGTACAATAATGAGCTGCTGTTGTGTTGTTTTGAGGATAATCAACTAAATTACCCGCAGTAACGATTTGGGTTGCAATGCCAGTGCCATCTTGAATCAATATGGTAATATCATTCATACCAGGATTATATAAAAGCACTCTTGTTGTCGCAGGATCTCCTTGATCATCAACACTTGTACCTACTGGGTTGTAATAACTGTTGTCCCATAACCTTGTTGGAAAAAGTGTAAAGAAACGTGACTCATACGTATCACATATATCACCCGTAACAATATCTACTTGAACGTTGAAATTTGAGGTAACTGTTGCACCTATCAAAATACCTCCATCTATAAATTGACTTTGACCTTCATTTAAGGTCACATTGGTAATGTCGCCAAGAGTCAATGGATTGCCATCCAGATCAATACTCACATTGGTTCCATCTTGTTGGGCCATGACAGTAATACCAACATATTGATATTTTGCATTTAGAAAATTAGCTGGAGAAACATCTTCTCCAACAGGAATATTATAATTCGTCCCCCATTCAGTGGTCGGGTACAACTCAAAGGACCCAGCCAGCAAAGTTCTAGAGCCTGATGCCCAATTGGCCTTAGTCATTGATATGGTATCTGTCGCAGATATCTTGTCTCCCCCATCAAAGTTTACAATATTATCAGGAATGTTAACTTGATTGTCTAATACGATAATAATACCTGCATTGAGTACATCACAAGCATCAATTAAGCAAACTGAACCTGGAGCGAATCCATTTGCAATATTTCTATCTCCCCAAACTTGGGTTGACGGCTGAACAGGATTAATGGTATTAGCTTCATATCCATCTTCTTGCTCATCATAATAGATGATGGTATTACTTCTAAGTACAGTAATTGAAGAATAAGTACTTATTGGGCTAGTTGGTGTAGGAATTGGATTGTTAGCATTACTGGGACAAGTTTCAATACCCGTATTTACATTTTCCCCCGGAAAAATTGATAACAAAGCAGTCAAAGCATCTGCTTCAGGCAATGGCATGTAAAACACATCTTCAGGTTGCGAGGGGATATTTGCCCCTGCTATTGTGGTTACAGTATTTGAATTAACCAAATTGGTTTCATTGCTGTTTGCTGTTGCTGAATTGGTTATAGTCCCAATTAATTCATCTACTGTTTGGACCAAATAAGTGCCTGTCAATACACAGGTGCCTGCAGCTGCTACAGTTGCACAAGTATTGCTGCTTGGAGTTAACAAACTATCTGTAACGACAACATTGGTTAATGCTGCAACGCCAACATTGGTTGCTGTAATGGTATAAGTCAGCGTATCTCCCGCACTCACATATCCATTGCCATCAGCATCGTTATTGGTAGGTGTTGCTTTTGAAATAGTTAATGGGTTGTTCAGAGTTCCTACAAAATTAAGCTGTGCAGCCGTTAAGGCGCCAGTATCGGCAGCAAATTGATCACATACAAAAAATGTCCATAAACCCATGGCATTTTGACCATTAAACACAGTTAAACTGCCTGCTGGCTGTGGATTACTAATGTTAACAAAATCAGGCGTGGTTAGATGGTTACCGGCAATGGCAGCTCCTAAGAGCTCGTCAAACATGACATTGAAATTTTGTGATCCATCACCACCATTTCCTATAAATACAGATGAATTTGCAGTTATAGGTGATGATAAGTCCATAACCAAATCACCACGCCAAGTATGGGTAACATTCACTCCAAGAGTTACGCCATTACTAACATTATCAATATTAAAATCATCTGTAACATCAAATGTAACAGTTACTCCATTATTTCCAGCACAGCCATTGGGAGCAGGGCCTCCATCAGGTATAACACCTCCATTGGAAATTGACAATGGTGGATATGAGAAAGTAGCAGCTTGAATGTTTATTAAAAGTAGACCTATCACATTCAGACCTATTAAAATTAAAAAACTAAATTTTGCTGTCAATGTATTTATTTTGTGTTTCATTATATTCCTACTGTATTTCAGTTCTTATTATAACCAATATTTAGTTATTGAATAGAGTATGCTAATTTAGAAAAAGCAAATTAAGGAAAAATTTCCAAACATTTCTTAGTTTGATGTATAGCCAAGATAAAGTAACCCTGAACCCAATTAAAACGAAATTCCCATAATCAATAGACAAGATAACAAAATTATTGCTTTTTTTCAACATAAATACCATTGTATTATCAATAGTTTACCGTCTAATTAACAAAATTACAAAAAACTTATTATCGTTCATACAAACTAACAAATTATTGCATCATTTATAGCAGAGGTTCTTGAACATTGTTGTCGACAAATCAAAGTGACTTTGTGGAGTCTTTTAAGTTCAGGTATACAATTTAAAAAAAACCCAACCTCAAATATGTGGCTGGGCTTTTTTTGCTTTCTTATTGATGTCAGATTAGACACCTGGTGGTGGTGGTGGTGGTGGCGGTGGTGGAGTAGCAGCTTGGTTAATGGTAATTGAGCAATCCTCAACTTCTCCATCAGTGGCAGCTCCACTAGACGTCAACCCAATGTCAGTACTGTATCTTAAGCGAATGAATGTAGTCCCGACTACAGCATTGAGCGGAACAGGCAAAGGTTTGCTTTTAACAACCTTTCCTAGACCCAATGATACTACATCTGTATATATTTGCTCACTGGCTGAAAACACACCATCGGCATTCCAGTCAATCCATCCATTTAAATTTGCACTACCGGTGGTATTAACAACAATATTCAAGATGTCATCTGTTAATATTGATCTACCACAAAGGTCTAAATACCCTTTATTGGTTAATAAGAAAATAGAACCGCCTTCATCATCAATTCCTGTTATAGTTGAATCGTCAGCAGTAGCATCAATACTTGTCTGTGGCGACTGATCTGCATCTGGTGCTACAGTTCCCAAGAATGGATTGTTATTTACTAACACTGCATGCGAAGCTTCACCGTAACTTGCTGGCGCATCACCCAAGTCCTGAGAAACTGGTGCAGGAGTTGGAGGCGTGTTTTGAGAACAATGTCCGTCTTCTTCATTTTCATCATCATTGTCATTTTCATCATCATTGTCATGTTCGTCATCATTACAATCATCTTCGTCATCACAATCATCGTTGTCATGCTCATCTTCGTCATTATCATGCTCGTCATCATTACAATCATCTTCGTCATCACAATCATCGTTGTCATGCTCATCTTCGTCATTATCATGCTCGTCATCATTACAATCATCTTCGTCATCACAATCATCGCTATCATGCTCATCATCATCGCTATCATGCTCATCATCATCGCTATCATGCTCATCATCATCGCTATCATGCTCATCATCGTCGCTATCATGCTCATCATCATCGCTATCATGCTCATCATCGTCGCTATCATGCTCATCATCATCGTCTTGGCAACCATCATCGCTATCGATATCATCTTCTTCTGATGAACTTTTCACATAATTGCCTAAATTCAATGAATTAAAATTAAGAGAATTTTTCACACCCGCTGTATTATTCTCTCCAGCTTGTATATGTGAAAAATTCACAATCAGCATTATAAACAATATAATTCTGATTTTTTTCAAAGGTATCTTACTTAACATTCTTTGTACTCCCATTAATAATTTGTAGGTTTAACTTAGCACAAACTAGGTTACAGTGTTAATGCAATTTAAAAATTTATTAAAATCATCATAGAAAAACTGTATTTATTTAAATAATGTGACCTGTGTCACAAAACACTTTCTATAAGTGACAAATTTTTATTAAAAATAATATTGGTTAAAGAAAATTTGCATTACTTAAACTCAGCACATTAAGCACTCTAATTAGTTCTGAATCTAAGTTTTAAGATTAGATCGAATAAATTGTAACTTGCTTTAATTCAAATTTAAACAATAGAAATTTTAGATTCTGTCCAACACTCAAATCCCTATAAAAAAGTCACAATAATAGCAAAAATAATTTATATACCTTAGTATTTTACAAATAGCCTCATAGTCATCATTCTAAATAAAATACTGATAACTCAGTCCAATGGAAGATAGGCCTCAACCTCTCATAATTAAATCAAGTAAGTGAATTCATCATTTAAATTTATGCCTATGATTTTACCCTGTTGGGACAACAAGAACCCCCTTTGCTTCATCATTTTATTTTGAGATAGAATGACCAATCCTACAATGATAGTTTCTTTGATAATTAAGAATAGCTTGTTGTCCTGAATTACGGTATTATATTACAGGATTGATAACAGTTAAGGCATTAGAAATTCTTGAAACCGCCTTGTGTAAATTTTCCATCGAAGTCGCAAAAGAAAGACGCACATGTCCTGGTGCACCAAAAGGTGTACCGGGAACTACAGCCACTTCAGCATTTTCTAACAACCAAGTAGAAAACTCGACATCTGTATGAACACCATCAATCTTGGCTATGGCTTGCTCAACATTGGGAAAAGCATAAAACGCTCCTTCACCAGGAATACAAGAAAATCCAGGGATATCATTCAAAGCTCCAATCAACCAATCATGACGTTCTTTAAAGGCTTTTCTCATGGGAATCAAACAATCTTGCGAACCATTCAATGCAGCAACTGAAGCCGCTTGAGAAATAGAACAAGGATTAGAGGTAGCTTGTGATTGGATTTTACGCATAGCTGTAATCACATCAACAGGGCCTGCCGCATAACCAATACGCCAACCCGTCATCGCATAGGCTTTTGAAACGCCATTGATAAACACCATTCTATCCATTAATTCAGGGAACAATACACCCAAATTGGTGATTTCTTCATCGCCCCAATAAATGTGCTCATAAATATCATCGGTTGCAATCAGCAACTGTGGATATTTTAACAGCACCTCTCCTAAGGCTTGCAGCTCTGCTTTGCGGTAGGCTTTGCCTGTTGGATTACTGGGAGTATTTAAAATAATGATGCGTGATTTATCCGATATTGCATTTTCCAATTGTTCGGGTGTGATTTTAAAATCTTGCTCTTGTGTGGTATTCACAATCACCGATTCTCCACCTGCCAGCAACACCATATCTGGATAAGAGACCCAATATGGCGCAGGAATAATCACTTCATCACCCGGATTCAACACTGCGGCCAAAAGATTTGAAATGCTGTGCTTAGCACCACACGAAACCAAAACCTGATTGGCATTAAAATCTAAATGATTTTCACGCTTAAATTTATCAACAATGGCTTTTTTTAATTCTGGCGTTCCGTCTACAGCCGTATATTTAGTTTTTCCCTGATTAATCGCTTCAATTGCAGCTGCTTTTATGTGATTTGGCGTGTCGAAATCAGGCTCCCCTGCTCCCAAACCAATCACATCTTTACCCGCCGCACGCAATTCAGCAGACTTCATACTCACCGCAATAGTCGCAGAAGGCTTTACTTTTTTTATTAAATCGGAAACGAAATCTATCTCAAAATCAGTCATATTAAAAATCCAAAATTATAAGTTAATAGCTAGAACGAGTATATTAACTTAATTCATACATTAGACAACTGTAATATACAGCTTTAATTAAAAGAAACTAAAAAAACAATAACCCAACACATGCAATCAATTACACTTTGCCCATTAGTTTCATACAACAAACCACTGAATGGCTAAGAATAATAATAGCCCCAAAGGACCAAACATCATGGTAAGAAGATAGCAAGGGATCAATAGCCAGTGGCTTATCCCTATTTGATTTCCCTGTTGTTGAATATAAATCGCTGCCATTAAATCAAATGCCAGTATATGTACCCACGCAGCCAAAATTGATACAGGATTCTGAAACAAAGCTACAACACCACGCATATTAAAAAATCCAGGACGATCTCCACCAGGAGTTGGCTTTTGCTTAAAAGACAGCAACAACAAATACCCATAAATAATCGCCAACAATCCCACAACAACAGTGACCACAAATGATGAACCCCAACCCCAAAAAGGAAACCCAATAATGACCACCCAACCACTAATTGCAACAACATTGAATAACAGAAATAAAAACTTCAATTGTTGATAATTTGGCAATGCTTTTAATTGGCCTTTCATGAGTTCTCCTGAATAGAATTTATTAATGTCTATTTTAATTATAACACATGATGTCATGTTACATATTTCACCATTAATAGTAACAAAAATATGCAATAATTCTTATAGCCAAACACAAAATTTTGACTTAGCTGTAGCTGTTTTGAATTGAATTTTCAGTGCTCTTCTATTGGATTATGGTACAATCGATTTCTTTATTCTTGTACTTAAATTCATTGGAACTGGTCAAACTCAAAATCAATAAAACTCAAAAGGAATTCACCATTCACAGCCCTTTCGAACCAGCGGGCGATCAACCCAATGCGATTAAAAAATTATCAGAAGGTTTTGAGGCAGGGTTAAAAGCTCAGACTTTGTTGGGTGTGACTGGCTCGGGCAAGACATTTACCATTGCCAATGTGATTCAAAATATTCAAAAACCGACCATGGTGATGGTACACAACAAAACCTTGGCTGGTCAATTGTATAATGAGTTCAAAGAATTTTTTCCTGACAATGCGGTTGAATATTTTGTATCGTATTATGACTATTATCAACCTGAGGCGTATATGGCCGCTTCAGATACTTACATTGAAAAAGATTCTTCTATCAATGAATACATTGAACAAATGCGACTTTCAGCAACCAAATCATTGATGCAAAGACGTGATGTAATTATTGTGGCTACGGTTTCTGCCATTTATGGACTGGGCGACCCTCAATCGTATTTGAACATGGTGATTCCTTTGAAAGTGGGACAAAAAGTTGAACAAAGGGCTTTTTTATACCAGTTAACCGAATTACAGTTCACCCGCAATGACTATGAACTTGCTCGCGGGACATTTAGAGTTCACGGTGAAATCATTGATATTTTTCCTGCTGAATCTGAAAAACAAGCCATTCGAGTTGAATTATTTGATGATGAAATTGAAAATTTGAGTTATTTTGATCCATTAACGGGCAAGAAAACCAGCAATGAAAAAGAATTAACCATTTTCCCCACCAAACATTTTGTCACACCACGAGATAGAACTATTGCCGCTACCGAAACCATCAGAGAAGAACTCAAAGACAGGTTGAAAGTATTGAATGACGAAAACAGATTGGTAGAATCACAAAGATTACAACAACGCACCAATTATGATTTAGAAATGATGCGGGAGCTGGGCTATTGTTCTGGCATCGAAAATTACTCACGCCATTTTACGGGGCTAGAACCAGGCGAGCCACCTCCTTGTTTGTTTGACTATTTGCCCGATGATGCACTTTTGGTGATGGATGAAAGCCATGTTAGCGTCACACAGATTGGTGGCATGTATAAAGGCGATAGATCGCGCAAAGAAAACTTAGTCAACTATGGCTTTAGATTGCCATCAGCTTTAGACAATCGCCCACTTAAATTTGAAGAGTGGGAACAGCGCACGCCACGCATGATATTTGTCTCAGCAACTCCTGCCAAATATGAAGAAGAAAATGCAGCTCAGACCATTGAACAAGTTGTGCGCCCCACAGGTTTATTAGACCCTATCATTGAAGTCAGGCCAGTTGGCACTCAAATTGATGATTTATTATCTGAAATTAATAAGAAAATAAAAGTACAAGAACGCGTATTGGTCACCACATTGACTAAACGCATGAGCGAAGATTTAACCGATTATATTTCCGAACACGGCATCAAATGTCGGTATTTGCACTCAGAGATTGATACCGTTGAACGTGCTGAAATTATCCGAGATTTGCGCCAAGGAGTCTTTGATGTATTGATTGGCATTAACTTATTGCGTGAAGGACTGGACATGCCAGAAGTGTCATTGGTAGCCATATTAGATGCTGACAAGCCTGGGTTCCTGCGTTCTGAGCGGTCATTGATACAAACCATAGGTCGCGCGAGCCGAAACGCAAAAGGTAAGGCCATTTTGTATGGTGACAAAGTTACACCCGCAATGGAAGTCGCCATCAATGAAACAAAACGCCGCCGCGAAAAACAAATGGCCCACAATAAAAAACACGGCATTACTCCAACCACAGTTATTCGAAAGATTCATGATTTGAAAGATGGATTTGTAGACTCAACAGGAACAGACACCAAACCACAGTTCAAAGTGGCAGAAGAACATCCAGGATACAATTTAGACAGCCCCAAACAATTGGGAAAACTCATTGCTAAACTGGAGAAACAGATGTTTTCCCATGCACACGATATGGAATTTGAAGAAGCTGCAAAAATCCGAGATGAACTTGAAAGAATCAAAAATTCACAGTTTATTGGGGGTTAAATTTATAGCGACTTCTATTGATTGTGTTACTTACAATTTTTGTAAATACTCACCAATAATTCGGGAATAATTTTCTTGATCTACCAAAAATGCATCATGGCCTTGGATGGAATCTGTAATTTCTAATTGGGTTTCACAACCAGCAATGGTTAATAGTTCGGCCAACTCTTGTTGTTGAGATTTCGGAAACAACAAATCAGTTCTTGCGCCTACTACCAATGCCGAGTCTAAATTAATATCATAAAATGGGTTTCCACACTCATGTGTTGCATAATCACAGGCATCAAACCAGTCCATGGCTCTGGATAAATAAATATAACTGACAGGATCAAATTGGTGTACAAATTTTTCTGCATGGTGTTCTAAATAACTTTCTACTGGAAATTCTATGCCGAAAGGTTTGTGTGGTCTTTGACGAAGGTTACGTGGGAATTTTTCTTTCCACTCTTCTGCCGAACGATAAGACAACATACCCATTTTACGCGCTTGTTTCATGCCCTGGGTTGGCCATTGTTCACTTGAATAGTTACCATCATTGAAATTAACATCTTTTAAAATGGCCTCACGTTGTAGAGAACGAATGGCAGTACTAAAAGGTTCTGAATGACAACCCGCAGCGATATTAACCATGTGGTGTGTAGCATTAGGGTGTTGTAAAACCAATGCCAAAGAAGACATTCCACCCATTGACGGACCAATGACGCAGGCTAGTTTTTCTATGCCCAAAGATTGAACCACCTCCCAGGAAGAATTGGCAATGTCTTCCAAGGTCAGATCTGGAAAGGTAAATTTATAAGGTTTTTTTGTTGATGGATTAGGTGAACACGGGCCAGTTGACCCCTTACAACTGCCCAATGAACTGGCACAAATCACAAACCACTTATCGGTATCAATAGCCTTTCCTGGCCCTAACATGTATTCCCACCAACCTGCTGTCTCGTGAGAATCATGAGAATGGTCATGGGTTGCCGCATGAGAATCGGTAGATAAACCGGTTAGTATCAATATCGCATTGTCTTTGTTGTCATTTAATTCACCCCATGTCTCAAATGCTATGATGGCTCCATTGAGCTCTCCACCATGTCGCATTTTAAAATGATTAAGCGGGTATAAATTTAAATGACTGGCCATAATATTTTTGATTCTCTAAAACAAAAAAAACGACATCAGTTTGTGCCGCTTTTGATAATAAATCTATTTTAATATAATTTATGTTGTATTTCTATATCTTCTTAACCAAATAGCTAAGCCAACCATGATTGAGCAAAAGATAGCGCCATATAATATTTCTAAACTAGCAAGTGACGATAACATATTATTCATTATTAAATCTATTGTTGACTCCTCAGGATTAAACCGAAAACTATTGCCATTCAAAGAACCTGAACCGTAAGGAAGCATTGCATGACCTGCATAGTTCAAAGGTTTTTTAAACATAGTGAAATCTGTAAATTTAAATGTTAAAACATTAATCCAATACCATGAAAAGGCAAAAATCGCAGGTACAAAAACAGAAAACAAAAAAGGTCTTCTTTTGCTAATTGATGAACTAAATATTAGCCAGCCATATATCGGCAGAGCCCACAACATTTGTGTCATTGTTCCGACAAACATCACTTTGCCTCCTGCATACAAACTGGCAGGTGACCAAATTAATTGGATTGGGCTTAAACCATGAATAAGTAATATGGCCGTAAATATCAACATCAATACCAAAGTCAATGCTAAATAAACCCCCACGAATACTATTGGAACAAAGAACATGGCTGTTATTATTTTTGAAAAGACGGTTGTTGCATCACTAATTGGCAATGACTTCCAGAACAAAACACTTTGATCTTTTCTATCATCGAATAAAGAACCCAACAAAAAGAAAAATAAAACGAAGTACAAAACCATCAAGAATATCGAAGACATACCCATCATTTGCCCATCCCAAATCATTGACAATTTCTCAGAGGATAATTTAGATGATTCATTGATTAATTGACTTACTATATCATTTGATCCTGATTTATCAGCCAACACTATAGCCGTAATATAAAAGCCTATGCTAAGCACTATAAAAACAATGCTCATGATAATCGGTGCTTTAATAAATGCACCGCGGTGCTCCCAAAACTCTCTTTTAATCAGAGCTTTGTATGTATTAACTATTCTCATGCTGCCTCCTCCTCTTTTAACATCGCCACAAATAAATCTGCCACTCCTGGTCTTTGAACATCACCCAATGCTTCTAGCTCTCCTCGATTGACATGCTTAAATAACATCACATGTTTACCAAAAACTTTACGGCTTTGTAAAGGCTTAAAGCTCATGGCATCTTCGTAGTTTTCTGAGGGCACCATCACTTCAAAATATTCTTCGGTCAATTCATCCATTGAAGAATCCAAGACAATCTTGCCTTCTTTAATGAACAATAAATCTGTTAGAATATGTTCGATTTCTTCCACTTGATGGGTAGTGATAATAATGGTTCTCTCATGATCAAAATAATCGTTGAGCAAGTTGTCATAGAAATCCTTTCTATAGATAATATCTAAGCCCAATGTGGGTTCATCCAACACCAACAATTTAGCCTCAATTGACATCACTATGGCTAAATGCAATTGTACAACCATGCCCTTTGACATGGATTTAACTTTTTGCTTTAAACCCAACTTGGTTTTTTTCAAAAAGGCTTCTGCTTTAGAACGCGAAAATTTGGGATGTGTTTCTTCAACGAAATCCAATACTTCATTGACTTTAATCCACTTGGGCAAAACCGCAACATCGGCAATAAAACAAATGTCTTCCATCAACTTGGCCCTTTCTTTAAAAGGATTGATACCCATGACTTCTAAATCACCATCATAGGCAGTCAAGCCCAACATGGCTTTGAGTAAAGTCGTTTTTCCTGCACCATTTGGCCCAATCAAACCTACAATTTTTCCTTTACCAATGGTTAAATTGATATCATCCAAGGCTTTAAATTTGCCATAACTCTTGGATAGATTTTTTGTCGATATTATATTTGTCATTTTTATGATGCCCCTTGCATGTCTTTTAATGAATTAATTAATACTTGTGGATCAATGATTAAATCCTTGATACGTGTTTTTATATCTGGCCAGTCTTTTTGTAGAAATTTTTCTTGGTCACAAATAAGCAGTTTTTCTCTTGCGCCATCTTTCACAAACATCCCCAAACCTCGCCTTTTTTCAACCAAATCTTCGTCAACCAAATACTGCCACGCTTTAGAAACAGTAATGGGATTTAATTTATAGTCTGAAGCCACTTGTCTTACAGAAGGCAAGGCTTCGCTCTCTATTAAATCTCCAACTAAAATCATATTGCGAATTTGATCTTTTAGTTGAAGATAAATCGGTTCTTTATCGTTCCACTGGAAACTCATGATCTATTTCCTATTTCAATTTTGGTATTAATAATTTAAATGATTTGTTCAGGTCAAGGTTCATTTTAACCTCATTTAGAATAACAGTACCTAGTGTTTCATCTTGGCACAACTCATCTTCAACCAACATATTGCTTACGCCCCATGAAATGGCCAAAGTTGTACTAATTGCCAATGAGAAAAATGTCGTTATGGTTAATATTTGATTTAACTGTGTTTTCATAATAGTCACTGTATTTATTGTTGTGTTTATGTTCTAGTGTTGTAGTTTAGTATGACACCACTACAATTGCAAGGTGTTTTTTATATTTTGCGCAATTGATTTATTGAAAGGACTAATATACCATGAACAACAAGACAACCAATTAACAGGAACTAATGATGAAAAACACACCAACAACTTTAATATTGGCAATTGCGTTTAGCTCAATGAGTATCGCTGCTGACATGGACGAGGGCAAAGAAATGTACGAAGAGGATTGCACCAAATGCCATGATAGTTCAGTATTTACTCGACCTGCAAAAGAAAGGAAAGTCAACAACCTTGAAGCACTAAAAAAACAAGTCCATCGTTGCGTTGCTGCCACAGGCTCATCTTGGTTTGAAGAAGACGAAGAAAATGTGGTTGCCTACCTAAGCGAAACATTCTATAAATTTAACAAGGCAGAATAGCCCTCCTTCAAATAAACCACCCTCTATTATGTCTCTAGGGTGGTTTATATATATGACCTACCTTTAACCATGCGCAACTAACAAATAGATAACAATCATAAAGATAGCAATCATACTCATGGTTTCCACCCAATTGACCTTGCCATCATCCTGAACAGCCTTCCACAATACTAGCATCGAAGGAAAGCCCAATAAAATAGCACTGGTGGTGTGTATATTGATTGGAATAACTCCATCAGTCCCACCGAAAACTGGAATCATACCGGTTTGGGTAAATATCGCTAACATAATCATCGCTATTGGCAATACTAAGAACGGCACTTGAGTAATCGCGCCCGATGCATTGGCCATAGCGATATTGTACTTCTTCTTGAAATGAGCAGTCCCAATCATGACAAAAGCACCTGCTGAAGCAAACACACTTAAAATGACAGCACCAAACATTTCTGAATAGCCCGCTTCTTTAAGTTTCTCTACAAGAATCCCAGCAAATTCACCCACAGCATGACCGCCTATGACTGAAACTACTAAACCAGCAACACTAAAAGCCACTATCGCCTTTATTGACATTAGGTTACCAACAGCTTCTTCAACATTGCTATCGTCTCCCGAGAATCTTTTAACCAAACGGGTTACCGCCACAATTTGAACCAACAAAAGTATTGCGCCAAAAACATATAAATCTGTCACACTTAAAGCCGGTATATCAACTGAATCAGCAGCAAATGATTTCATCAACAACATAATAACACCCAAACTAAAAAACAGTCCTGCAGCCGCTGCGTACAAATCGGTACTTAAATTAACCAAAGGTTTTGGCAAATGTGCATCGCCATAAATATCCCTAGGCAAAGCGCCACAATACAAACCAAATGCCGCAACACCCACATGCAAAGTTAATACAGTAACAATGAAACCAATTGTCGGTGAAGCCAACAAGACGAAGGCCAACATAACCAATTCAGGAATATTACTGGAAAGTCCTGCCATTGTACCGGCAACAAATGAGTTCATTTTCTTGCGTTTGGCAAATCCATCCACCGCATGAATCATCATTTCGGATGATGCAAATACAACAACCAAACCACCTACTCCCAATAAAATCCCTTTCAACCATCCATGTGAATGAATGGCAAATGTTCCAATTGCAACGAGCGCTAAACCTATAATTAACAACCATAGCCATTGTTTACTTTCTTGTGAATTTTCTGACATATATCAAACCCTCATTAATTTTTTAAAATTGTACATTAAACACAATGACATTTGTGATATAATTTTATGGATTTTAAAAAAAGGCGTAACTATTCACCCACCATTGTTATTCCCGCGCAGGCGGAAATCTATTACTTGAGACCTTTGCATAACTATATGGAGAAAGAAAAAATAGAGAAAATTTGCCAGATTGATGTGGAAAACGCAGGTAATAGCTGGCTATTGACCAATTTTCCAACAAAAAGCTGGTGAATTTAATCATTTTTTACTCGTCATCATAGTTATGCAAAGGTTCTTTAATAAAGAAACAAAAGGTAAGACAATTAAAACAGTATTAAAAAGAAATAAATATTTACTTTTAAATCAATGGATTCCCGCCTTCGCGGGAATGACGGAGTGAGTAGTTACAAAAACATTAAATTATTACAGGGGAAACACTATGAAAAAAAGCACAATTAACAACCTCAAAAAAAGCCTAATGTTAGGCTTACTGGGGTTGTCCATCAATTCACAAGCTACTCAAGTAACAGGATTAATGAATCCTGCAGAAGTACTTTATCCGGCAACCAGTATTCCTACTGTTAAAGCCGCATCGTTGCAAGATGCTGCTTTTATGAATGGATATTTACACGCTCGGGATCGTTTATTCCAAATGGATTACACCAGAAGGCTGGCCAATGGACAAGTTGCAGAATTGGTTGGTGTAGCGGGGTTGAGTACAGATATCCAATTAAGAACTTTGGGTTTCAGTCGTTCAGCCTTAAAATCTTACTTAAAAGCCTCAACCGAATCAAAATCCATATTGCGCTCTTATGCCAATGGGGTTAATGCTTGGCTAAAAGACAATGATTTACCCATAGAATATGCAGGTCTTGAGTTAACAACCATTCCTAGATGGACAGCTCTGGACTCAATCGCAGTGGCAAAACTTATTGCCTTTCAATTGTCTAATGACCTTCAAGAAATTGACAACACGATTGCGATTGGCACCTTTCAACAAGTGGGTGCAGCAGCAGGATTTGATGGCACCGCTTTATTCTTAGATGACTTATACCGATCTGCTCCACCCGATGATAGAGTCACAGTACCTGGATTTCTAGAATCTATTGGTGGCGTTATACTAGATGATGGTGCTACTCAGAAGTCAACCTTCAATGATTATAGCAATTTCACACAGTTTTCTGCTGATGACGTTGCTTTGGCTCAAAATATATCATCGATTTGGAAATCTCAACCCGATCTAAACAAATTACTCAATGATGGTTCAAAAGATAAGGGCTCAAATACTTGGGCAATTTCAGGTGAACACACCACAAGCGGTTTTCCCATTGTTGCCAATGATCCTCATTTATCTTTAGATTATCCCAGTGTATTTTATCCAATACACTTGGTTGTCGATGATGGTGTGGAAGAAACTTTCAATGCCGCAGGTGTTGGATTTCCTGGTGCACCAATAGTAGCGCAAGGCTGTAACCCAGAACTTTGTTGGGGCAGCACTGTACACCCTGTTGATGAAACAGACTTTTTCTTTGAAGATATCCGCACCAATCTATTTGGATTACCTGCATTTACAGTCTTTAACGGCGTAGAAGAACCGATTCATTATATCTTTCAAATCTATTACGCCAACCAAATCGGTGATGGTATTTTAGACAATACAGAAAATCAAAATGTTGGATATGATGCCGGTGGTATCACATACATTATCCAAAGACGCAATGATGGACCAATATTATCAGTTGACAGAGCTAACAACCGTGCAGTGAGCATGCAATATACAGGCTTTGGTGCTACTCAAGAAATACAAGCCTTTGTAGACATGGCAAGAGCCCACAATGTTTTCGAATTTAGACAAGCATTGACCAACTTTGATGTTGGTTCACAAAACTTTGGCGTTGCTGACATTTATGGAAATATTGCTTACTATACTGGTGTTGAAGTGCCTATTCGTGAAGATTTACAAACCATGATGGCACCTGATGGTGTTCCCCCCATGTTTATTCGTGATGGAACTGGCGCACATAAAAATGAATGGATGCCTGTTAGCAATCCACAGGTCAATCAATCTGAACAGCATGAAATTATTCCAGAAGCTGAAATGCCCCATTGGGAAAATCCAGCTCAAGGTTGGTTTGCCAATGCCAACAATGACCCCATTGGATTATCTGCTGACAACAATGTATTAAACCAACTTCGCCCAGGTGGCGGATTGTATTATCTTTCACAAGGCGGGTATTCTACTTATCGCATGGGTAGAATCGACAGATTAATGAAATCAGCATTAGCAGATGGCGGAAAAGTGGATGCTGCAGATACCAAAGCATGGCAAGCCAATAACCAGATGATGGATGCAGAACTGATTATGCCGCATATTCTGACTGCTTTTGATAATGCAGCTGCTGAAGGTGCTTGGCCTGGAATTGCTCAATTTCTTGCAGATCCTAGAGCTATTGCTACTTTAGAAAAGTTTATGGCCTGGGATTTTTCTTCACCAACTGGTGTAACCGAAGGATATGATCCTGGTGAAAATCCATTTGCTTTATCTCCACCCAGTAATACTGAAATCAATAATTCAGTAGCGGCCACTATTTATTCAACATGGCGCTCTATGGGAATTAGAAACACCATTGATGCCACCATGAATGGAGTTGATGCTGCCATAGGACAAGAGTTACTTGGCCCTCAATTACCTGGAAGCAAGTTTGCATTTAATGGCTTTAAAAACCTATTGGATAGTTTCCCAGAAAACAAAGGCATTGGCGGCTCCGGTATCAACTTCTTCACCAACCCAAGTGCACCAACACCTGAAGATGCCAGAGATTTTATTATTCTTGCCAGCTTGAAACAAGCTCTTGACCTGCTTGCCAGTGACGAGTTTGCACCTGCATTTAATAATTCTAACAACATTATGGATTATCGTTGGGGCAAATTACACCGCATTGAATTTTCTCATACTTTAGGTTCTAGTTTATCTGTGCCCAATGGTTTATTTGGTCTAAGTACCATTGATGGACTTACTGGAATTCCTAGATCTGGTGGTTATCAGGTATTGGATGCATCCACTCACAGTGTGCGTGCAAACACTCTTGATGGATTTATGTTTGCATCAGGCCCTGCAAGACGTTTTGTTTCCACCATGACCGATACTGGTCCTGCTGCTGAACAAGTTATCCCTGGTGGGCAAAGTGGTAATATCACTGATGGTGTGCTCTATGTGAATGAATTGTTTTCATGGTTAACCAATGATTACTTCCCGTTGATTGTCAATCCAGCAGTAATTGAAGCTATTTCAGAAAGAACAGATAATTATGAACCATAAATTTATCTGAATTTAGAAACCAACAAAGGTGCATTGATTGTACCTTTGTTGGTTTTAATATAATCATTATCTTAACTTTGCTACTGTACTTCCATTAATCCCCCAATTTTCCGTTGGAACTTCATCAATCACAACCACTGTTGTTGCTGGGTTTTTGTTCAAAACAGAAACCAATAATTCTGTAACACCAGTGATTAATTCCTGCTTCTGTTCATGTGTGACAATTTCATCAGTTATTTTAATATTAACATACGGCATGATTATTCTCCCAAGAAACTCAGGATGACAACAATCGCAAGATAGGATTGCGCTAACCATCCTGTAAAATAAGCAATCGTTCTTAAATAAGGCACTCCAAAAGTATAAAATATCACATGTCCGATTCTGGAAAAAAAGTAAACCATTGCCGCAGTAATAGTCGCCGAAGAAGATAACTCCATATACTGAATCAAAATTACCAACGGGGCAAACAACACCATGTTCTCAACGGCATTTTCATGGGCATACATCAACCTATTGGCCCATAGCGTACTCGGCCTAGAATCTCGGTTGGGATTCCTTAACGCTGGAATCAATTTATGTTCAATAATCCGGTCCAAAATATACGGTACCCAAAATAAACTTGTTGCGATAATTGTTAAGACTAACCAAAATATTTCATTCTTCATTTTATTTTCCTCTTATTGTTGAGAGCTTTGAAAAACCCTCTATTTAAAATAATTGGTTGTATATACAACCAACTACGCGTTAAAAAAATCGACTTGTGCAAATCAAAAATTATTCAGTTGTATATACAACTATTTAAATGGATTTAACAAGTTAACTCTATTCTAGTTATTAAAGTTTATGGGTGATTTTTATCATGTCAGTAACAAACTCAGAGAACTTATCAATCTTTATGGTTTTTGTCATCTGATGGTAAACCGAACTTCCGATTGATTCTAATTCACTTTCAATATGTTTGGCCTTACCAGTAGCAAAAATATGGCGGTATTTAACTTCATCAATAACAGATGGTTTTCTTTGCAAATATCCTTCTTCGACCATTTTGTCAATAAAACGCGTAACAGTTGATTTTTCAAGGTGCAATATTGAACCAATCTCTTTTTGCAACAAACCTGGTTGTTTCAGGACTAAACGCAAAAGATAGGAATGAGCAGCAGAAAGGCCCAACGGTGCATATGCATCATTCATCATTTTATTGACCACTCTGGATAAGTGATTGGCATTAAAGTATAAGCATCTATCAAACATATGGTCAATTATACCGGTCTTAGTTGTATATACAACTAGAAAGTGTATAATTACCTTAATTCGTATAAGATAAATACCAACCTTAATTTTATAAAAAATACCCATCATGAAAATACACCAGATATATACCGATAACGAATTAAGAAACTTTAATTATTTTATCGAATTAAACAATAAGTCTGCCTATGTAATAGATCCATGGGATGCTAAATCAGTCACTAATTTCATTTCCGATAACTGTCTAAAACTTACTGCCATTATTAACACCCATGAACACTGGGATCATGTGCGTGGCAATCAAGCATTGGTTGATTTACACCATTGTGAAGTTTGGGCTCACGCCAATGGCAAAGGCAAAATACCAGGACTTTCGCGTTTATTGCTAAACAATGAAACAATAGATATTGCAGATAATGTATCTATTGAAGTATTGGACACACCTGGTCATAGCCACGCCCATTTGTGCTTTATTGTCAAAGTTGATGGCAATCCACATTGTATTTTTTCTGGTGATATATTGTTTAATGCAGGTGTGGGCAATTGTCATAATGGAGGAGACGTTTTGGATTTGTATAAGACCATCAAAAATAAAATTTCAACTTTATCTGATGAAGTGATTGTATATCCAGGTCACGATTATTTAGAGAACAATTTAAAGTTCACGTTAGATAGAGAACCCAGTAATTTATTGGCAAAAAAGTGGTTAGACAAATATAAGCAATCTGATATCTACACCAATCCATTAATCACGACAATAGCCGATGAAAGAAATATCAATACATTTTTGCGACTTGACAACAAAGAAATTATTAATAATCTACCCAAAAAAATACAATCTGAAAAAGAGGTATTTATCAACCTACGCGAATTGAGAAATAGTTGGTAATTAAATTTATTTTTATTAATTAATTTTAGTTTCAAGTGTTTCTAGATATAATAAAAAAATGAACCAATCTGAAAATGAAAGAACTGAAGTTTCTGCAACCATTAACACACGCAGAGTCATTTTTAGAATTATTGGTTTGTTATTGGTGATTTCAAGTTTGATCATGATTCCTCCAATCATTGTTAGCTTAATCTATAAAGATGGCGATATCATTCCGTTCATTCGTGGTTTTGTTATTTTGTTCATCTTGGGCAATACGCTATTATTTATATTCAGAAAAGCCAAAGCTGAATTACAAATTCGATCAGGTTTTATCGTAGTTGGCATGTCGTGGATCATCATTGGTCTTAGCGCAGCGATCCCATTGTATATTACACCAGATTTAAATCTTTCACTGGCTGATGCCGTCTTTGAGTCTGTTTCAGCATTAACCACTACTGGCTCTACTATTCTGACTAATATCGACTCCTTGCCACATTCGGTTCTATTTTACAGACAATTATTGCAATGGCTTGGCGGCATGGGAATAATTGTTTTAGCCATTGCTATTCTACCCATGTTACGAATCGGGGGTATGCAGATGTTTAAAGCAGAAACACCTGGCCCTATGAAGGACAACAAACTAACTCCACGAATTACAGAAACAGCAAAGATGCTGTGGTTTTTGTATTTGGCCATGACAACTGCATGTGCCTTGGCTTATTATATGGCAGGCATGAATTTGTTTGATGCTATCGGTCATGCTTTTTCTACCCTTGCTACAGGAGGCATGTCCACACACGATGCCTCCATTGGTTATTTCGACAATACTTTAATTGAATCTATCTGTATCATATTTATGATCATAGCAGGGTTTAATTTTGCCTCTCATTTTATCGCCTGGCGCTCTGCCTCCATGCAGATTTATTTGCATGATACTGAAATAAAAGTGTATATAGGCATCATTATTGGCGCATTCTTTATTACCAGCATAGTGCTGGTTGCTAACAATACATATGATAGCATGTACGAAGCGTTAAGACATTCAGCATTTCAAGTCGTGGCTATGGTCAGCAACACCGGATTTTCAACCGAGAACATCAGTAGATTACCAGGCATGTTGCCTTTATTCCTCATCATGCTTGGAACAATAGGTGCCTGCGCTGGCTCTACATCAGGAGGAATCAAACTGGTTAGAGTTATCCTGCTATACAAGTTAAGTATGCGAGAATTTTACAGGCTGGTACACCCACATGGTAAATTCATTATCAAAATGAATGATAAAACCGTCAACTACAGAGTTTTGGATGCCGTATCAGCCTTTATATTGCAATTCATGACTCTACTCATCTTTTTTATCTTAGTTTCCATGTCTTTGGGTGAAGACATCATGACAGCGACCAGCACGGTGCTCTCTGCATTGGCCAACCTTGGCCCAGCATTGGGCGAAGCCCATTCAAATTATTCTTCATTACAAGACAGCTCAAAGTGGGTTTTATCATTGGTCATGATATTCGGTCGCTTAGAAATTTTTACTTTATTTATCCTCTTTATCCCAGCTTACTGGGAAAGTTAACTAAAAAAACCCTAAAATTCAGAATACAATCAGGATTCTATCAGAATTCAACCTCCTAAATTAATTAATATACGAGCAACTTTAACGTGTTTAATTTAAGAGGCTCTTTATGCTGCGAAGAAAAAAGATAAAACCTATTGTCACGATACCAATAATTTTAATTTTTACATCATTATTTAACCAGTCTCATGCTGGATTTGAATTAAAGAAGTACTCCATCAACAGTGGAGGATCTGAAGTTTCCAACGGTGAATTTTTAATAAAATCAAGTATCGGACAACCCGATGCCAGCATTCAAATGTCAAACAATGAATTTGCAATTACAGGTGGGTTCTGGTCAAAAAATAACAGCAATATCAATCAGGGTACAATTTTTAATAACGGGTTTGAATAAACAGGAATGACAAAATGAACAAATACAATTACACTTATGCAGCAATCTTACTTTTTATTCTAACTTTTAATGCACATGCAGTGGGAGATGTTATTGGCAGTGGCTTTAGTTACCAAGGAGAACTCAATCAAAATGGAACACCTGCCAATGGTTTATACTACATTCGGGTTGCTATTTTTCTTGCTGAAAACGGTGGTGCAGCCATAACTTTTCTGGACTTTCCACAAGTTACAGTAACCGATGGACTATTCAACATACCAGAAGTAGACTTTGGAGATGCCATGTTTGCAGGACAAGAACTTTGGCTACAATTATTCGTCAAACAAGCCAGTGACCCTGCTTTTGTTCAAGCACTCGTCCCACGGCAGCGCTTGTCAGCAGTTCCTTATGCTGTACAAGCAGAATTTTTAGCCGCAGGCAGTGCCAATAATGGTGATATTTTAAAGTTTGATGGAAGCAACTGGGTCGGAGAAGCGGTCAATCTCTCACCTTGGACATTGTCTAGTGGCCAAATTGTCTACAATGGAGGGAAAGTAGGTATAGGTATAACAAATCCGAATGCCACGCTGCATGTTTCTGGAGGTGCTACAGATGACCCACTAAGAGTGCAAGTTGGAAGCGCCACAAAACTTGTATTAAAAAACAATGGAGGAACCAGCCTTGGTGTTAACGGTACTCCACCGAGCAACGGCTTGTATGTTCAAGGCGATGTTAAACAACACCGTACTGCAAATGGTCTTTTAAAATATATGGTTTCAGCCTATTGTTCTAATGGCACAGCAAGCTCGGGGTTTGTAGCGCCAGCTTCACTCAACCGTTCTGTAAACAATGTGAATAGCTCCAACATTTCAATCGGAAATGGTTCAAATGAAGGAGAATGTGTCATTACATTTCCCTCTAACATTTCACAACGTTACTGGCAAACCTCCGTAATGATTGGTTCCGACCTCAATATCAATAAAGGAGCCAGCTGTCGCCTCAATACAAGCACCAGCCTTCGTTGCTTTGGTGTGAAACTGAGCAATGGCAACAGATTGACGGTCAATATGATGGTTTTAGTTTATTAAATTAATGGGTTTTCCATGAGCTAACGAGTTAATACCAAAAAAATGTGCAATGGTTTGTCCCATATCGGCAAAAGAGTCTCGTTTGCCGATATTTTGGGCTTTAATATTCTTTCCGAAAAATACAATAGGCACATGTTCTCTGGTATGGTCTGAGCCTGGAAAGGTCGGATCACAACCATGGTCAGCTGTTATTAGTGCTATATCATCTTGACCCATTAATGCTTCCAACTCAGGTATCCGTTTGTCAAATTCCTCGATGGCATTGGCATACCCTGCAATATTTCTTCGGTGTCCAAAATGACTGTCGAAATCTACAAAATTAACAAATATTAATGTTTTATCAGCTGCCAGTTTTACTTCCTCCAGCATCGCATCAAACAATTCCATATTGTTTTTACCTTTAACAGCTCTTGTAATTCCTCTATTAGAAAATATATCGGCTATTTTGCCAACAGATACCACCTTACCACCTTGAGCAGACAATTTATCTAATAATGTGGGTTCAATTGGCGGAGTGGTTAAATCTTTGCGGTTAGCTGTTCTTATAAATGTATCGGGTGTCTCACCAACAAAAGGTCGCGCAATCACCCTAGTCACATTCAACTCTTCAACCAATCCTTTGGCAATTTTACAAATGCGATACAATTCATCCAAACCAAAATGATCTTCATGTGCTGCAATTTGAAATACAGAATCGGCAGAAGTGTAACAAATGGGCTTGCATGTTTTGATGTGTTCTACACCCAAACTTTTGATGATTTCTGTACCACTGGCATGACAATTTCCAAGAATCCCCTTAATACCAGATAATCGAATAAAATCATCTATCAAAGACTTAGGGAAACACAGTTCTGTTTTGGGAAAAGTTCCCCAAGCAAAGGGCACAGGCACTCCAGCCATTTCCCAATGACCGCTGGGCGTATCCTTATCCTTACTTTGTTCAACCGCATACCCGTAAGCATGTTCGGGTTGTACACTGTCATTCAATCCCGCCATAGATTCTCCACAACTGGCTTGTAAGGCATGTGCTAGGCCTAAACGTGTTAAATTGGGAATCTTTAATACTCCTTGGCGTTGTTCATTGTTGGCTTTGCCTTCAAAACAGGCTTGCGCAATATGACCCAAGGTATTCGCCCCTTCATCACCATACAAAACTGCATCTTCACTGGCTCCAATGCCCAAGGAGTCCATAACTAAAATTATTGCTCTTTTCATTTAAAATTCAACTATGTTGATGATTGCTTTTTTTGTTTTCAATGCGTATCAAGGATTTGTGATATCATGGTATTTTCTATATCTGGATTTAGGAATTAGCATCAATTCGTATTAACGTTGCCAGGAGAAGTGCTAATTGTGAAGGTAAAATCACTGTCATTGTTATCTGTATCTACTCCATTGGGTATTCTTGAGAAAGCTCCAACACCAACATCTTCAAGAGAAGAATTTCCCTCGGTTACACTAACTGATATACCTAAATCTGTAATCATAGCAGAAACAATATTCCCCTCATATGAGACACCATCAATCACAGTATTGGTTAATGTATTGATCAGTACAAAACCATCAGCAGGTCCATTTTGAAGGCTGCTATTTAATTGTGTAAAGACACCAACGGGCGTATTTGCAACAATATCCGATGACCCAATAACAATATATTGATTGGGCTGCAATGCTCCGTGAATGCCTAAATCAAATTGATTATAGTCTATATTTAGCGCCCCATTAATCAAGTATAGTGTTACTCCATTTAAGTCTATTGGAGAAG
>JAJRQG010000110.1 GCA_024280395.1 Gammaproteobacteria bacterium | reverse complement strand
GATGTGCAAAAGTTTAAAGAGTATCTAACTAAATCTGTCAAAGTAGGAGTAAGTTTATTTTATCGTTACGAAAATGGTGAACCAATTGCAAAATCACTTGTATCCTTATTAGCTTATAAGTCGATTTTTGATGCTCTCGCCGCTGATGACTTTAAACTAGCTCAAGACTTGGCTATTGCGATGTTAAACAACCCTGAAATAAATAATATCAAAGTTCATCCATTAGACTTTGCATTAAGTCATGCATTGATTGCGATTGTTTTGGATAATAATGATGCACAAGAAAAAGTTAAATTATTTAGAGAACAACTAAGCAAAAAAGGCAATAAAAGCTTTAAAGGATTTGTGGATGCATTTAATGCTATTCAAAAAAGAGACAATGATGCATTTGCCAAATCGCTTGATGAAATTGTAAAGTGTCATGCACGCCTTAAAAGAGGAGTGTTTGACCATACACTTGATGCTATATTATGCATTTGGGGAATTGGTTTAGTTAATCTTGCATTACATAAAGGAATGAAAGTTGATTTTGACAATACTATAATTCCTCGTGTATTGTTTGCAAACTCTGAGTCTATAAAATAATACTGCTGGTTAATTTAACTCAGATGATGGTACCCATTTCTCAAGTTTAGTTACTCTATCTTGCAATTCTAACTCAACTTTACGCATTTTTAAAGTTTGCACAGCACCGAACATAAAGGCAACAGCAAGTAACAAAAATGTTAATCTTTCCTCTTGTAAAAGTTGTGTCATAAGTTGGTTTGAACTTGATTGTAACTCCTTACTCTTTTCAATGAATATTATATGAGTTTTTTGTTTGCCAATATTTATATCTAATAACTCATATTCGTTAATCAACTTCGTGTGATATTTGCGTGATTCAGTAATTTGATTGGTTAGATAAATACTGGATACAACAAGCAATAAAAGAAATAATAAAGCAATGACTCCAAAGATTTTTTCAATAATTTTTACTTTAGTATCATTGGGTGTTTTTTTCAACCATCTATAAATTAAATAACTAACACCTATGATGGTGCTGATAAACTCAAACCATTTTAAGATACTATCTAGATTTGAATTAATATAATCAAACATTATGTGCTCCTTTGTTGACATTTTTTTCTTTATACGCAACTTTTGCAATAGAAACTGAAATAGTTAGAGCGTTAAGTATTATGGAAAAAATGTAATTTGCAATATATAAATATTTAATATTGCCATCAAACCATTTATTGAAAAAAAAGAAAAATCCATCTTGCCTTACTGCAATATACAAAAATCCAACAGTCATCAAACTAAAAATAAAAATCGCTATAATCGATTTAAATAATTTAACAGATGTAGGCAGTTCATTTGAGTTGTTTATGTCGCTATTAATAGAGCCAGCTACGTATAACAACATACCTGAAAAAATAAGAGGCATTGATAATAAAAAGCTTAAGAATATCATTTTTACGAAACTTAAGTTTAAAAATAAATTTGTTTTCTCTAAAAGCAACATCATGCCACCAGGTACAACAAATAATGAAACTATTAAAAATATACCAAATATTTTCCAAAGTAATTCATTGTTTTTTAGAATAGACTCCCAATCCATGTTCATTTGATAAGCTTCTTTTTATTATTTTCTTTAAATAATTTTTCTTTATCGTATGTTAGCAAAGGCTGTATGTTTACATTGCAGTTTGTTTTTATATCATTGGCTACATGAGTATTAATTTTCTTAATACTTATTCCAAATTTGTCAGTTGTTTTTAAATACGCTTTATGAAGTTGCTTTATTCCTGGTACATCTTTTATAAATTCCATAGTTGTATTCGTAGCAAAACTTTTTATGAACTCCCAGCTAGTTAAAGTAGCAAAATATGTGCTGTTTTTATTTTGGAGTAACATGGTAATTAATTCATTAAGCTTATTTAACATTTTATTGCTATCAATTTCATTGCTATTGATTATCTTATTAATAGTGTCAATCAACTCATCATATAATTTATTTAAACCACTTTCATTCCTGTACTTTTCATATATATTTTCAAAGTCATATTTTGTTTCAGTGTCATTCCCAATGCTATTCCAATCATGATCCATTGCTTGGGTATATATCTTCATAGCTCTTTGTAGTAATTTCCAGCCACTACCAGACATAACGCTACTGGAAGTATTTGAATTTTTATATTCGGTGGTGAAAGAAATTGTTTCTCTAAGCCAATAAGGTTTATCAGCATCTGATAGTATATTAGCTAAATCATTAGCTATATCATAAAGTTCAAGATTGGTTTGTACTTTAGTGCTTTGATTGTTGTCACTCAATGCACTTAAAAATGATGCTAATCGAGACCTGAAAAGTTGATACTTTTCTTGAATAATATTTAAATGTAAATTTTTACTTTCATTATTGCTCATAAATTTATTTTAGTGGGTGTTAATTAAATTAAAGAACTAGCTTTTTTCATTAACCGCTAGCTCTTTCCTCAAATGCTCTTCTTGCATTGTGTTTAAGAATTAAACTCTCAAGTACTTCTCTAGCGGTGTGTTTCTCATCATCAGTGAAATTCTTCAAAGCTTCAAATTGTAATTTTAAATCATCGCTTGGTTCGCGTTCGTTGCTATCAAATATGAGTTCATCAGCCGTTACACTCAGAGCAACTGCCAGTTTTTTTATAACGCCAAGAGTTGGTTGAGATTGATTAGTTTCATATCTTCGTATCTGCAAAACCCTAACCCCAACAAGCTCAGCCAGTTGTTGCTGTGTTATGCCTTTGTCGGTTCTTAGTTGTAATAGCTTCTCAGGAAAATCCACGTCTAATATCCAAGTAATTAAATTAGACATAATTATATACCTCCATTTTTGTTGACAAATAAAAAGAATTATATATGATATGTGAAATAAATCATATAAGATTGTTGACAAGTTTTAATAAAAGGTAAAAAAATGGCACGTTTCACAGAATCACAACTAAACAAATTAAAAACCGACATCTCATTAGTCCGCCTAATCCAATCCCAAGGTTATGATTTAAAAAAATCTGGAAAGGAATACATTATGCAATGCCCATTCCACGATGATAAAACCCCAAGCCTAAAAGTAAGCGTTGAAAAGAATGTTTTTAACTGCTTTGGTTGTGATGCAAAAGGTACGGTGATTGATTGGGTAATGAAAACCCAAGGAGTAAGTTTTAAACATGCTTGTGAAATACTCGCCGATGATGCGGGTATTCATTTAGATAAAGAAATCGTTCATAAAAGCACTAAACCAAAATTAGAAACCCCAATTGATATCCAAGCGGATAAACAAAAGGCATTAGCCCAAGTGATAAATTTTTATTGTGAAACATTAAAGCAGAATACTGATGGACTGGCATATTTGAAATTACGCGGATTAACCAATCCTGAATTAATCGATACTTTTAAACTTGGCTTTGCCAATAGAACCTTGGGTTTTAGATTGCCAGCGGCAAACCGTGAAGATGGTAAAACAATCAGAGGTACATTAAGAGAGCTTGGCATACTTCGTACAAGTGGCCATGAACACTTTAATGGTTCATTGGTGATACCGGTCATAGATAATACTGCTGAAGGTGGTTTGATTACAGAAGTATATGGCCGTAAAATTCTAAGCAATCTACGCAAAGGAACACCCAAGCATTTGTATCTCCCAGGTCCTCATGTTGGTGTTTTTAACCAACGTTCGTTGGCTAGTAGTGACGAAATAATATTGTGTGAATCCCTAATCGATGCCCTAACTTTCTGGAATCATGGATTTAGAAATGTAACAACAAGCTATGGAACTGGCGGATTCACGGATGAAATATTACAAGCATTCAAAGCCAATAAAATCAAACGTGTACTAATCGCTTATGATCGAGACAAGGCGGGTGATAGTGCCGCTGATGAACTTTCAAAAAAATTAAATTCCCAAGGAATGGACACCTACAGAATTCTGTTCCCCAAAAACATGGATGCAAACCAATACGCAAACAGCGTACAACCTGCGGCAAAATCACTGGGAATAGTGATAAGAAAAGCTCAATGGATGGCTAATGCTGACGGATCAGCAGAAACCGCAGGTTCAAGGATGGTTACTTTAAAAGTAACCAATGAAAAAAAAGAGCCAGCTATACAGAAGTCAGGCGACACAAAACAGATGACAGGTAAAAAGAAGCTAGCTAATGAAGAAAAATTTATTCCTTTAGCCAGCCCAGAGTCGCTACCTGAACCACCAGCTTCGATAATGCCCCAAGCTGGTTCTCGTACTGTTGCAAAGTTGAGTGACCACGAAGTAAATATCACCTTTGGAGAATCAAACACACGAAAATACCGCATCCGTGGACTGGCAAAAAACATGAGTTACGAACAACTAAAGCTCAATATCCATGTGATAAAAGGAGATAAATACCATATCGATACATTCGATTTATACCACGCACGTTCGCGAACAACCTATATCAAACAAGCCAGTATTGAATTGGGTCACGATATCAATGTGATAAAAAAAGACATGGGCAGAATCTTGATTAAACTGGAAGAACTACAGGAAGAACAGATTCAAAAAGCAATGAAACCTGAAATTGAAACCAAGCCAAAATTAGATGATGCCCAATATGAACAAGCCATGGGGTTGCTTAAAACTCCAAACTTGATGGAGAAAATAACGGCAGATTTAACCGCATCAGGAATCATCGGAGAAGACACAAACAAGCTCACCGCTTATCTTGGATGTGTCAGCAGAAAACTAGATAAACCTCTTGCCATCATTATCCAATCCACATCAGCCGCAGGTAAATCAACCTTGATGGATGCGGTCATTGAGATGATGCCAGAGCATGAGAAAGTTCAGTACTCGGCCATGACAGGACAATCACTTTTTTACATGGGTGAAACCAGTCTGCAACATAAAATACTTGCCATTAGTGAAGAAGAAGGCGCACACAATGCCAGCTATGCACTTAAACTTCTTCAGTCAGAAGGGAAAATCACCATTGCCAGTACTGGCAAAGATGAAACAACAGGCAATATGGAAACCAAAGAATATTCGGTTCAAGGTCCTGTTATGTTATTTATGACCACAACCGCGATTGATATAGATGAAGAACTCATGAATCGCTGTTTAGTTCTCACGGTAAATGAATCAATAGAACAAACCCAAGCCATTCACGCAATACAACGTCAAGCATTAACCCTTGATGGATTAAAAGCCAATGCCACAAAACGTGCCATTATCAATAATCACCAAAATGCTCAAAGCTTGCTTAATTCAATAAAAGTGGTCAATCCTTATGCCCATAAACTTACCTTCATGAGCAATAAAACACGAACCCGCCGTGACCACATGAAGTACTTAAACCTCATCAATACAATCACCTTATTGCACCAACACCAACGCGAAATTAAAACCCTGCAACACGATGGCGAGCACATCAACTATATTGAAGTCACTATCAAGGATATTAAATGGGCAAACAAACTGGCTCACAAGATATTGGGTCGAAGCTTGGATGAACTGCCACCACAAACCAGAACCTTATTAACCTTGGTAAAAAAAATGATTGAATCAGCGTGTAAGAAAGAAAAAACAGAACGTGCACACTATCGCTTTAGTCGCCGAGATATTAGAGAGTTTACCAATTGGAGTGATGGGCAATTAAAAATCCATTGTTCAAGATTAAGTGATATGGAATACCTTATTGTTCACAAAGGTGGACGTGGACTAACCATAGAATATGAATTGGCTTATGACGGGGAAATTAGTAATAATGCCCATTTAATGGGTTTAATCGATGTTAAACAGTTGTATGACGAGCAAAAGATAGGGCAAAAGATAGCCAAGTCAGACCCAAGTAAGGGTCAAGTTAGCCCCAAGTTAGCCCCAAGTCAGGGCAGTAAAAACACACCTAAAGTCAATGGTAGCAACAATCATAAGCAAATCGATGCACAAACAATAGAAAATGCACGCCTAGGGTTGGAAAAAAGCCTAAGTGACAATCGTATTAATACAATGGCATAAACAAGCCTAATCACATGCGTAAAATACAAAAACCAATCGGCAACCCCAATGATCCTGAAAGCCTCTATTATTACTTATTGCGATTTTTAGAATGGTGCAAAGTTCAGCACCTATCACCACGAACAATAGAGGGCAGAGAAGTTTTTATTGGTAAG
>JAJRQG010000109.1 GCA_024280395.1 Gammaproteobacteria bacterium | reverse complement strand
GAATTACAAGATGTGATTGGCAAAGATAAATTTAGTCAATCAAAATTCTTTCATCAAACCTAACTCCTTACTAGTATCATAAACCAATTCAACATAATGGTTTTGATTGTACTCAAATTCTTTTATGACCTAAAACTAGGATATACATACTTGAAACGTGATCCTCGCGAAGGCGGTAATCCATCTACAACTAACTGGAATTCTAGATAAAAACACATAACCCAACAACAAATAATACTTAAAAATAGTCCTCAAGTTTTAAATACTGGATCCCCGCCTTCGCGAGGATGACGATATATGGCGTTTAAAGCCCTAGTAAATGCCATTCGGATTTGCCCACCTTACGATTGAGGAAGTAACTTTTTAGAAGTATCATAAACCAATTCAACATAATGGTTTTGGTTGTACTCAAATTCTTTAATGGGTGTTAGCCCCAGTTTATTGATATGTGCATTCATTGACCTTGGGTTGTTTTTATTCACAAAGGTTACCAAAATAGGAAACCTTTTGGACATTTTTTCTCGGGCAAAATCAAAAATAGACTCTAACAAACCACTGCCACGTTGGCTTTTATCAATACATATTGGACCATATTGGTATGAATTTTCAGTACTGAGTGTTTGCCCTAAATATTTCAAATGGGGCAAGTCTTTTATCATGTGGGCAAACATCGGCCAAACCGACCAATATTCCCAAGAGGCCGCCATAACATAAGCCAACACCTGATCATCTTGCAGGGCAATAAACAAACCCTGTTCTTCTGTGATTAATTTTGACAATTCGTCATAGCTAAATGGCGTTGTAACAAATCCATCTTTTTTATCTTCTGTAGATATGGTGTCAATTTGATAACGATAATGTAAATCTAAAACAGCGTCTAAATCCTCCAATTCAGCAACTTTAAATTTCATAACGCAATCACCTTATAAGCACAACGTCTAGCTCCTTGCATGATGTGTTCTTCACGGCTGATGCTTGCTTCATTTTTTAGCAACTCTTCAAATAGATTCAATTCTGAACGGCAGAAATTTAAACATTCACTGGCTGCGGCACAAATAGAGCAGTGATTTTCAAGCAACCAATACCAGTTATCTTCTTTGACAATGGTTGCCATATAGCCTTCTTGGCTTCTTAATTTTGCCAGTATTTTCAATTTGGAAAATAAGTCTTTGCCTTTTGATAAGGCTTGAGAATAAATTTTATGGGATTCTTTTTCTCGGTGGCTGATCAACCTGTCCATACCCACATCACCAAATATCAATTTTACCGATTCAATCAATTGTACAGTCAACATTTCATGCCCATCGGGGAAATAACTGTTGCTGTTTTCGGTCAACCGCCAGTATCTTGTTGGTCTGCCTCTTTTGGCTTTTTTATCTTCAAAGATGACATCACCATTGTCTTCTAACTGCAACATGTGCTGACGAATGCCCATGGTGGTTAGGCCCAATTCATCGGCCAATAACTTGGCTGTCATTTCTCCTTGTGTTTTGAGGATTTGGATGATTTTTTGGTGTGTTTTGTTTGAATTTCCCATGGAACAATTATGACAGAAATTGCACTTATGTAAAGAATTATGTTTACTTTGTCCTGTTTTCAGATTATTATGTAAACATATTTATTTATATAATAAGAAAAATGAACCTAAATCAAGTCACATTACCCGTTAATGATATTGATAAAGCCAATGAATTTTACTTAACACTTGGTTTTACTCAGATAGTTAAATCTCCTCACTATTCTCGTTTCAGTTGCCCCGAAGGAGACAGCACTTTTTCATTGATGTTAGAGGAAAAAGAATACTGCAATGGTGCCGTTATCTATTTTGAACACAAACTGATGGATAAATGGGTCGATGAATTAATCGGTAAAGGAATTTCCTTTGAACAATTGCCTAAAGATGAAAGTTACCTTTGGCGAGAAGCCATTTGTCATGACCCATCTGGAAATAAAATAAAACTGTATTGGGCAGGTGACAATAGACTAAACCCACCTTGGAAAGTAAATATCAACAATAATTTGAGAGAGCACAATGAATCACTTAGAACACATTAATTTAGTCGTGAAAGACATCAACAAATCCTTAGAATTTTATCAAATCGCGTTTCCACACTGGTCAATTCGTGGTGGGGGAAAAGCTCAATGGTATGGCAAACCACGAAACTGGTTACATTTTGGAGACGATTATCACTACATTGCGTTTGCCGATGATGGAGTAGGAAACAACCGTGATTTAAAAGGCCATCAAGTAGGATTAGCACACTTTGCTTATATCACAACCAATATAAAAGACTTGGTGAACCGTTTGTCACAAGCTGGATATAAGCCATCTGTTGCTCTGGATTTAGAAACATACACAGAAAAAGGCAATGTGTATTATATTGATAATGACGGATTTGAAATTGAATTCGTTCAATACTTTAGTGATCAGCCTAGAATAAGGAATAATTATCAAAACGAATAATTTTTTGCCAAATTTTATAATCTTCATTATGAACAAATAAAATAGTTTCAGTTATATTATCAGGTGATTTACGAGGGAAAAATTCACATATGGACAGATAAAAATCATTTCATATATATGTAGATATATTTACACATATATAGCTTATATTCCTATATATTACTATTTATGTAAATTATTTATCATTTTTATCAATATTTAATTTAATGACCCATATTTCAAAGGTTATTGCTATTGTTAATTCAAAGCAATATTTCACATTAGAATTTTTAATATCAGACAAGGTACGTGCCTACACCTCCTTGAAGAAAACATCTTTCAGAGCATATAATGACCGCGACTCCCAAGTAATAGAATCTGAAATACTCGGGATTAATATAAATAAATAAGAGAGAGAAGAAATACATGAACATTAAAAACATACTAACAATGGCTGCAATTATTGCTGGTACCATTGCCACAACTGGTTCAATGGCCACACATTCTTGGAGCACATATCACTGGGCAAGAACGGCCAATCCTATGCCATTAATTATGGTTGACAGTGTAACGGGTGGAGGATCTGGAGCAACAGAACAATGGGACTACACTTTAGATCAGGCTCAAGCAGAATGGAACCGCTCAAATGTACTAGATTTAATGATAGAACAAGGCGATGAATCAAGACGGGCACGAAAAAAATGCAGTGTTATTGCAGGAAAATTACGTGCCTGTAATGCTGCTTATGGCCAAAATGGTTGGTTAGGCTTGGCTTCTATCAATCTAGATAGCAATGGCCACATCACACAAGGTACAGCCAAAGAAAATGACAGTTATAACTCATACTGGGATGCCAATCCAGGTGAACGTGAAAATGTTATGTGTCAAGAAATTGGGCATGTATTTGGTTTAGATCACACCAGTACAGATGGTAGCGATCAAAACACTTGCATGGACTATTCAAACTCAACTACAGTTACTGGTATCAACCAACACGACATTTCACAATTGGCAGCTATGTACAATCATCTAGATACTTACAATAGCTATGATGATGGAAGTACTGTTGGTGGCGGAGGCGGTGGAACTTGTAATGCACCTCCAGGAAAAGGTTGTAATAAGGCCTCAGCTTCAAATTCAGGCCAACCTCCTATGGGAATTCGCATGAAGAAGAATGGGCGCACTGAAACTTGGGTAGCCAATGATGGTAGAGGTGGTCTTTGGATTCACTTTTTAATTCTTGCTCCAGAAGAAGACTAAATTTTGAAATTATCTGAGGAGTTCATTTTATAAAAATTAAGCCCATGAATGCGAGCATTCATGGGCTTAATTTTCTATCCAAAATGTGCATTAATTTTCATTTCTGAAAAGTCACAATTTACTAGTCAACTATAAAAACGCATCTTATCATTCAAAACTTGACTCAAACATTTTGAACTGAGTTGAAGATACCGTTCCTCTAATAAAACCGCCGATAATACCAGAGCCAATGATTTCTTTGGTTGAAACTTGCTGAATTTTTGTAGTCAACGTTTTGATATAAATATTACCATCTGTTATGGTATCTATATTGCTGTTGTATTTGGCATTTTTAATTTCTATTTGTGAACCTTTATCCACCTGTGCAAAAAAGGTATTGGCATCAATCACACTTGACCCTGCATTAACTATCAAACTATTGGTGGCATCTACTTGAAAATTCAACAAAGAAAAGAATGGATTGTTAAGTGAGTCTATGGTTCCACGCATTGATATAAGATTATAGTTTGCCGCTCCTTTATTCAACAATTTTGAAATATAAGCATTGCCATCAGAATCCACAAAACCTCGGATTTCTATTTGCTTAGCTGAACTTATACCATTATTCAAAATTGTACTGTCCTTTGTATAGGGCGTCTTATTAAAAGTCAGATCATGGACTGTTATGCTCTTACCAATAACAATATCTTGTGGCTCAATAGGAAATGTGATGGCAATTCTGGTATCCAAAAAACGTATTTTATCGGCTTGAATTTGTGAAGTTTGTGAGTTGAACATCCCCTGAACTTCAACATTCACAGAGTTTTCTACAAAGGTTTTTTCTCCATTTTCATACACAGTATTTGCATTGGCTACGACTTTTACATCATCTAACCAAAATATCCTTCCTCGACTCTTATCAACAAAACCTTGTAGAACAGAAGGGATAACATAATTTTCTTCTTTCAATTGATTTAACTTTAGACATTCAATACTTAGAATTGTGCTAATTGTATTCCCAACTTGATAATTGAAATCGGCTTGCATTATTACTTCTACCCTATCTTCGATTCCAAATCCATTGGCACAATTCAACACCTGCTCCTGTCCTAGGCCAATAGACAAACTACCAATCATTAATTCATTTTCAGTCAATTCGCTGATGAACCCTCTAATTTTCCAATTTTCTAAAGCTTCACCTTGTGAAATCTTGGTTGCTTTCAAACTGTTGTTTTTATTTAAAAAACCACTCAAACCAAGCATGTCTCCTAGCTGTTGAGAGACTCCGTTACTCTTGACTGTATCAGCTGTAGTCAAAACTGGTTGCTCAAGAACCATTAATGGAGAAATAGAAGTAACTGGGCCAAGTGTATTTGTTATCAACTCAATAGCATTTATTGTTCCACTGTTCACATTAGTGTTTACATCATCTCGAGTAGACAAAGTAACCTTATATCCGCTACCAATTATTTCAAATGTTTCATAAGTTATAGACTTCTTATCCTTATACAACAATGTATCGAAATCTATGG
The DNA here is from genome assembly GCA_024280395.1 of Gammaproteobacteria bacterium. Taxonomy (GTDB): domain Bacteria; phylum Pseudomonadota; class Gammaproteobacteria; order Xanthomonadales; family Marinicellaceae; genus NORP309. The sequence continues at coordinate 120,403 of JAJRQG010000109.1, read as the reverse complement.
TGAATGCTCTTGTACTATTTATACCAATAATTCCACTGCCTATTATTTCTTTTTGAGAAACGGGTATTTCAACTTTTGCTTGTGTTGTAAAACATGCAGTTAATAAAAACGTGTAAGTAAATATTTTAATCTTCATAATAATACAGTCCAACTCCAATAGTTTTTGTGGCCTCATCTTCTAATTGAGTATTTTTAATTTTTTGAGTAAGTTTTTGGTCAAGTGTATGCAGGAAAAAAGAAGAAACATCACTGATGTAAGATTCCAAAGGTTCTATCAGCGATTCTGGTACATTGCGTTGAATAACTAAACGCTGAAACATTTTATGTTCATTGTCTTCTTGAGTATTGTGAGTTAACGTATCCAACAACCCACCGACAGACAAACCAATGTTTTCTAATGCTATCTGTTTATCTTTTCCAGCATTGTAAATGTATTCTTTTTGCAACAAACAAACTGTACCATCATCAACCGAAATGGCTTTTATATGTCTCAATTCATCGATTACCGCCCTTGAAGTTATTCCGCAGCTATATTTCTTAACCAAAGAATCAAAAGAAATTTCGCCACTTAAAGGGATTTTTTTCGGCTGATTATTTTCATCTAAGAAATCTGGGTCACTGATCCAACCACTTAAAACTTTGGTAGCCCTATTCCAATTTTGTTCACTGGCGATAACCAAATTGGGCATTTTTAAAACATGATCAACATCTACTCGTGTTAACCCCGTAATAACAGCAATTCTTGATTTGGTGTGCTTTTTTCCTTCAATAGCAAATTCAGGATTATTTTGGGCAACATCAACATAGGCTTGTTTCAACCACTTTGCTGCCGTTTTATAGGGAACATAATTCCTTAATAGTATTGTAGCAATAGGCTTAAACAGCCGATGTGCCAAATAACTCATCAAATCATCAAGTTTCTTCACTAATTTTCCTTGTATATACGTTTTGGAACAACAGTGTAACCAATTAAAAGAATGATTTCATGTATTTATGATAATTAATTTGCAGATATTAATGTTTACTCTTTCAATTGTGCCCTTATTTAAGACTCGAAATCGTCCATCGGGAGTTTGCGTGACAGATTGCTGCAGCCAACGCATCAGCAGCATCTTCTTGGATAACCCCTTTAATATTGAGCAATAAAGAAACCATATACTGTACTTGTGTCTTTGCCGCCGCTCCTTTGCCAACAACAGACAGTTTAATTGTTTTAGGAGCATATTCGTAAACGGGCAAATCCATTGCTACAGCTGCGCAAATCGCAGCACCACGCGCTTGGCCTAGTTTTAGTGCTGAGCCAGCATTTTTTGCCATGAAAACTGTTTCAATCGATACTTCATTGGGCTGATATTTATGAATGAGGGCAGTGATTTCAGTAAATATTACTTTCAAACGACCGGGAAACTCCCCATTCCCACACTTTATAGGTTGAAAATGCACCAGTTTATTGTTCCTGCCATCAGTATCGACAATCCCAATTCCTGTAGTGATAGAGCCAGGATCAATGCCAAGTATGCGAGTAATAGTATTCATAGTAAAATATTCTACAAAACTTTGACACAATTAACATTTTCTCTGTGTGATTCATTTAAAATAAATAGTTTTATCATTGATAGAACATATTATGAAAATTATAACCTACTTAATTTTAACCCTGTTATCGACCAGTTCTTACTCGGGAAGTTTATTACCCGGTAATTTAACCAGATCAAATTTAAACATTACTGTAGCCAGACCTGTTGCCATCAGGCATGCTGGTGATGGGACAGGCAGGCTATTCATTGTTGAGCAAGGTGGCAAAATAAAAATATTCAACGGAACAAGTTTGTTGCCCACAGACTTCTTAGACATTTCAGCAAAAGTGATCAATACAACATCTTCAGATGAACGAGGACTTCTAGGCCTAGATTTTGATCCCAATTATACAAGCAATGGTTATTTTTATGTCTACTATTCAAAAAAAGGAACAACACTCAACGACCCCACGGAGGGAGACTCAATCATTGAACGTTACACAGTTTCCAATGGCAACGCCAATATTGCTGACGCGGCAAGTGCACAAATTATTATGCGAATTGCTCAACCATTTACCAATCACAATGGCGGTGATATTCATTTTGGACCCGATGGTTATTTATATATAGGACTAGGAGACGGAGGTTCTGGCAATGACCCTGGCAATAGAGCTCAAGATCTATCAACTTTATTGGGTAAAATGATACGCATCGATGTTTCTTCAACAGAAGCTGTCTATGCTGATTCTTTTGAAAATCTAGCCTCTTCTTGTGGATTAGACTCCACATCAGGTTCTTATCGAATTCCACATGACAATCCATTTGTAAATGATTTAAACGCTTGTGCAGAAATCTGGTCTTTTGGTTTAAGAAACCCCTACCGTTGGAGTTTTGATAAGTTAACTGGTGATATGATTATCGGAGATGTAGGCCAGCTTGACTATGAGGAAGTCGATTTTCAGCCAGCTTCAAGTAAAGGTGGTGAAAACTACGGTTGGAGGTGTCGCGAAGGTGCTCACGTCAATCCCAATCCTAATACTAGCTGTGCCGGAGGAGAAACATTCACAGAACCAGTGATTGACATTGATAGAACAGCACCCAACAATGATTGCTCCGTAATGGGCGGTTATGTTTATCGGGGCAGTGCAATACCCGCTATACAAGGCCTTTATATCTTTTCTGATTACTGTGGAGGTGAAATGAATTTTGCAACACCTACCGGTGCAACATGGTCATTTGAAACTTTACAACCAAACGTTGGATTTGGGACTCGCGGTTTTGGAGAAGATGAACAAGGAGAGATTTATCATATATTTAACAGTAATATATATAAATTTATATTAAATTAAATAAAAAAAGCCCCATTCATAACATCATGAATGGGGCTTTATATTATCAGATTAAATTCTTACAAATATACAATCAAAGCAACCATCGCTGCGGTCAATGCCAAAGACAAATGAATCACGCCTTTGACTGATGCCATTGGTCCCATCTTGCCAAACATTCCATTCAATTGAATGACAATCATTAACCCTAAAGCCGCATACAAACCTGTTGAATAACCACCCGTTACTGGTAACATTCCAGCTGAAAATGCCGCACCATGCTTGGATGCCAACATGCCCATCAACATAGGGGCAGAAAATAAAGTATTGGTTCTTGATGCCAAACCTGCTTTGCCCGCACTGGTTGGAACATCGCCTTCTTTAAGGCCCAAAACAACTTTCTGGTGAGGCCAAATAATCAACCAAACATTAAGCATCATAAATGTACCCAATGTCGCTCCCACAACAATAAAACCAGAAGAACTCTTGCCTAAAACACCCAGTAAAACAACACCAGTGATAAAGGTAAACATGGCTGCCCAACGAAACCACCATAGAGCACGAGTTGCCAACTTTGCTTTAACATCTGGCAAAGCATCTTTATTGGCTTCTTTGAAATACTCGCCCTGTACAAAGTTAAAATAATACAACAAGCCTATCCAAGTAATACCGAATAAGACATGACCCCAACGAAATAAAATATCTAATAAAACACTGTTCATAATTTCTCCCTCAAGAAATGAAAAATAAATAAATAATATAGTCTAATAAACAGACCTGAATTGTAATTTTAACACACATTAATATTTTTTATATCGTTTCATCTAAACATAGTTTTTTTATGATAGAATTTCCCTTCATTTTCAAGAGAGTCATCATGGTTAAATTTCTTCTTTGTTTTATTTTTATTAGCAATGTATCAGCTCAAGAACTATTTACCGACCAATACTTAGAGAAAGTTTCTACACTTCGCGATTCTGCTCTAACCAATTCATTGGCGTATGACATCACAGAATCCCTCACAACTGAAGTTGGCTCTCGTTTAGGTGGAAGCAAAGGCGATGCTCTTGCCGTCGAATGGGCCGTGGCCAAATTTAAAGAACTTGGATTCGACAAGGTTTGGACTGAACCAGTAACATTCCCAAAGTGGGTGCGTGGTGTCGAAACTGCCGAAGTACTTTCACCTTATCCGCATGAAATTAAAATTACAGCACTGGGTGGTTCATTATCAACACCCAAGAAAGGCATCAAAGGGGAAATTGTACATTTCAAGACCATTCAAGAGTTACAAGATGCCGACGCTTCATTGGTCAAAGGGAAAATCACTTTTATCAGCAATCGCATGCAGCGCTATAAAAATGGCAAAGGCTATGGCATGGCCAATGGTGCACGGTATATGACTGCAAAAATCACCGCTGAAAAAGGGGGTATTGGTGCAATCATCCGATCAATTGGCACCGATAGCAACCGAGATCCTCACACGGGTGCTATGAAATCCGGTAACAGAGACCCAGATACAGGAAAAATAACACTGCTTAATAAACATGAAATTGTCCCCGCTGGAGCCATATCCAATCCAGATGCGGATTTATTGGTTAATATGTTAAAAAGAAACAAACCCATTATTTTCAAATTCACATTGGGATCACACTGGGATGGTGAATATACTTCACAGAACGTCATTGGCGAAATAACAGGCAAAACCAAGCCTAATGAAGTGGTTGTGATTGGAGGACATCTTGACTCTTGGGATTTAGCAACAGGTGCACTTGATGATGCTTCGGGCTGTGGCATTACTATGGCTGCTGCCAAATTGATCAAAGATGCAGGCATTCAACCCAGACGCACCATCAGAGTAGTACTTTGGGCAAATGAAGAAAATGGGCTATTCGGTGCCCGAGCTTATGCCAAAGCCCACAAAGATGAGATGAACCAACACATCATTGGCGGTGAGTCAGACTTTGGTGCCAGTACCATTTATGCCTTTTCATCCAACGTTGCAAATGAAGCTTTGCCTGTCATTGCTAAAATCGCAGAATTATTACAGCCTTTAAATATAGGTTATACCGGCAACAACGGTAGAAGTGGCGCAGATATTTCACCTTTAAAAAAAGCTGGAATGGCGACTTTCGGCATGGCACAAGATGGTACCAATTATTTTGATTTGCACCATACACCTGATGATACCATGGACAAAATTGCCCCTGAAGAAATCGCTCAAAATGTCGCCGCTTGGATTGTCTTTGTGGCTTTGGCTGCCGAATATAAAGGTGATTTTGGTTTTGGATTGAACCAATAAAATAAACAGCCATGAATCAACTAGAAAAATTTAACAAATCGTATCCAATACAAATAGAATTACCTGTCCAATGGGGCGACATGGATGCTTTCAATCATGTTAATAATGCCATGTATTTTAAATATTTCGAGTCTGTACGGATTGCCTATTTTGAAAAGCTGGGGGTTATGGGAACTGATAAAAAAGACAATGTGGCTCCCATTTTGGCTGAAACCAGTTGTCGTTTTAAATTCCCCTTAAATTTTCCAGATACTATTTTAGTAGGCGCAAGTATCATAGAAAACCACTCACATGGATTTTTGATGGAATATGCGGTTTATAGCCAACAACTAAAAAAGATCACTTCAGTTGGCACTGGCAGAATTGTTATGTTGAATTATGCCTCCCATGAAAAAATCAAAGTAGATGAAGATTTACAAGCCAAGATAAAAACCTTAGAATCTGGTTCCTAGAACCTGTCACCTATCATAGATTCCCGCCTTCGCGGGAATGACGTTGTTTTTTTACCTAAAACCTCACACCTAAAACCTGTTACCTAACTTTTATTCCATTCCGGGAAATGCACTGACTTTTTTTACTTTTAAATCCCCAAATGAACTGACTACCTGAACTTTAAAATCTGGGAAGCTATCCACTTCTTCCCACTCACCACAATTATTGGGAAATGCACTGACAAATTTAACATTGATATCAGGAAAAGCACTAACATACTCAATAGTTAAATCAGGAAAGGAATCAACAAATTGAACCTTACCATATAAATTGAATCCTTTTTTTCTACATGCTGGTTTAGAGTAAGAGCTATTTGATTTTGCAGGTTTTGAAACCGATTTTGATGGCGATTCATAAGATGAAGCAACTTTTCTTATACTTGACGAACTTGATCCACTTGAGTCTATCAAAAGTGCAATCAATAAAGTTCCTACAATCACTGCAATTATTTTTATTTGTTCTTGATTCATATACTCCCCCTAATTTTATGTTATATTTTTATTATACACACAAAAGATTAAAAAAACCACAACGTGCAACTAACAAACCTCAAAGGTATTGGTAAAAAAACAGCTGAAAAATTGATCCTACTTGGCATAGAACAAGTAATAGATTTACTTTTTCATTTACCCTTGCGCTACCAAGACAAAACCAAAATCACCGATATTGCAGACCTCTCTTTTGGACAAACAGCATTGATTGAAGGGCAAGTAGTGAAAACCTATTTGATCAATTCTCGCAGACCCATGTTGGTGTGTGAGATCAATGATGGAACCGACACCATTGCTTTAAAGTTTTTCAATTATTTTTATTCGCAAAAGGCCAAAATGATTCCTGGCAGTTATATTCGAGCTTTTGGTGAAATTCGCTATGGCAAAAACATGATGGAAATACTGCATCCAGAATACCAACATTTCGATAAACCGTTGCCCTTACAAGATTCGTTAACTGCTATTTATCCAAAATCCGAAGGCATTAACCAAAGCACCATTCAAAAAGCCATCAACCAAGTCATTGAATTATTGAAAAAGGGCGAAATCAAAGTTGAAGAATTCTTGCCAAAAGACATTTTACAAAGTTTACAATTACCGACACTAAAAGAAGCCTTGATATACATACATAAGCCACCAGCAGATGCTGATACCAATGCTTTGCTGGCTAGCAAACACCAAACACAACAGCGTTTAATTCTGGAAGAAATATTGGCACACTTGCTTGCCATGAAAAAAATCAAACAACAAGCACAAGCCCTTTATGCACCCGAGCTACCCATTAGCAAAACTCATATTGCTCAATTCAAGAGTCTATTGCCCTTTGCATTAACCAATGCTCAAGATAAGGTCGTTAATGAGATATTCAATGACATTGCGCTGAATCACCCCATGCAACGTTTGGTTCAAGGCGATGTAGGCAGTGGCAAAACTGTAGTGGCCGCACTGGCAATACAAGCCGCCTTTTATCAAAATCACCAATCTGCCATGATGGCACCAACTGAAATTTTAGCAGAGCAACATTACAAAACTTTAAGCACTTGGTTTGATGAGAATGATATCGTATTTTTATCGGGAGCCATCAAAGGCAAAGAACGCATTAAAGTTTTAGAAAAAATAAAAAATGGTGTAAAAATCGTCATCGGAACTCATGCATTGTTCCAAAAAGATGTAATATTTAATGCATTGGGATTAGTCATTATTGATGAACAACACCGTTTTGGCGTGCACCAGAGATTGGCATTGCGCAACAAAGGACAATTTGAAGCCCTACAACCGCACATGTTGATTATGACTGCCACACCGATTCCCAGAACATTGGCACAAACCGCTTATGCCAATTTGGATATTTCTATTATTGATGAATTACCACCCGGCCGACAAGAAATTTCAACTCTGGTTATATCTAACGACAAAATGCAACAGATTGCCGTACGCATCAAAGCCAATTGTGAAAATGGCGCACAGGCTTACTGGGTGTGTACCTTGATAGAAGAATCCGAGATGCTGCGAGCTAAAGCAGCCAATGATTCTTTTGAAGAGTTAAAAGAATGGTTTCCAGATTTGCGGATTGGTTTAGTTCATGGCAGATTAAAATCTTCTGAAAAACAAGACATCATGAATCAATTTAAAGCACATAAGCTAGACTTGCTTGTAGCCACCACTGTTATCGAAGTTGGTGTAGATGTCCCCAATGCCAGTTTAATGGTGATAGAAAATGCAGAAAGATTGGGGCTATCTCAATTGCACCAGTTGCGTGGTCGAGTCGGTCGTGGCAATACCAAAAGCCACTGCGTATTGATGTATCAAGCCCCACTGGGCGATGTCGCCAAACAACGCCTGGACATCATGCGACAAACCAATGACGGTTTCTTGATTGCACGCCACGATTTAAAAATCCGTGGTGCAGGAGAGTTACTGGGCAGCAAACAAAAAGGCGCGGTTCAATTTCGTCTTGCCGATTACGAACGTGATAAATCGATTTTCCAACAAGCTCAACAATTGGCCAGCGAATTGATTATAGATTATCCCGAAATTTGTCAAAAGATAATCGACCGATGGATTGTTAGTTCGGATGAAGTTTCTAATGTTTGATTTCTTCAATGCTAAGAAAAAATCTCAATCATCAACCCTCTTGGCCAAATAATACAACACCGCACCTAGCAAAATGAAGCCAGCTGTTAACAGCCATGCCTGACTTTTGGCTTGAGCAGCAAGCCAAATACAGACAGTCAATCCTGCCACTGGTAACAACATCTGCAAACCCCTTTCGAATAGAGGCTTTTGTTGTTGTATTTTTATCTTAATTAATACAGCCATACACACTGCAAAACCAATAAGACGCGCCAAGGAACTGATAATCGCCAACCAAACAAAAGATCCAGTTAGAGCCAACACCAAAGCAAGAACGGCGAAGAAATAAATTGAGTGAGTAGGCACTTTGCTCTTTTCATTGACTCTTCCAAACCAGACCGGCAGGCTTTTCTCAATAGACAATGCATAAGTCATGCGAGGTGCTGCAAAAAATATACTGGCCAAATTACCCGTTATTGATAGAATGGCAGTAATAGTCAATAAAATGGCGCCCCAAGAACCCATCATAATTCCAGCTGCATCTGATAATGGTGCCTTTGATGAAACAATATCTGACAACACACTGACACTAATACTTTGAATGAGAAAATAAAGAATCATGGTAAAAACCAGAGTTTGCATCAATGCTCTTGGTATGTCTTTTTTGGGATTTTTTGCTTCGCCTGCAGGTATCACCGCTCCTTCAAATCCGACAAAAGCATAGACCAACAACAAAAGTGAAGCGCTCACATTTTCTATTGGGGCATCTTTCATGGAAAATATTTGTTCTACATCAAACCAAGTAACACCGACTGCAATAAACAATAACAAAGGTGCCAATTTTAAAATGGTTAAGACAGAAATGGTTCCCATAGCAGAACGCACCCCAAATACATTAGACGCTGTCAATAGCAAAATAACAGCCGTCAATGCTACACTGTGCATAAACCCGTCGGCAAAAACAGGAAACAACAAACCAAGATATATGATTAGCGCATTGCTATTGGCTGCCAATCCGGTAACTCGGCCAATATACAACAACCAACCCGTTTGAAAAGCAACAATCGGACCAAAGGCTTCTTGTGCATACACTACTGGTCCGCCAGTATTGCTGTAATGACTGGCCAATTGGGCAAATGACAGGATAACTGTAGACATCAACAAGCCACAAATCACAAACATCCAAGGACTAAAACTGCCACTTGATTCTGCTGCTGCCGCTGGCAAAGCAAAAATACCTGCCCCAATTAAGCCATTTATAGCCAATGCTGAAAACCCAATCGTCTTGATTGAGCGGTTTAGTTTTTCATTCATAAAGTTTCCAGCACAGTGTTGGCGAGTTTTTAATTGGGTTTAGATTGTACACTAAGTTAGATATTATTAGTTAGATAATGATTGTAAGCAGTTGAGGCCTTTTCCACTCTACAAAAGTGGAACTTAGCAGGCAAACATGTTAGTGTAATGTTCAAAATTATAATGAGGGGAAAGTAATGAGAATAATATTATATACTTTGATATTTCTATTCACACAAATGGGTATTACAGCTGATAACTCCAATCAGTCAGATGATGACTCAAAACCAAAAAAATTGCTTAGCAAAGAAACTTTTGCTGGATTGAAATTACGCAATATAGGGCCTGCTCTGATGTCTGGTCGTATTGCAGACATCGCTTTACACCCCAGTGACAGAAATACCTGGTATATCGGAGTTGGTTCGGGTGGTGTTTGGAAGACTGTCAATTCTGGAACTACCTGGAAACCCATATTTGACAAACAAAAAGTTTACTCCATCGGCAGTGTAACCATTGACCCAAGCAATCCCAATATAGTTTGGGTTGGTACGGGTGAAAATACTGGTGGTCGTCACAGCAGTTTTGGCGATGGTATTTATCGCAGTTTAGACGCTGGTGAACACTGGACAAACATGGGGCTAAAAAAATCCGAACACATCTCAACAGTTATTGTACACCCAACCGATTCAAACACCCTTTGGGTTGCGGCTCAAGGACCTTTGTGGTCAAAGGGCGGCGAACGGGGACTGTATAAAACTTCTGATGGTGGGAAAAATTGGGAAAAAGTGTTGGGCGATGACCAATGGACAGGCGTTACTGATATTGTCATAGACCCAAGAAATCCTAACCGCTTATATGCTGCTACTTGGCAAAGACACAGAACTGTTGCGGCTTATATGGGTGGCGGTCCAAAAACGGCCATTCATAAATCTGAAGATGGTGGCAAAACATGGGTACAACTCAAAGAAGGTTTACCAAAAACCACCATGGGAAAAATTGGTCTAGCGATTTCTCCGCAACAGCCTGATGTGCTTTATGCGGCAATTGAATTGGAAAGACGTACCGGTGGCGTTTTTAAATCAACCAATCAAGGCGCTTCATGGAGCAAGCAATCAGATACTGTTTCGGGCGCTACTGGCCCACATTATTATCAAGAACTCTACGCCTCCCCACATGCCTTTGATCGCATATACTTGGCCAATGTACGCATGAAAATATCGGATAATGGCGGTAAAACTTTTCGTACCATGAAAGAAAAAAACAAGCATTCGGACAACCATGCCTTGGCCTTTCGCAAAGATGACAAAGATTATCTAATGGTAGGCACAGATGGCGGTTTGTATGAGAGCTTTGATTTGGCCAAGAGTTGGCGTTTTGTATCCAACTTACCAGTCACTCAATATTACAAGGTTGCGGTTGATGACGCTCTGCCTTTTTACAACATATACGGTGGCACCCAAGACAACAATACCCAAGGTGGACCTTCGCGTACTGACAATGTTCACGGCATAAGAAATGCTGATTGGTATGTGGTGTTATTTGGCGATGGCCACCAACCAGCAACCGAACCAGGCAATCCTGATATCATGTATGCAGAATGGCAGCAAGGCAACCTGGTTAGGGTAGATAGAACCACCGGAGAAATAGTTTATATTCAACCACAATCCGAAGCCAATGACCCCAAAGAACGCTTCAATTGGGATGCACCAATATTGGTTAGTCCGCACAAATCAACGCGTTTATACTATGCTTCACAACGGGTTTGGAGATCAGAAGATCGGGGCAATTCTTGGACAACCATTTCAAAAGACTTAACCAAAAACCAAGAAAGATTGGCCTTACCGATTATGGGCCAAACCCAAAGTTGGGATTCGCCATGGGATGTGCTAGCCATGAGTAATTATAATACCATTACCTCATTGGCCGAATCGCCCCTAAAAGCGGGTTTAATTTATGCGGGTACCGACGATGGATCAATACAAGTTACCGAAGATGGTGGTAATAATTGGCGCGAAATTAAAGTCTCTAAATTACCAGATGTACCAAAAACGGCTTTTATCAATGATATCAAAGCCGACCTATTTGATGAAAATACGGTTTATGTGGCACTGGACAACCATAAATTTGGTGATTACAAACCGTACCTATTAAAAAGCACAAACCGAGGGAAAAGTTGGAAATCTATCAGCGGAGATTTACCAAAAAATCATTTGGTCTGGCGCATGGTACAAGATCATGTAAACAAGGGCTTGATGTTTGTTGGAACAGAATTCGGCTTATTCTTCAGCATAGATGCAGGCAACAAATGGATTAAATTAACCGGTAATGTTCCCACTATTTCGATTCGTGATTTGGCCATCCAAAGAAGGGAAAATGACTTAGTTGCCGCTTCGTTTGGGCGAGGGTTCTTTGTACTTGATGATTACTCGCTGTTGCGTCAAGTTAACAAGCAACAATTGGAAAAACAAGCCACCTTATTTCCTGTTAAACAAGCCTTGTGGTATATGCCCAAAAGAATATTGGGATTTGAAGAAAAAGCCTCTCAAGGGGACTCTTTGTTTACCTCAAAAAACCCTCCTTTTGGCAGCATCTTTAATTATTACTTAAAAGACGGACTGAAAACAGTCAAAGAATTGCGCAAAGAATCAGAGAAGAAAAGTCTAAAAGAAAATAAAGCAGTATCTTTTCCTGGATGGGATACTGTTGAAGCCGAAAGATTAGAAGCCAAACCCAGTATCTGGTTAACCGTAAAAGATTCAGATGGCAATGTGGTTAGACGCATTCAAGGACCCGCGAAGAAAGGATTTAACCAAGCCGTTTGGGACTTAAGGTTTCCTGCTTCTCAAGCCATAGGCTCACAAAGCGGATTTGGAGACAAACCCAAAGGCATGCTAGCCGCACCTGGCACTTATACCGTGGCCATGACACAACAAGTCGATGGCCAATTCAAACAACTGGGAACCATCCAAACATTTACTGTCAAACGCATAACAAAAGGCGCTCTTGAAGGAGCCGAACTTAAAGTGACCATAGCTTTCTGGAAACAATTAGCCGACATGCAAAGGCAGCTTAGCGCCACATCAAAAGCCCTTGCTAATTCGCTCAAAAGAGTCAAAGAACTTCAAAAAGCACTGGCAAGAAGTTATTCAGAACCTGGCGATTTAGATCAAGACTTAACCAGCATCACCAAGCAATTAAATGCGCTGGATGTTGAACTCAATGGTCAAGGCTCTAAAAATGGCATAGGTGAAAGAAACCACACGACCATTTATGATCGAATGGGTGCAGCCATGTTAGGTACTACACTTTCAACTTATGGACCAACTGAAACACACATTAAGACATTCAACATTGCTCGTGAGCAATTTGATATTCTACAGGCCAAGTTAAATGATTTGTTGAAAAATAAAATCCCTGCCTTTGAAGAAAATCTTCAGCAAGCTGGTGCACCTTGGGTTTCTGGTAGTGATTTACCTAAAAAATAAAATTGATATAATTCCATACAATTAATTGATTGTGTGGAATGGTTTTGAGGTATCGAATGGTACTACTTAAGAGGTTTTAATTACTTAAGTAAGTGCCATTCGATACCGACCCCTCAAAGTTAAGTTCCCGCCTTTGACTAATAAAATATTAATAATACTACGCCAATATTAATGCTCATCAGTAATATTCCTGAACTAAATACCATTAAATAATATTTTAATTGTGAAAGACCTCTATTACACACATATATAAAATAAAATTTCAGAATTAAACGACCTATACCTATAAATATTCCAGGCAAAAGTATCACTTTTATCAAACTTGGAAAATCAACACCCAATATTATAAACATAAATGCTAGATTAAAAGGTATTGATACTATAAATACATGGAATTGATTGTATTTAATGTTTTTTGGCTGCATAGTATTTCTCATTTCCTCTTCAATTCACCCAATATCCTTCCATTGCACCTAACCATTTGTGATTAATTTAAGGTTCAAAAGGAGTCAGCACTCTTAAACCTTATCTATATTTTTTATAAAAGCCATCAACCCAAGAAATTTTACCCTTGAATTCATCCATCAAGGCCTTCAATTCATCAGGGATTCTTTTGGGCCAGTTTAATCCATAACCTTCTGGCATGACCAAGGGCGCCAACAAGGAAGCAGCTGCCAAATCAGCACGTGAAAACTCTCCACCAGCGAGAAATGCTTGATTTTGTAACTGATCATAAAGTTTATCTACTGCTTGGTGTATTTTGTCTTTCGATTGAACAAAGCTTTCTGCGTTGATGTTCATCATTTGGCGCATTTTTACTTTTAACTTTGAAAAGCCTAGCCTCATCAACAAAGAGCCATACCATGGCCCATTGTGTGCAAAGAATGGAATCACTATTTTAGGATTTTCTAATAAAATATGGTAACAACAAACCCGAACGTGAACACCCAATTCGGCATCTACATATTTTTCCCACTCTAAAGCTTCTAGTCTGATGATTTCATCTGCGGGTGTTAAACTTTTATTGGGATAAGTTTCATCCAAGTAGGAAAGGATTTCATTTGAGTTTTGTAATACCACATCACCATCAGTTAAAACAGGCACAGATGAATATTTGGCCAGTTTCTTGGTGGTCTTGATGTGTAAGCCTGGAAGCAAGTTGATTGCCTCATAATCGAGGCCTTTAAAATCCAAAGCCCAACGAATTTTTTCACAATAATGAGAGATAGGAAATTGGTATAATTTAATCATAATATCAATAATTGTACATTATCCATTGTCAATTATCCATTGATTAGTGGTTTTGTGAGTTCAGCAATTTCCTCCTATCAACGTCTGATTCCGTATTCAAGGCCGATAACCAAACCCACAAATTCTTTTTGAGTTGTATTTAAAGGAAGTGGAGGTTGTTTTGTAACATTGGTTCTATAGCGGCCAATTGTTGTTGGGTATCAGCAACAATGGCAAGTGAGCCTTGTTGCATCGCTACCAACACTGCTTTGGCGTCGTCAATCTCAAAATCAATGCGGTCTTTCTTCAAGTTGGTTTTTGGCATGTAATAAATGGTAACAGGACCTTGCGAAGTCGCGACCACCATGTGCACTCCTGTACCACCAGGCGTATGACAGTCATGAATAAAACGAACTTCGCCAATATTATCACTGACATGCGTCTTAAACTCCGCAAATACCTTTTTAACTTCTTGAAGTGCAATGGGTTGTTCGGACATCGGCACATTTGATTCCAAGGCTATTGATGCTGCAATAAACTGCTCTACAGAACCAGGTTGCTTTAAATACCAAACTGAGGACACAATTAAGAATGACAAAAAAACAGTGGCTGCAATGGCATAGTTGCGGATTGAACGCGTCACGGTATGCTGGGTGGCCTGCCTTAAAACAATGGAATCTTTTAGATTACTGGGTGGTTTAATTCCAAACGCGGATTTAAGTGTTTTTTCAAAGGCCATGGCTTGTTCATAGGCTTTTGCACAACGCAAATCTTCTTTGCGTAGGCGGTGAAACTCTTCATCTTTGGTGAATGAGTCTTGTAATAATTGTTGTCTAAATTCAAAATAGTTCATAAGGCTTTACCTATTTTGCTTTCTCTGGTTAAAGCAGTTTGTAATTTGGAACGTGCTCGGAACAATTGTGTCATCACGGCACTTTTGGTGATACCTAACTGTTGGGCAATTTCTTCGCAGGAAAACCCGCCCACTACTTGTAACATCAATGGCTCTGAATACTTGGGTTCTAATTTTAGAATGGCATCACGCACCAAATCTACTTCTACTTTGTCGTCAGGTTGCATAGGTTTGGTGTCTTCAATATCATATTCCAAATCATCCAAAGAAGTAATTGGCGGTACCTTGCGTTCAAACAAACGGGCAAATTCTCTTCTCAGTATCATAAATATCCAGCTCTTAGCTGCTTTTTCATTTCTGAGTGAGTCAAGAGCTTTCCATGCCCGAAGATAGGTTTCTTGAACCAAATCTTTTGCCAATGCATCGTTTTTACATAACCAAAAGGCAAACCGGTACAAGTCATCACTTAGGTGACCAATTAAGGCATCAAATTTTCGTTCTTTTTGTTTCATGCTTTATAAGACCAGTCATTTACAATTTACTTTCAATCTAAATAATAAGTTTGCGACCAATAGCTTTTGTTGTTGTTACCGATGGCTTTGATTTGGAATGAGTTGCCAGTGATTTGATGGGTTAATATTTTTACTGAGAAGCCCACTCTTGGATAGTTTGGATCTACAATTTCAGGATATAATTTTTGTACCCCTAAGTTTTCAAGTCGATTTTTAACTATTAAAATCTCTTCAACTCCAGTCTTTACATACAATTGCTTAATTCCAAATTGATTGAATGCTACCCAACCCGATAATTCTATGTATTTCCCCTTCGTTTTTTGCTCAACATAAAATAAAGGAGGTATATCACATTGTTTGCTATCGTTAATTTTAAAAATATGAAACAATTTTTTTGAGTGATCAATGTGTAAACTTTCAAGCATCTCTAAGGAATCAAAATAAGTACAAAGTTTGGTATAATATTTTCCCTTATTTTGAAGTTTTAGTGTTGAGTCTTCAACTATTAACAGTGCCTTATCTTTGTATTGTCTAGGCATTTCTAATAACAACCCCATTAGTTGCAATTGTTTCTGACGACCATGTTTAATATTTTTAGCATGGGGCAACACTTTAATTGAACTTAAATTTTCTATTTCAAAGGCCAATTCCGCTGCCGTCATGAAATAATCAGCAATGATCGACTCAACGCCTTGTTGTTTTTGGATTCGCGTTACGGCCAATGACAATTCATGCCAGCCCGTTGAATTATCTAAAAGTCTTGCCTGAATATTAGAACCGCTAGTTTTGTTAAGACTGAGCGTTAACAACAATCCCAACGATACAATAATACCTGAAACTATAGCCCATTTCCTTAATGCATTGCCGATACTTTGATAACCAATTGCCAAAACTGGTACATAAGAAATCAACAGCCAATGTACTGTTGTGCGTAACCCATCGGCAAAAAAACTTAAAAAAACATACACTAACCAATGCAATATGGCCGTTAAAAACACCCATTTAACTATTGCTGGCTTTGTTTTATATTCAACAATGTTTTTTATCCACAAAAGAAAGATCAAAGGTGTCACTACCAACAATTGGGAGAAAACAAAACTGATGTTTTGCCATTGAAACTGCCAAGGATGGCGGCGACCAAACTGAAACTCAAACAAAGCGAAGTCGTTGTGTAAGTTAAACCACAGAATTGGTGCAAAGCCCAACAATGTAATAGGTAAAGTAATAAAAAATATTGGTTTTAGAATGTGACTTTGTTTGCGATATACCCATAAAAATGCCAAACCTGCTACGAATAACCATATCCACATTCGTACATGGACATTGATGCTGACTGCAATTGTCATCCCCAAGACAATCCAATTAACTATTCGATCGGAGTTAATTGCTTGAATCAATAATACAACAATCCAAACGACAAAGAACACTAACCAAATATCTGGCAATGCCATCATCGCCAACAAAACAAAAATAGGAATTGCTAACAGTAACACGCTTGAGCTCAATGACGGCTGTGACAATTTTTGGTTAATCAACCAAACGGCTCTAAAAACACTCAGAAATCCCAAGTAAGAAACAGCCCTAACCCCGAAATAATTGTTGCCAAAGACTTCAGTACCTAGCCTAATCATCCAAGCAGTCCAACCAGGCAGTTCAGAGTAAGACCAAGCCAAATTCTGGCTTTCTAGCCAATAGAATGCCTCGTCTCCAAACAATTGTTGGTGAAACATAAACCACAGCTGTAAGAATATAACGACAACAATGAGTAATACGGATTGTGCTTTTACTTTTAGCACTGAGGAATGTTTAAGTGCTTGCCTGCGCGGATTAAATATCTTGGAGGTTTCAAGTGATTGATTCTGGCCAACTCTTTCTTGCTAGTACACCTGAACTTTTTAACAATTTTATACAAAGAATCGCCCTTTTTTACTCGATATCGAAACAATCCCTGGTTACCCTGAAAATCAGATTCATGAAAGGATTTAGCCATTGCCATTAATTCTTTGTCTTGGCAATTGGAATCAAAAATTTCTGACAACGTTATTGGAATAACAATATCTGTATTGGCTTTAATTGCTTTATCCGCTTTTATTCCAGAATTTAGATTTCTCAGTATTCTAAACCAGCCATCATTTCTTTGTTCTTGACCTAAGCATACAGCCAATTCACTTAAAGAAGAATCAGTTGGTAACTGTACCACCTTGGTTTCTACATCCATCTTGTCCAATACCACATTAAACTTATGGGGATCTTGAAAAATCAACATGGCAGCCAACACAACTGGAACATAATGCCTTGTCTCTCGTGGCAGTTCATAGAAAAAACTTTTCCCCCAAATAGATTTGTTTTTGTATCGTTTGTTCAAACGCGCAAAGCGGTTTTCTCCAGAATTGTAAGCCGCCAATACTTTGGCTTCATCACCAGCATACAATTTATTTTGCTCATCTATGTATTTGGCCGCAGCAATAGCAGATTGTTTTGGATTAAAGCGCAGGTCATAAGCCCCCATTTTTCCATGAAGTCCCAACCTTTTGGCAGTAGCTGGCATTAATTGAAACAACCCACCAGCACCAGCTCTAGAACTAGAATGCACTTTGCCACCACTTTCTTGCGCCAAAATCGCCAAAACTAATGCCTCATCAATATCATATTGCTTAAATGAATCGATTATATCTTTACGTAAAAACTGATAATACTGCCAAGTGTTTATAAGTTGTGGCCTCTTCCAAGTTAGCCATTCGTTTAAAGCGCCTTTGATTAAGGCATTATTCAAATAATTGCTAGATAAAGGAATTGTATTGATAGATTTATCCACAATAGTGCCATCAAATGTCAATTCTAACTCTTGACTTACTTCTTCTGTCACTGAGTGTCGACTGTCATTTAAATAGTTTTTCTCAACCAACCAGTCATTTATTTGTTCGTCTAATCCCAATCGACAAGTTTCATTGCTGTAACAAGTATCCAATGATACCAATACTTGTTTTGCATTTGGTGGCAGTTCATCATTGCTTTCAGGCTGATTATTAGCAATATTTATTTTTCCTGCTTGACAGGAAAACAAGGATACTAATATGGTTAGCGTTAATAATATTTTTTTCATGTTAGCTTTACAGATTGATTTGTTGTGTATTATACTTATATCTTTTGGACTTATTGGTTCACTTTCTAATTAATTTATGAATATTTTGACTGCAGTTAAAAAGTTGATGAGATTATCTGTTATCTCAAAAGAATTAACAAGTCATGAATCCGAACAATTACAATTAGCGATTTCAACATTGATGATCGAAATGATACGTGCTGATTTTATTGAGTTACAAAAAGAAAAAAAAATAATGCACGAAGTATTGTGCGCAAGTATGGACTTGTCGATATCAGAAACCGACAAATTAATTGAAAATGCCGAAGTTCACAGTGACTTTACCCTTTCTCTACAATCTCATACTGCGGTGATAAATAACTTTTTATCATTTGAAGAAAAACAAATGTTGATAAAAAATCTATGGATTTTAGCCAACATCGATGATGAACTGCACGCACTTGAATCTAATATGCTAAGTGAAGTATCTGAATTGCTAGGTTTCACTTCAACGCAATTAAAGCAACTTTGTACTAATATATAATAAAATAATGAATAAAATAACTGGGTAAGAATATGGATTTAACGCGTTTTCTAAAAATAATGAAAGAGAAAAATGGATCGGATATGTTCCTAAGCACAGGCGCTCCGATTAATATTAAGGTTGAAGGCGTTCTTCAATCACTGGGCAAAACCCCTTTACCTTTAGGCTTAGTAAAGAAAATTGCTTATTCAATCATGGATGAAGGTCAAGTTCCAGAATTCGAAAAAGAACACGAACTAAATTTAGCAATCTCATTGCCCAGCATTGGTCGTTTCAGGGTCAATGTCTTCAAACAAAGAAATGAAGTGGGTATGGTGATTCGTACCATTGAAACAGAGATTCCCAGTGCCAAAGAACTCAAAATTCCAGAATTGGTCAATGAATTGATTCTTGACAAACGTGGTTTAATTTTAGTAGCAGGCGGTACTGGCTCTGGTAAATCAACCACCATGGCTTCTATGATCAATCACCGCAATGAGAATATGACTGGACATATACTAACGGTTGAAGATCCAATCGAGTTCATGCACAGGCACAAAAAATCAATTGTAAATCAACGTGAAATTGGTTCAGATACTCACGGTTATAAACAAGCATTGAAAAGCGCTTTGCGTGAAGCACCGGATGTTATATTGATTGGTGAGATTAGAGACAAAGAAACCATGGAAGCGGCCATATCATTCGCCGAAACAGGACATTTGTGTTTGGCAACCATTCATGCCAATAATTCTGACCAAGCCATTGAACGTGTACTGAACTTCTTTCCAAGTGACACTCACAAGAATATATTATTAAACCTAGCATTAAATGTCAAAGCCATTATTTCACAACGGTTGGTCAAAGATAGAAATGGTTTAAGACGCCCTGCAATTGAAATATTAATCAACACACCAATGATCAGGGAGATGATCCGTCGTGGCGAGGTCAATAAACTAAAAGAAGCTATGGAAACTTCTCTAGATGATGGCATGCAAACTTTTGACACTGCACTTTATGATATGTACAAAAAAGATATCATTTCTCTTGAAGAAGCTATTCAAAATGCCGACTCACCACAAGGGTTACAGGTTAAAATCAGCCTCAATCAGGGAGCAACAGATGAAGACGATGAAATGGCTAACGGCATGAGCGATGGTATTCAAAGCAGTGAAGATAGCTTTTTTTAAAATCCAAATATTCAGATTTAGACTTAATCACCATTTCGATGTATAATATTTTGCTTTGAAATGGTGAACCAATAGAAGTTTATGTCAAAAAAACTAAAAACAGTTTTAATATCCTTATTGCTCTCAACCTTGATGGCTTGTGGCAACTCAGATACATCCGATAATTCTACACAACAAGTCAAAAAAGAAAATAAACGGGCCAGCAATAAATATCCCGGTAAAAAGGTTTACTATCATTCGATGGATGGCACACCGACTACTTTAGATCCCGTTCGTGCAGCGACCATATATACCAATTTTGTCGTGCTCAATGTTTTTGACACCTTATATTCTTACAAATACTTAAAACGCCCTTACGAACTCAAACCCAATTTAGCCACCTCGTTACCAGTGGTCAGTGAAAACGGGTTAACTTATACCATTCGGATTAAAAAGAACGTTTTTTTTCAAGACAACCAAGCGTTCAACCAAGGTAAAGGCAGAGAAGTTCATGCCAGCGATTTTGTCTATTCTTTAAAACGCCATTTTGACAAAAAATTCAATTCCCAAGGCGCATGGGTGTTTGCGGGACGCATAGCAGGCCTGGATGATTGGAAAAAGAATGGCTCCGACTATTCTCAAACCATTGAAGGATTACAAGCCTTAGATGATTACACCATCCAAATTAAGCTGGTAGAAAAATATCCTCAACTCACTTATACTCTAGCGATGGGATTTAGCGCCATCGTTCCGCAAGAAGCCGTTGAATTTTACGGCAATGAGTTTGGTTCTAACCCTATTGGTTCTGGTCCTTTTATCCTAAAATCATACAATTTGGAGAAAGCCATTTTTGAAGCCAACCCAAAGTTTAGAAAAGAACCCTTAGATTTGGCATTTGAAGGATATGATGAAGCCATTCATGGTTTCACTGGAATTAAATCTTTGGCAGGAAAGTCACCACCATTTATTGATATTATGGAAGTTAATTTTATCAAAGAATCTTCATCTCGTTGGAACTCATTTACAAAAGGCAATGAAATTCAATACACCACCGTCCCCAAGGAACAGTCAAACTCAGTTATCATGAGTAAAAAACCATTGATTCTATACCCTCAAATAACCGATAATTACCACCACATGTTTGGCATCGAAGCGGGCTTTGTTTATTCTGGATTTGATATGATGAACCCCATCTTTGGCAACAATGGTGATCCCATTCACGATAAAAACAACAAAGCCTTACGTTGTGCTATTCGCAAAGCTTTTAACTGGGACCAAAGAAATCGCGCTTTCTACTTTGGCCTAGGAAGCACTTTTCCGGGTGTTATAACTCCATCAGTGATCGAGTACGACCCTAATATGTCTCAAGAATCTATTACATTAGACATCGATGGTGCAAAGGAACTATTAAAACAAGCGGGTTGGAATGCAAAGAACTTACCAGAATTGGGCTACCATACATCGGGCAATGTAACCAATCGTTTGTTTTATGAACAGTTTCGAGGGTTTCTGAAAAAAATTGGTTATCCAGTTAAAAAGATCAAATACAACCCCTACCCCAGCTTTGGTGCTTTTAACAAAGCGCTTAAAGATGGTAAAACACCGTTCTTCTCATTGGCTTGGGGTTTAGATTATCCCGATGCCGAAAACACCTTACAATTGTTCTATGGTCCCAATAAATCACCTGGTTCCAATAACTTTAATTATGTCAACCCTAAGTTTGATTCCCTATTTGAACAAGCCAAAACAATGCAGCCTTCTCCAGAAAGAACGCTCCTATACCAACAACTCAATCAGATGGTTATTGATGATTGTGTGGTTTTATCAGGTCTTTCTCGAAATAGGATTTATCTCTGGCACCACGACGTCATTATGTACCCCGATAGAGAAATTCTCGGTGGTTTTTTTGCCCGTTATGTTGATGTAAAGGAGTAACAAATGGATATTTTAAAATTTGCAATACGAAAATTGATTGGCGGCCTGCCTTTGATCTTAGGTGTAACCTTTATTGCCTTTTTGTTAATGGTATATTTTGGTCCAGACTTAACCTATGAAAAACTAGGCAAGAATCCAACCCAACAAGAAATTCAAGAAATAAGACACGAATTGGGTTATGACCAACCCTTTTTGAAAAGATATGGTGGTTATCTCAAGCAAATGGCCACATTTGACTTTGGCAACTCACAAGTGGTCGATAAGAAAGTATCCAGCATTCTCAAAGAAACCATGCCTGTTTCTTTGCACTTAATTATACCAGGATTTATTTTAGGCAATATTATCGCTATTGCATTGGCACTATTTGCTGCTTATCACAGAGGTACTTGGTTAGACAAGTTAATCATGACAGGTTCTGTTATTGGCATGAGTATTTCATTCTTAATCGTCATCATTGCTTTTCAATTGTTATTCTCATCGTCCTATGGATTGGATTTATTCCCCGTACGAGGCTGGGAAGTCTATAATCAAGAAGGCAGCATCATTTGGTCACAATATCTGATGTATGTCACTGTACCCACATTGGCCACTGTTTTTGTGGCTCTGGGTTACAACACTCGGTTCTATCGAGCCGTACTGGTCGAAGAAATGACCAAGGATCATGTACGAACCGCACGGGCTTTTGGTCACACCCCAACATCTATACTTTTTAAAAGCGTATTAAAAAATGCCATGGTTCCTATCACAACTCGCATCATGTTCTCTATCCCTTTAGTTGTGGTTAGTGGCAGTTTATTGATAGAGAGTTATTTTGGTATTCCTGGAGTTGGGAAAGTCACCTATGATGCCATTATTGCTGGGGATCAAAACATCCTCAAAGCCATTGTTGGTTTAACCGCTGTATTATTTGTAGTGGTACTTTTATTTACCGACATTTTATATAGAGTTTTTGATCCGAGAGTTGAATTAAAATAGTAGAGTTAAAATAATGACAGATATAACAACAGAAATAGATTTTAGCCAACTTGAAAAAGGCGATTCTTTGTGGAACAAAGCTTGGTACAAATTCAAACGCGATGGCATGGGGAAAACTGGAGCTACTATTGTTCTTATCTACCTCGTCATAGCCCTTGGCGTATGGTTTGGATTATGGGGAGATGCTTGGAGCGATACATCAGACGACTTATGGCAGGGACCCACTTGGAAGCATTGGTTTGGCACCAATGTAATTGGTTCGGATGTATTAACCCGTGTTATTTACAGTACCAAAGTCGCCTTTGAAGTGGGCTTTACTGTGGCTATTTTATCAACTGTTTTAGGCGCTATATTGGGCTCTCTATCCGGTTATTACAGCGGCACTTGGATAGACTCCGTTATTCTGTGGTTAATGGGCGTACTGGACTCTATTCCCTTTTACTTGTTCGTAGCTGCGGTTGCTTTTGCCTTAAAAGACAACCCATTCGCCATGCACATTGCCATGATTGCCACGTTTTGGACGGGTACTTCGCGGGTGATTCGTGGTGAGGTAATCAAACTCAAAGGCCAAGAATTTGTAGAAGCCGCACGCTCAATCGGCGTAACCGAAAACAAAATCATATTCAAACACATCATGCCCAACACCTCACATATATTATTGGTACAATCCACCATTGCTTTTGTAGCCGCAATTAAATCAGAAGTGATATTAAGCTTCTTAGGCCTGGGTGTAAAAGATGGCGTGAGTTGGGGATTAATGATATCAGAATCCACTCAAGATGTGTTGGCAGGTCACTTTAATAATTTTGCCGCTTCATCTGTGTTTCTATTTGTATTGGTGATTGCTTTCAATATGTTCTCAGATTCCATGCAAGATGCGTTAGATCCTAAGAAGGTGAGCTAGGTGAAATTGAAATGTCTAATGTTGCCAATGGTGATTGTATTAACCTCATGCGGAGACTCAAATCCACGCCGTCACCATGAAAAACAACGTACAACATCCGATATCAAAATTAGTTCTCTGAATTTAGCAACCAAGCAAATCCAGATACGGTTTGAATATCGCTCCTATGTAGAAAAAACCCTTGAGAACATAAGCTGCGAGATTAGTTTTAACAAACAACTGCATTTAAATATCAAACAGTCTTATGTACTTGAACTCGGCGCATTTTCAACTGAGATTTTAAAATTCCATGCACCCAACTTAAATAAATACAATCACCTAACGAATTTTTCAAAGATAAATTACGACATTACTTGTGAATTGCAATACAACAAAGGCAGTGAATATGTCTCAGAATTTTCAGCCCTACACCTAGTACCTTCAGAAAAATTTATCTATAGATAAAAAGCCTTATTCGTATAGAGTGAAGAAGGCTTTATAATAAAATATTTAAGATGTGATTATTATTGAACAGTTATGGTAAATGATTGTACTGGGGAAGTATCCATACCACCATTGGCTATAGCTCCATCGTCTTGTAGGCTTACGTCTACAGTTGCAACGCCAGATGTGCCATCCAGAACATAAGCCAAAGAACCACTGGTATCGATAGTTGGATTAGAACTGAAAATAGCATCTCCTGATACTGATAGATTAAATTGCAAAGGAGACTGAGTATTCACTTCATCAATAGTTGGCCCCATCACCATTGTATTGGCATAATTTGCATGCTGCTTTAAACCTGATTCTGCAACTGGCCATAATACATTGGATGCAAAAACAAATGATGGAGCATCATTAATTGGGTTAACAGATAAATCAAATGTGGTTTGAGAGGTGCCAGACCCATCATCCACAATAAGTGTAATGGTAACAGGAGTACCGCCTGATGTATTCTGATCCATTAAAGGAGTAACCTGTACCGTTCTATTACCAGCAGCTCCTGAAAACACTATACCGCTAATGGGAACTATAGATATATCCGAACTCAGCGCTGTCATAGTCAAAGAAGTATCTGCTGTTTCAGCATCTGATATTGTGAATGCAATAGCCGAACTTGAGTTGTCTTCATTAATACTGGCATTAGATATAGCACTAATATTAGGAAGAGTATTCAACACAACAAAAGAAACTGTTACAGGATCCGAGGTATCCATGCCACCATTTAATACAGCACCATCATCCTGCAATTGAATATCAAAAGATGCAGTGCCACCTTGACCAGAAAGATCCAACAACAGGTCAGTTCCCAATAAAGGCGTGGACGCTAATACACCATTTGGATCAACCACATTTGAAATTGCCCTAGCTATAATGCTTTGACTGCCTTCATCTAATGTTGGACCATAGGTGATGCCTGATATAAAATTAGTAAGAAACTGATTTCCAGAAGTACCCGCAGGAAAGTCTGAAATAGCAAAGACAGAAAATGTTGGCTTATCATTCACAGGAGTAATATCAAGAATAAAATTTGAAGTTGTAGTTGCTGAACCATCATTAACACTTAAAGTAATAGTAACTGAACCACTAGCTGTATTCGCATCAGCACTTGAAATAACTGTCACCGTACGATTCCCACCAGAACCTCCAACAGTGATGTTAGCATCTGACACCAAGGTTTGATCTGATGAGCTTGCTGTTACGACTAAGCTATTGGCTGATGTCTCAACATCCGACACAGTAAAAGCAAGGCTTCCAGTTCCAGAAACGGCATCTTCTAAAATCACTTGATTACTAACTGAACTAATCACAGGCGCTGTGTTGGTATTACCAATAAAAGATCGGGTATCTGAGTTGTTTAACTGATATATATCAACCATATTTGTGACTAGAACCGATGCAAGTATCTCAACATTGGTATTATCAGCGACAATAATTGGGTTCTTAGTTACTGTAATAATAATAGACTCGCCAGTATTTTGAATATGTGCATCTTTCAAGTATACTGCTCCATTGTATGTGTCACTGGTCCCAGAATTAAAATCGGGGTTTGTACTATCATTGCCACAAGTTGTAGCAATATCTGACCCAAAAGATTCACTACAAGTCCAAACCGTACTATTATTTGGAATAGAAAAATAATCAACTAAATCGAAAGTTGTTGGTTGATCTCCTATGTTTTTTATTTCATATCTGTAAACAAAATCTTGACCATTACTTAAAACCAAATTTGATGGTAGAATATTGTCAACTGTACTTTCCAGTAATGTAATTTCTAAGTCAGGAAAAACCAATGGTGAAGTTGATGAAGAGTCTTCGAATGAATCAGCAAAAATAAATGGATTTCCTGGGTTTGGATTTTCAACTTTAGCGAACCCCTGAACCACACATTGAGAGTTTGAGTTGGTTTGTATACTGAGTACTTTATCAATAAATAAAGCAGGTTGATAATCATAAACTGTAGAAGAAACCCCCACTAAGCCATAAACCTTAAAAGGGTCACTACTACTCATACCAAAACTAACATTTGCACTGGGAGTTCCTCCCAAATTCGGCCCTATACACAAAAACGGGAGGTCTGTATTTGTAACAATGGGTTTAAATAAATCTGAATAACTATACACCACATTTTCTGTTAAATTTAATGTGGTTCCAGATGCTGTTGTAGGTTGCCCATTTAGTGTTAATTGAATGGCATAACTATTGGTAACAACGAAAGGTAAAATCAAAAAAGTGAAAGCAACTTGTAGGTTACGAGTAAATTTTTGTTTGGTTTGGTTTTTATTCATATAATTTTTAGTTTGTTAATTAATGGTTTTGGTATTTTTGCGCATTTTAGCGTCTTTTTAATTTGACTGTGTTAAAACTTTGTTAGAATGGGTTAAATATTGTTAAATTTATTATAATTAGTGACAAAACTCTCAAAAATACCATGAAAAAATTAAATATCTTATTACTCATCATAATATCCCCAGTCTTTGCTGGCAACAACATTTTTGATAAAATGGATAAAGAAACTGCTGTAACTACTGGAGTTTACAAGCTTTCTCAGTCAGAGCGTGCGGCATTATTAGAATGGCTAAATAACTCTGATAAAAAAACTGAAGAGGTGTCAAGGAAACAAATAAAACAACAAGTCAAGTCTGAAATCATAGCTGAAACCAAACAAAATAAAGCTATTAAAGAGGAAATCATTCGACAAGACAAAATAAAAAACATGGGTTTCTCAAAAGAAGAGTCAGAAAGAGAAGAAATTCACTCGTCAATAATTGGCGAATTTAAGGGCTGGCAAGGAAAAAATATTTTTAAATTGGCCAATGGACAAATTTGGAAACAAGCAGAAAAAACTTCTTTTTACATCCCCAAAAGATCCAATCCCAAAATCACTATCAAACCCAAGTCATTAAGAACCTGGGCTTTGTATGTTGATGGTTTTGGAAGAAGCGTCAAAGTCAAAAGGATCAAATAATTTCTTTTGACCCTACCTTGATTCCAGTAGATTCATTGGGCAACTTTGAGGCTTCTGGGATATAAACCTCATCAGGCTTTTTAAACTTATCCAAAATCACATACCAAACGGGAATTAAGACCAGTGTGATAACTGTTGCAAATAAGATACCAAAAGCCAAAGAAATTGCCATGGGAATAATCACCTGTGCTTGCAATGATTTTTCAAGCAACATAGGCACAAGTCCAAAGAAAGTGGTTAAGGAAGTGAGTAAAATCGCTCTAAACCTGCGTGTTCCCGCTTCCATGGCTGCTTCTAAAGTTGTATGACCAGCCAATCGGTATTTATTGATGAAATCGACCATCACCAATGAATCATTGACCACAACACCACCCAAAGCAATCACACCAAACAGTGAAATCATACTCATGGTATAACCGGTTATCCAATGACCCAAGATTGCACCAGTCACACCAAAAGGAATCACCATCATGATGATCAAAGGTTGCGTATAGGATTTTAGCGGCACTGCCATCAGCATATAGATGAATAAAATCGCGATCACAAACCCTTTACCTAAGCCAACTTTGAGTTCTGCCATTTCTTTTGCAACCCCATCCGGAGCTGATTTAATCGAAGGGTATCTCTGTTTAAGTTTTTCTAAAAAACCACCGGCTTCTTTGATTTCTGACATGATGGCATTGGGATCGGATACTTTTAAATCCGCATCGCCAGTGATGGTGCTTGAACGTTTTTTATCAATGCGAATAATCACATCGCTGGCCTTGCCCATTGTTATGGTTGCCACGCTTTTAATTGCAATAGCTGTTCCATCTTTGAATCGAATACGCATGTTTTCTAATGTTTCCAACGTTTTTCTTTCTGACAAGGGATATTTAAGCATGACCTTTACTTCATCATTCTCTCTTTGTAAACGTTGAATCTCATCGCCATAAAAGGCTTGGCGCACTTGGTTGGCCAAATCACGTTGTGATAAGCCCAAATTCCTTCCTCTTGGTTTAAGGGTCAACTGTACTTCATCCTTGCCATCTTTCATAGAGTTTCGAATGTCTTCGACACCTTGATACTCGCGAATTTTATTGGCCAATTCACTTGATGCTTTTTTTAGTTCTTCAACATTGTCCGAAGACAGTTTAAAAGCAATTTCAGGCCCGTCCCCAGGTCCTCCAAGGGCACGAAAGGCCAAAACTTCAGTGCCATTGATGACACCCACCCGTTGCCGCCACAGTTTCATTAGATCATCGCTAATGATTGGACTGTTTTCTTTGACCAATTCCACCAATATCCTTCCATCAAGTTGATTCTCTTTGACTACAGATAGGTGCTCGACCAATGCACCTTTTTGTTTGCCTACTTGTTGTGAAAATTCTTTGTCTATTTTGAGTATTGCCTCTTCTAGTTTTTTGATTGCAGTTTCTGTAGCGGTATCAGCAGAGCCTTCGGTCATTTATACTTGGGCGTAAATATAATCAGCAGAAAACTGTGGATTCATAACAAAACGAACCACGCCTGTTCTTAACATGACAATAGACAAAACAAAAACACAGACAAATACCAAGGTGGCCAGATAAGGCCGCCGTACTGCTTTGTACAACAAGGGCTGATATTTGTTTTTAATAAAGTTATCTAATAGCAAGTTGACACGTCGCTGAATTCTCAGTAAAAAACCAGGATTATCGGTTTCTAAATCGGTGAGCTTCATGTGTGACAAGTGTGCGGGCAATATCAATTTAGATTCAATCAATGAAAATAAAAGATTTAGAATAACCACCCAACCAATGGCTTCAAAAAAACTGCCAAAAATTGTACCCACAAATAATAGAGGAACAAATGCTGCAACTGTTGTTAACACACCAAAGGTAGCAGGCAAAGCCACTTTTTGAGCACCCTTGACTACATTTTCAACCGTATGTCCTTTTTCTTGAATTTCTTTGTAAGCACTTTCTCCAATCACAATGGCATCATCAACCACAATACCCAACACTAAAATGAATCCGAACAATGACAACATGTTTATGGTGACGCCCATATATCCCATCACCATAAAGGTACCTAAAAAAGCCACTGGCAAACCAATCATCACCCAAAAAGCCACTTTCAAACGCAAGAACAGGGTCAATATCAAAAGCACCAACAAGGCACCCAAGAATAAATTTTTAGTCATCAAATCAATGCGTCCATGCACGTAATGGGAAATATCGGACCAATGAGAAATATGTAAATTGTCATCTAAGTGTTTTTGTTTTTCTTCTACGTATTTTTTTACTTTATCGGTAACATCAATAATATCATCATCGCCAATCGCATTGACACGAATTGAGATGGCTTCTAAACCATCAAACTTGGCAAAGCGTGAAGATTCAGAAAAGCCATCGGTAATGGTGGCAATGTCTTTGAGCTTCAATACTCCACCATTGGCATAGGAGCGAACAATAATATTGCCAAAATCTTCTTGCGTGTCAGCCAAACCCAAAGCACGCACCAGAATATCGCCTGTTTTGGATTTAATGGCACCCGCTGGCAAATCCATTGATGAAGAACGAATGGCCAAAGCAATCTCATCGAAAGTTAAGCTGTATTTGCGCAGAGTGTTTTCAGAGACTTCGATGCTCACTTCTAAATCTCGTGCTCCTTCAACTTTTACCGTTGAAATACCAGGAATATCAATGATTTCATCTCTCACATCAAAAGCAAATTGTCTCAGTTCTTTGGGAGAGACTTCTCCAAATACCGAAACATAGATCGCCTGCATGGTAATGTCTAACTGGCTGATAATGGGCTTTTCGACCTGTTCAGGAAATGAATTAATGCCATCAACTTTATTCTTTATATCGTTGGTCACTGCTCCCAACTCATAAGCATCATCAACCTCGATAACAACCGTCGCGAAATTTTCTGCAGCTGTACAGGTAATTTTATCGATGCCTTTAATACCATTGAGTGCTTGCTCGACTTTTAAACAGATACCCTCTTCAACCTCTAAGGGTGAAGCTCCAGGAAATGCCACCGATATCGAAACCATATTGATCTGTGTGGTCGGAAACATTTCTTTGCGAATGGATGACAATGAAATTAAACCCACCAATATGATGATTACCATCAATAGATTGGCCGCTACAGGATTTACCGAGAACCAATAAATCAGGCCTTTGCGCCAGTTTTTCATGTGTTATACCTATTCATTGTTCAGCAAGTTTCAATTCATCGCCCACTTTACTGTGTGATAAACCCGTGGTAATAATTCTATCCTCACTATCAATCCCCTTTGAGATATACTTAAAATCATCATCGGAATATACACTTTCAACGTCTTTATAGATCAACGTTGATTGAGGAGACAACACTCGAACCTTATCATTAAGCATAATATTACCACGCTCAACTGGATAAACCTGCTGCAAAGTAGCACCATCTAAACGGGCATTGACAAAGGTGTTAAATCTTAGAGGCACAGATTGTTGACTAAACGGTTGGGCAACCTCAACTATCGCATAATTGAATAAAGTTCTGGCATCACGCTGAGCCTCAATACTGGCTATTCTTCCTGTCCATTTAATGCCCGCTACTTCTTCACTGGTGATCCCGACTTGAATATTTTGTGAACCATCGAATTTATCCAAACCACTGTTGTGCAGTTGTGAATCCGATAGACTCATGCGAACCTCGGCAATTTCAGTTGAGGCGACACTTACTAATGACGTCCCTAAACCAACAAACTGCCCCAAATCAACCATTTTGGATAAAACAACACCTGAAAATGGAGCGGTAATGTGGGTTTTGTCGAGATTTCGTTTGGCCAATTGTAAATCAGCACGAGCGCCATCCAAAGCAGCTTTGGCACTGGCAACTTGCGGTAAATTTAAGTTTAAGGCATTGGGCTTTCCTTTTTTACCATACTTTTTCCAATCGCTTTTAGCCAAATCACTTTTTGCTTGTTGCAAATCCAAATTGGCCTGTTGTGCTGCAACATTGGCTTTCGCTCTGGTTATGGTTAGTTCGTAATCTCTTGGATCAATTTTCAACAGTTCATCACCCTTATCAAAGGTTCCACCATTGATAAAACCGTCAGCAACATAAGTAATTTTGCCACTAACTTCAGCAGCAATATTAATCTTGGTTTTAGGCTGAACAACACCTTCTGATCTTATGGGTATAACATAATCAATGGGTTGTATTTGTATCACTTCAACAGAAGGTATGACTCTAATGTCTTCTTTTTTTTGCTCTTTGGGTTTAAGTACTACCATTAACATAGCCAAACCCCCTGTAACCAACAGCACCAGCAGTATTGGCTTAATTTTATGGCGAGTCTTGGTCGACTGTAATGATTCTATTGGAGGCAATTGTTCTGACATAATATTTCTAATTTATTTTTAGCTAATTTAATTCTGATTTTAAACGAAATGGCCTGGTTTTTATATAGACCAAAAGTCATTGATTTGTCGATTTAAATGTTGGCACGCTTGGCTGGCTTCAGATGCATAGTTTTGCGAGGTATCTCCTGCATAAATAATGCCTCTAGAACTGGATATTATCAATCCTGATTTTTCTAGATTATCATTCAATCCCGCTTTTAATGTAGCCGATACATCTCCGCCTTGTGCACCAATTCCAGGAACCAATAATGGCATTTCTCCCACTATAGATCTTATTTTTGCCAGCTCTTCTGGATACGTTGCTCCCACAACCAACAATACATTGTTGTTATCATTCCACTTGTTGGCTGCATTTTCTGCCACCTGCTGGTACAAGGTTTGGCCATTATTCAATATCAAGTTTTGAAACTCATTGGAACCCACATTGGAAGTTTTGCATAATGCAATCACACCTTTGTCTGCATAATCGAGGAAAGGCTGCAAAGAATCTTGCCCCAGATAAGGATTAACCGTCACTGCATCCGCCTTGTATTTTTTAAAGGCTTCATCTGCATATTTTTCAGCAGTTGTTCCAATATCACCGCGCTTGGAATCCAATACAACAGGAACATCTGGATAATTTTCATGAATATAAGCAATAATTTGTAACAGCTCTTCTTCGGCTGAAATTGCTGAAAAATGGGCAATTTGAGGTTTGAAAGCACAGACTTGATGGGCGACCGAGTCAACTATCGACTTTAACCATGTGCTTAAATCAACACCCAAGGCATTGATTTTATCCATATTAGGGTCTAAACCCACACAGACCAGCGATTGATTTGATTTTTGACATGCGTATAACTGTTTGATAAATGAATTCATACTTGAAATTTCAATTGAGTAGACCTATTTTAACTGAACTATGACTTTAATTATATGTCCATTACTGCTATGAAACGAATATTTTTATTTTGCACCTTAATTATTTCGATTAATTCAATTGCTGGCTTACCAATAGAAGTCGATGGCCAACGACTGCCATCGCTGGCTCCAGTATTGGAAAAAGTTACCCCTGCTGTGGTCAATATCCATTCAACAACAAGACAAAAAATAAACAACAGATCACAGTCTTTTTACAGTTGGTATTATGGCCTGCCCAATATCCCACAAGAAAGAGTGACTCAATCATTGGGCTCAGGTGTGATAGTAGATGCGAAAAATGGTTATATATTAACCAACAATCATGTCATAGAAAATGCCGATGATATCCAAGTATCTTTACAAGATGGGAGGAGCTTTACGGCTAAACTCATTGGTACTGATGAAGGAACCGATGTTGCGGTAATTCAAATTGAAGCCAACAACCTCACCGAATTACACTTGGTTAAATCTGAAGAGATGCGTGTTGGTGATTTCGTGGTGGCTGTAGGCAATCCATTTGGACTGGGACAAACGGTCACATCGGGCATTGTTTCAGCATTGGGCCGTACCAATTTAAAAGGCATGGGTTATCAAAACTTTATCCAAACCGACGCATCAATCAATCCAGGCAACTCAGGTGGCGCTTTGATTAACTTACGTGGTGGATTGGTTGGCATCAATACAGCCATTTACTCGCCGAGTGGTGGCAATGTAGGCATAGGATTCGCCATACCTTCTTCATTGGCCAAAAGAATCATGAATCAATTAATTCAATTTGGACAAGTCAGAAGAGGCTCAATCGGAGTAGAAGTTCAGGACATTACCGCTAATTTAGCGCGTGCTTTTAATTTAGAACAGAACAGTGGTGTTATTATTACCAATGTAGAACCCGATTCACCAGCTGATAATGCAAGGTTACAGGCTGGCGATATCATTATTCAACTCAACGATAAGGCGGTAAACAACCAACACGATTTTGATAATTTTGAAGGCTTGTTTGAAATCAATACTCCCATTGAAATTATTTACATCAGGAATGAGAAAAGAAAGTCTACTCAAACCATCATCAATAGCTTTGACCGCAAAGAATTTGCTGGATCAGACTTGCATGCACAATTAACAGGTGCTCATTTCATCAATTTACCTACTCGTTTGAAGAATAACTATCAAGGCGTTTTGATTGATGAGATCGAACGCGGAAGTCAAGCCTGGAAACAAGGATTACGCAGTGGGGACTTAATTACCTCTGCCAACAAACATGAAATCACCAATTTGAAGCAATTAAAAATTATTTTAGACAGATCTAAAAAAAGTCCACTTTTAAATGTTTATCGAAACTACAGAGACTATTTATTGGTTTTAGAATGAGCTGAAAAGACCTTTGCACAACTAGTGGAACGCGTTAAAAAATTCGCAAATAGCAGGCTATTTGACTTGCTTTTTGCCTTGACTGATGCTTTTTCCATTCTTTTTTCCACTGTCCCAGAGTCATGCAAAGGTCTTTAAAACATACAATCTAATAGACTTTAAGGTGATAACATTTTAATATAGTGCTTGCTCAATCTATGCTTTGTATCACGTGTCAAATACCCAAGACAACCAACTGTTTGAATTATGTAAGAATGGAAAAGTCCAACAGTTATTGGATGCACTAAGCCGTTCTGAAAACCAAGAGTTTATAGATGAAAGAAACAATACACTTTTGTGCATTGCTTTAAAACATGGACAATGGCAAACCTTTACTACTCTTTTAGAAAGCAATTACTCTTTCAACCCAACCAAACCCTTATTGATTTCTGCTTGTCAATACAACAAAGATGATATTATTGGTATCAATTTAGCATTACAGTTTGATTCAAATGTCGATGCGACCAATTCACAAAACAGAACTGCACTGATGACTGCATGCCTACTTGGCCACATCAACAAAACTCAAGAATTATTTGATATTGGTGCTACAATTAATTTACAGGACAATAGTGGCAATACAGCACTGATAGAAGCAGTTCATTCACGCAATAAAAAAACCGTTGAGCTATTGTTAGAACATGTTCCCAATACCGATATTATCAACCACAGTAACCAATCAAAAGAAACCGCTTTAATTCTTGCAGTTAAACACAAAACACCCAATGAAGAAATTGTGAAATTGTTATTAAAAGCGGGTGCTGATCCTGAATTTAATGATGACAAACAACAATCTGCATGGCTGATTGCCAAACAGAAGCATCCGAAAATTTCTCGAACCATTGAGAAGCACCTGAACAATATCAACCAAATAGAGTTGCCTTTTTTTACCAATGATTACCAGGCTGAACAGATGCAAGTAAATCAACCAGAGATAGCCGATGCTAAGCCCGAGATTAAAGAAATTGAAACCTCAATAGTTTCGCCAGCAAAACCTTCTACAAAGCCTATCTTAAAGCCCTTTATATTTACCCAAAAACAACCTAAAAGAAGCAACAAACAAGAATGGTTTCATGCTGCAAAAACCGGAAATCTAGGTGGCTTAAACCGCATGATAATTGAAAACATTGATATTAACTGTGTTGATGACAAAGGTTGCACAGCCTTGATTAGAGCATGTGGCCACTCTCGACGAGCAGTGGTTTCATTTTTATTGCAACAAAATGCAGATGTTGAAATGCGCTCACACAATGGCAGCACAGCCTTGTCCTCTAGTATCATTGGTAATTGTCGCAGAGTAGCAGGATTGTTATTAGACAACGGAGCAAATCCAAATAATCTTGGCCCTTCAAACTACAGCTATGCCACAATTGCAGCAGCCCAATGGAATGATGCTATGTTAAGTATTTTATACAGAAATGGAAGTGATATATTCATTGTTAACTCTCGAGGTCAAAATTTATTGCACATCATTGCTTTAGCAGCAGAATACTATAACAACATCAACAATGCAAAATCAGCCATTCAATTCTTACTGGACCATGGTATGGATATTAATGCAATAGATAAAAATGGCAATACTGCCATAATGATATTGTGTGGCATTCATCAAAAAAAATATGAAGTTGATGACAGAAATATCGCTTCAATCGTTCACAGCATTTTAAAATTAGGTGCCGCACCAGCCATAACCAACCAAGAGGGGAAATCAGCCATTGATGCAACTCGACTGCACAAATTACAACAAACCAAAGGTGTTTTAATGAACGCCTTGTCTTGGAACACTGACTAAAAATTTATTCAATGTCTCTATCTAAATCACAAATTCAGAATATATTTTCCAAACATCATCATATGGTAATTAAAGCAGTATCGATACTGAGGCCAGAGATAAAAGGACTGACTGCAGAAGATGTGGAACAAGAAGCCTGTATCAGGCTATTAAAATTAATAAAAAGTGACCGTGAAATTGAAATCGTTTCGTCTTATATATATAGAATGACTGCAAACATTGTTATAGACTTAGTTCGCAAGAATCAGAGGCACAAACATGAAACGCCGATTTCTGATGAATTAGATGACGATTACAATGTAAACTTTGTCTCCGAAAGTAAATTGCCCGAACAACAACTGGCGAATGAACATTCGGTAGAAAATATTTTGAGTATCATAGAAACACTATCTGAAAATAGAAGAGTCACCGTTAAATTGAGATTACAGGGATTTAAGAATAAAGAAATTAGTGATATGACGGGATGGTCGTACAACAAAGTAGAAAGCCTCGCTAAAAGAGGCATGAAAGATTTAAAAACCAAGTTAATAGAATTAGGCATAGAATATGAAATTGAATGAACAACAATTGGCACAATTATTTAGACAGAACAAAGCTCAAAGCATTGATACTGACGTGGATAGCTTATTGAATTCAACAAATGCTTCTAATAAACGCATTAACGATGTTGAACAAATCGCAAACAATAGTCAACTTAGTGCCACATACCAAGTTACTAATCAGCTACAAGACTGGTCAGATAATATTAGTAAAGATATCAATAGCCAGTTAAGCAGCACCAATGTATTTGCATTTGTTTTCGGTTGGCTTAAACCCACTTTGGCTACAGCTGCCATAGCTGTCGGTATTTATTTCGTTTTGCCAAATCTGAATCAAACAACCGATTCATTACAAGCCAAACCTGACCAAATGATGTTTTCTGGCAGTTTTGAGAAAAGCAACCAACAAGCATCGCCCACACAATCAAAAGCCAAATTAGATGTGATCTACAAAGGTGATTTTGGTTAAACTTTCAGGGCCATGAATGTATAATTGTTCAGTATGACAACCCAGACATTCATTAAAAACTTATACCAACAATTTGATCTAGCCAAACGTGAAATAGATTTAATTCTTTGCCATGTATTAAATCTAAATACAGCGGGTTTATTTATTTATGACAAACCAATCAGTACTCAACAAGAACAACAAATCATCGAATTTTTAGAACAACGTTCAGATGGCAAACCATTGGCTTATATCACCGGCATTAAATCCTTTTGGAATTTAGACTTTAAAGTCAATGAACACACCTTAATTCCAAGGCCCGAAACAGAACTAATCGTTGAATTACTTCTAAAATGGACCAATGACAATTTTACTGGAAACATCTTAGACTTGGGCACTGGTACTGGAGCAATTGCATTGAGTATTGCACATGAACGCCCAAAAGGCCAAGTAACTGCCATTGACTATTCTTCAAAGAGTATTGAAGTGGCCAAATACAATCAGAAAAAACACTTAATAAAGAATGCAACTATATTTGAAAGCAATTGGTTTAGTCAAATACACAATGTAAAATTTGATTTCATTGTTTCCAATCCTCCATATATTACTGAAGATGATCCACATTTAGAAAAATTAAGTCACGAACCCATTGCTGCTTTAACAGCTTTAGACAATGGATACAGTGATTTAAAATTAATTATTAAAAATGCCAAGACGCACTTTAATGAAGAAGGCAAGCTCATTCTTGAACACGGATATAACCAGCACGAACATGTCCAATATTTACTCAAAAAAAATGGTTATTGCGACATAATAACGCACAAAGACATCGCTGGCATTCCAAGAATTACCACTGCTGGGTTCATATCAGGCAATTGATAGTTGCTATTCACAAGTAATAAATATACAATCAGCAACAATATTCAACAACTATACCACCAACATGAAAAAACAAGCATTAATTTTATCTGGGCTTTTCACCGTAAGCATCGGGTTCGCACAATTTCCGCCCACAGAACAGGGTTTCACAGATGTTAACAGCTTACCAGGGTGGATTACATCCAACCAATCTAACCCTATAGGGGAAACCAACTGGTTTCAAGGCTCAGGAACATCTACTGTTATGACAGCACAAGAAGGTGAACTAAATTCATTTATTGCTGCCAACTATCGAAATACAGCAGGTACAGCAGAAACGAATGCAACCATTTGCAATTACCTAATTATGCCTGAATTGGGCAACTTAGAGTCTGTATCTTTCTACACAAGAAGCAGAATTGCAGCCAATAATTTCAATATCTACCCTGATCGCCTATATGTAGTATATAGCCCAACGGGAGAAATCAATACAGGCAATTGTACCGAAGACTTTGGAGATTTCACGGAGACCTTAATGGTTATCAATCCTGACTTAACAAAAAAATCTACTTCTCCAGAAGGATATCCTCTACTTACATGGGAACAATTTAGTGTTAATGTGAATGGCGATGGTCGAGTAGCGTTCGTTTATTATGTTGAAGATGCGGGTTTTTACGGAATCAATTCTAACTACATTGGACTAGACACAGTTGAGTGGGTAAAAGCGCCTTTAGCACAGACTATTTTTAATGCATGGAATGTTACAAAGTAATATTCACTTTTTTATTTATATATATATTAAAAAATCCCCGTATTAAACGGGGATTTTTTTACTCGAAGAAAAACCTCTATTAAAATTTCTTACTAAACTGAATACCAACACTTCGTCCAGGTGCTATAAAGTTATACTTGGCTATTGCCCCGAAACTTGAACCTGACAATGGTGCATCACCACCAAATTTTACAATAGTTTCATCAGTTAGATTCTGACCCAATAAAGCAACATCCCAGCCATTAACTGGATTTGATAAACCAATTCTCAAATTTACAGTTGCATAGGCTTCTTGAATCAATGCAGGATCCAAACTAGCTGATGCATTGTAATCGTCTGTAAAAAACACATTCAAATTGGTGTTTAATTCCAACCCATTGGCCAATTCTCTTACATGATGAGCACTAAATGTGCCCTGCCAGTCAGAGACCAATTGATTAGTCTGGCCTGAATAATCGCAAAAACCATCCGCTTCTTGCGGACCATTTGGCGCTTGACCAAAGTTACAACGGCCATTGGTATAATTATCAAATTCAAAGTCTGTCAAAGCAAACGAACCTGACAGTGTTAAATTGTTTGTGGCTTGCCATCTGCCATCAATTTCAAGACCTTTAATTGTTGCCTTTGCAGCATTGCCCACATTAAAACCCAGTTGACCATCAAAAATTGAGACCTGCAAATCATCATACTTGGTTAAGTATGCAGCAAAATTTAATTCAGCTGCACCATCAGCCAATGACATTTTTCCACCAAATTCAAAACTTGTGGCCGTTTCATTTTCAAATTCAAATGCCTCTGCCATAGTTGCTGAAATACCTCGATTGTTGGCCCTGAAATCAAAACCACCTGATTTACTGCCTTTAACTGCACTCACATACAACATGGTATCATCCGACATGTCCCAGTATAGCTTAACATCTGGTGTGAATACTGTTTCAGAACGGCTACCAGTTACAGGGTGAGTACCCAATTGATTACCAGCTGTGCCTGGGAAAACGCCCAGTAAATTTGAAGAAGCTACTCCAAATGCTTGCCCATATATATCCGCCGCTAGTGCTTGAGCAGCTGATAAAGGACTTCCATCAATTCTAGTAATAGTTAAATTCCTAAAACCATCCTTATTTTCATTGGTAATTCTACCACCTAATTGTAACGTCATATTGTCATTAAAATGCCAATCAAATTGCCCAAAAGCTGAAAATATATCAGTATCAACAGTTGCGATACGAGGAGCAGCAGTTCCAGCAATAATATCTCCTGCGGGTAAATTAAAAGGAGCAAATGCAATATTCAATAAAGGAACCAAGATTGAACTAGAATTAACAATCAACGAATCACGATATTCCTGATCACTGGTCTGATAATATCCACCGACGATATATTCCACATCTCCACCCGTGTTTGAAGTCAATCGGATTTCTTGAGAAAACTGGTCATATTTTTCAGACAATGGCAAAGTAAAGACATTGGCCCCAGTAAAATCACAATCACAGTTATCAGTGAACTCAAAATTAGAAAGACCCGTAATGCTTTGTAACGTATGGTTTTCCAATTCCCAGTCTAACGTTAAAACCGCTTCAAATTGATCATTGTTACTGAAATCACCATTAGAACTGCGTTTGCCATCAATGGTGTTGTTCAAAACCGATGGATTTTGGCCAAACACTCCTGCCAATATCTGTGAGTAGGTTAAACCAGTGAAAGGTCCTGCTGCTGCCGGAACCTCACCATTGATCTCAATATTTCTACCGGTTACATCAAATTTGCTCGACTCTAGTTTTAGTGTTGCCATCATGGTGTCACTGACATCAAATTCAAACGTTGTTCTTAATGTATAGTCTTCCTGTTGTGGCTCGTCTCTGTTTAAAGTTAAATTTTCAATATAGCCATCCAACTCATGATAACGGCCCGCTATACGGTATCTAAATCTGTCTGAAACAGGTCCAGATAATACCAGCTCAGTTTCTTTTTCACCAAAAGTGAAACCATAATTCAAATTGACATATCCTTCAAATTCATCGGTTGGTCTGGCTGTT
Source organism: Gammaproteobacteria bacterium (assembly GCA_024280395.1). Taxonomy (GTDB): domain Bacteria; phylum Pseudomonadota; class Gammaproteobacteria; order Xanthomonadales; family Marinicellaceae; genus NORP309. Next base: position 79,669 of record JAJRQG010000109.1, on the reverse strand, counting down.
GTCAAATTCAAAGCACCTGCTACACTATTCTTACCAAACAAAATAGATTGTGGCCCACGCAATACTTCTATACGTTGTAGGTCAAAAAATGGTGCGCGTGCTTGTTGTGCACGACCATGAGAAATGCCATCTACGTAAACACCCACAGATTGTTCAAACCCTTGATTGTTACCTGAACCTATACCACGGATAAATACGTTGGTACCAATACCACTCTCAGCCATAGTAAAGTTGGGCACTGAGAATTGCAAATCTGCCATCTTTTCGATATTTAGTTCTCTTAAAATATCTCCGTCTATTACAGCAACGGAAATAGGTACATCTGCTAAAGACTGTTCACGTTGTTGTGCAGTTACAATGATTTCTTCTAACATTGGCTTATTTTCATCATCGTCTTGAGCAAAAATAACAGATGGTACTACGACTGTAGCGGTTATAGCTGATCTGATTAATACAGATAAAATTGATTGTTTAAATCGCATGGTTCTCCTCATATTTATAGTTAAATTTTTTATAATTATTACTTTCTAGGTGATAAATATTAGGAAAATATTTCTAATATGATATTTTGTTGTCCCCTAAATGTCACCCACCTTACATATGGTAACATATTTTATAGATAAATTATGTAACAATTTACCGTTGTCTAAACTGAAAACTTTCTTGAATTAATATTGAATTGAGAGAATACCATTTCTCAACCTATAATTATTGCTTTTAGACTGTTGAAACAGTCAGTCAAAAAACCATACTGGTTTCCAACATCCCACGTGTTTCTAAAGTAACTACATAATAAAACGCCTTAAAGGGTCTGAGTTCAAACCAATATTGAATCGTTCAAATTATTTTGTGGCGAGTTCTTTTGGGCAGATGATTTTTCTCTATTTTCTTTTTCTTCTTTGTATTTAAGTTCGGCTATTTCCAGCAATGATTTTTCTTCTAATAGAGCCACTTGCATTTTGCGATACATTTTTAATGAATAAAAACTAAAAGGGCTAAAAAACAACTTAATAATAACCGGCATTAACTCGATTGCAATAAAGAATATTTTCAGCATATAACTAAATAATGTAGCAACTTTTCCAAATTCAGGGTCAGCGTGGATTTTTTGCAATGCCAAATACCTGGTTAATACACCTGTTTTTCTTTCATAAAACAAACCTTCATTTTGTAAAGTTATTCTAAACTCTTCAAGTTTCAACTGTTTATCTTCAATTTGATTTTTCAACAATTTCTGTTGTTGTGTAATGGCACCATCCAATTCTTTCAAAAGAACTTGGTTGGCTTCGATATTGCTTTCCTGATTCTGTATATTATTTTGGATCAATTGTAAATTATTTAATTTTTCGGTATCGACCAATATCGTTTCATCAAGCTTATCTAATTCACTCTGAGTATTAACAATTTCTGCTTCAATATTCGCTATCAAAACTTTTAACTCCTCATAAGTTTTAACTGCACGGTCATACTTTACTCCCTCAGTTGGTGCTCTTCCGTCTATTCCTGTACGTTCACGTATTGCTTCATTGAACCAATACCGATAATCTTGTCTGGCCTTAGACAAATGACTGTTTGCATCGGCCAATTTATTGATTAATACTTTTTGACTGGTCTGAGTTTCTTCTAACCCTACTTGTTGATTGTCTAGAGTGTTTACTATGGTGTCTTGATCATAATCCGTTTGTGTCGACTGGTATGCAAACTGTTGAGCTTGGGCTTCTTTTAATTTAATGAGAAAGTCATTGAGCTTTATTTCACTACCATTTACAGCGGCGTCCAACTCTTCTTCAAACAATTTCATTCTTGTGAAATAATCTTGATTATTGTCCACAACATCCTTTTGTATTTGTTCATCTATGGCATTGCTTTGTAAGCTGATTTCAGCCAATGTAGCTAAGCCAATGGCAATAATTAACGAATAAAATATTCTAGGAATCAATCCCAATAATTTTCGAAATGGTATTCCTCCATTAAACGGGTTTTTTAATGCCCAGTCCGACCCAATAATCGCTTGGTCTAAAAAAAATAAGGTTAAGGCAAAAACAAATCCAGTAATAACTGCAGCTGTCGTCCCAAGAAACAATGAAACACCGTAGGTAAAAAGTAAAAACGTGAAAGCAAAAGTGACTAATTGTCGAAACACCATGGCATAAGCCAACATTCGATCATATCTACCACTCTCTGCCAAAACTTGCGTATCTGTTAAAGATAGAAATGCAATGATTTTAAAAAACATGGATTCGTTAAGTGTTGAAGATTCATTCATTTTATTCTCGTTTTTTTATAATCCTTATATTGCGACAGTTGTAGCTATATTTAGTTCGCAATATTCATAAAGTCTATACCAATAAACGATTTAACAACCCGAAAGTTATACTTTTGTACTAAAAAATCATTGTTGTAACAAAGATGCACTGACGTAGACATCTTGCTCCCTACCTTTTTTCTTGGCTTTATACATGGCGACATCTACATCAGATAACATTTTTTCGTGGTTTTCATATTGCCCAGAATTCATTAACACCCCACTGCTAAATGATAGAACACAATCTTTGGGAATCTTTAATGATATGGCATCCTTGTATGCCTCTCGCAAGCCTTTTAACTTTATTCGAATAACATCAAAACTCATGTTGGGTAACAAAATCAACCATTCTTCGCCGCCAATTCTACCCACTTCACCTATGTCAGAAATAATATTTTTCGCACAATTAGCAAAATATATAAGCACTTCATTGCCGACTTCATGACCGTAAGTATCATTGATTTTCTTAAAATAGTCTAAATCTATCATGACAATGCCAAAACTAAAGTCTTCTTTGAGACTCTTTTTGTGGTAGTCTTTTAACTTCTGCATAATGTGCCTTCTGTTGGCAACTTTAGTCAGATAATCAGTCACCGACAATCCATATAAATGCTTCTTAACGTTTCTCTGATTTCTATATGCCAACAAAGTAAAGAGCAAAATAACCACCCCTAGCCCAATCAAACCCCATAAATACTTTTGCTTTGTTCTTCCTTGTAAAATAGAATCTTGTTGTAATTTGTTCTGCTTTTGTAACAACACAAGTTTTTCTTGATCGAACTGTGCGTTATATCGTATTCTTAACTCTGAAATCAGTTTGCTTTTGTCTTTTTCTTGAACTTCCCATCTTACATTATTAGATTTTAATATTAGTTTATAGGCCTCGTGCCATTGCTCTTGAGCAACAAAATAGGTGATTTTTTGGTCTATTAAAAATAAATACACACTGGGAACATCTAATTTCTTAGATTGCTCTTCTGCCTTATCTAGATAGGCTCGAGCCAATGTGTAATCTTTTTTTAAAGTTTTTATTTCAGCCATTAACAAGTTGCTATTAAACAACATGAGCAAATCATTATTGGACTCAAATATATCCAAAACTGGCGATAAGCTTAATTCAGCCCTGTCGACTTCATTTTTCAAAATAAATACTTCAGCCATTCCGTAATTTGTGAATGCAACTGTATAATCATCTTTTGTTTTATTAGACAATTCTCTGGATTTGTTGTAATACTCTACGGCCAATTCATATTTCTGCATACTGGCATATAAAGCACCCATATTGTAATACAAAGTAGCCTGGTTATAATCTGATTTAACTTCATCATATGTTGCAGATTCCCGATAATATTTTATGGCATTATCGAACTCCCCGATTGAACTATAGAGTACTGCTAATAAATTATAACTTAAGCTGATATTTTCTTTGTCATTATTTACCTTAAAATAATCGATCGCTTCTTCTATGTCTTTTAGAGCCAAATCGTAATTTTCAATAGCCAAGTGCATTTGCCCTCGCAATGCTAAACTTTCTGCTATCAGACGGTCATCGTTGGTTTCATACGCATACCTCAAAGCTTTATTTGCATCAATAATTGCTGGGTTAAAATCTCCTTTCAATTCTAATTGATACGCTCTAAATCCAATAAACTCACTCTTGAAACGAGTATTATTCACCGATATGGCTAAAGCTAAGCCTTTTTCAATATAATTATCAATGCTTTTTATATCCGACAAAACGCTCAACGTAGATGCTATATAGTAGATTGATTCCAGTTGTTTTTTGTTGTTTCCTGAAAGCTCTGCATCCAACAAATTCTTTTTCGCAATTAACATTGCTTGATTGGGATCGATTAATATTAAATCCTCTAGTCCTTTGTCATAAGGTTCGGAATAATACGATTGAACAGAACTTGAAAGACACAACAATACTATTGTGACCAAGACTGTGCGTTGAAAATGTTTTATGAAGGACACTAAGTGAACCAAACTAACCAATGAATTAATAAGAATACCTGAAAAACTCCAATAATCCAGTTTTTGGTCAAATACACTGAACAATAACGGTATTTCATTGCTATTTCTTAAGTAGATTCACTGAACTCAAGAAAGTTGTTCTACCAACTAAAAAAAATACACTGTTGGTAACAGCTATATACTATCCTCGCTGCATAATATTTGAAGCATAAACAACAAACCTTAAACTGCCTCCTGTTTGCAATGAATCAAAAGGATAGCAAGTGGTTAATATCAACTGGTCTTCATTTAGAATCTGGATCTGATGGGTTTTGCTGTCAACCACTTCAAATCTGTTAATTTGGTAAATATAAGATTTATTATTAATGCTGGTTATTATTTCATCACCCAACTTCAAGTCCTGCAAATAATCAAAGTGACTGTCTCTGTGTCCTGATACAACTGTGGTTTTATTGCTACCCGGCAAACCGCTGTTTTGAGTGTGAGCAGCTGAAAAGGCCATGTTTCTTCCACTGTCTCCTTCTAAAACAATGCTGCTCTTGTTAATCCTGGGGAAAACCAACTTGAAAACCGGGTAGGTATCTGCCCATGACCATGGTTTGTATTTTTGACCATCTACTAGTGTTTTTTGCCAGGCATCTTCTATTAAATATTGAGACAAATATGCTTTGGCCAACATATAACCCGAAGCCGATACATTCCATAACCCAAAGGCCAACAAAACAACTATTGAAATTTTTCTCATGATGGCTTCCTTTTAATTGAGAAAGCCATACTTATTAACATCAAACCAATCAACATTTTCCATTTCCAGCCCAACGAACCTTGTGGATAGTTAGCTTGTGCCAATATCTCGGCTTGTTCCATAGCTTGAGCCTGTATCTTAACCAACCTACTCATATCAGGCGTTTTGTCAACCGCAACTAAACTGGTGAACTCACTGACCAAGTGGTACTGCAATGCAATTTGGGTAATCTGCTCTTGTAAAAAATTTTCATCGCTACTGGCCCCCAACATGTAATCGTCGGTTAAGTCGGCTATTTGATTTCGCGCCCACAATTTGGCTATTCCTGTTGATTGCCCATCATTGTTTAAACTAAATGATTGCGACCAAGTGGATTTATCAGCAAAACCACTCAAACCAATTTTCGGGTTGAATTTTGGCATTCTGGCCGTTACTAGGATTGGCTGGTCGCTATACAAATCTGGAATAATGCGTGGGTTTTGTTCAACATCATGTCCCCATTCTATTGCAACATCAGTCAGAGCTGGAGATGATAATTTAACAAACAATTCATTCATCTCATAATCAACGTCACCCAAATTACTGATGTTACTGTAAGTTCCTTTGCCAATCAACGCGGCTTTACTCATAAAATAATTATTCGGAGCTTGTCCAATTGCTACTGTGAACAACCTTGCTTGTCCTATGTTTTGGTCAATTTGTTTGAACAACTGTGCTTCATTTCCCACCGATCCATCTGTAATGAAAATAATTTGTTTCAAGTAATCATCATTGATTTCATCTTGCATGGATAAAGCCAAAGCAGGGCCCATATTGGTTCCGCCGTCTGATTGTAATGCCACAATAAAATCAACCGCCTCATCTAAATTCTCCGCATTGGCTATTTGCGAATGTTTAAACACTTGTGTCGCGTAGGAATTATACTCAATCACATTAAACCTATCTTGCGAATCTATTTGTGTTAGGCCAAATAGCAAAGCATCTTTGGCTGCATTCATAGCAGCACCCTGCATTGACCCCGATGTATCAATAATAAACACTACTTCTCTTTTCTGAGTAATCTTCTTTGTACTTTTGGGAGGCAACAACATCATTAATACATATTCTTTACCATTCAATTTTTCACTGAACATGGCTGCCTGTGGCTCTTTTCCTTGAACAGGATACCAGCGCAAAACAAAATCATTGGCGTCATACAATATTTCATCAACCAATTCAATGGTTTGGTAAACACCTGCTTCTTTAATCTCTACATCGTGATACATGCTCGACAACTCTGACAATTCAAAACCCGCTTCTAGTTGAACATTGATACTGCGCATTTGCTTATCAGATACCGTTGATGTGTGTAAATCAGTCACTTGCAGATCTGGCACTTCGGAGCCTAAAGTGTCTAAACCTGCAAGAAACCGCTGCTGCATATAACGACTTTTTATCGCCAGAGGTAAACGAAAGTCGATATGCCCTGCATCGTAAACCAATGTTTGCTGGTAAGTGATTTCAACAGTGATTTTTTCATTCGGCATGATGTTGGCCACATCAGTGGTAAACAAATTGGGTCTGTATTGTTTAACGATACTGGCAGCCAACCCTTGCGCTTTGGCATCATCATAAATTTGTTGTGCTTGCTTTTTTTCATGAATTTCACCTTCAATCACCCGTTGTCCAATCTTCAATTTCATTTGATAAACCGCCGCATTTTGAGCCACAGGAAAGGCATACATGCCTTCTTTTACCCATTGGTTAGAGTCATTGTGAAAGGTCTGTGTGATATTGACTTGAGCGACAATACCAGTGATGTCTATATCGTACTGCGAAGACAGTAATTTTAACGCACCATAATTGTTTCCTGACTCTTGGTAAGACAACATCATTCCTGTATCAATGTCATCCAAATCAAAATACTCCTGCGCACGGGCCTGCACTTGATATAACCCAACAAAAAACAAAGCCCAAATTAGTATCACAGCATCGCGCCAGTTTAACCCTAATCCTCGATACTTTTTAACAGGTTTGGTTTTACTAAACTTGTTGTATTTTTGTTGATACAAATCTTCTAATTGCTGACGAATGTGTTTTGTCTGGGTGATTTTTTCAGTCATTGTTATTGCCTCTGATTAAATAATGACTCTATTTAACCTCGCAGAAATGGCAACGTTGAGTGAATTATATGACCATCCATGATCAATTGTGGCGAACTTATGGCATGGGACCTTGAAAATTTCTATTGTATTTATTTGGAGCTTTTATAGTTCCGTTTGGTATTAAACATCAAAACCCTAATTAAAACATATAATGCAAACCCTGCCATCACCAAATAAATCCCCCAATGATTGGTGAATTTGACATTAAATCCATAATCCATGGCTTTTGCATAACTCCATAACATGGGTATCAAACCAGCAATAGCCAATGCCATAGAAACAAATGTCAACATTCTAAAACGGTACATTTTGTCTCGATATTTGCGGTAACCCAACACCCTTAACCGTTCAAAATCATCTTCGCCTTGGTTAAATGAAAACTGGCAATGAGGGCATTCCTGAACTTTATCTGAGATTTTTTTCTTACACGATGGGCAACTGATTAATGACATATTTATATGGCTAAATAAATTTAATTCACATAAGTGTAACCATTTAGAATTAAAATAGGTAAAATATTCGATAATTAAAGATAAAAAGCAAATTCTATTCAAATAGAAAATAGAAAAATAGAAAATAGGAAATAATAAAAAGTGAAAAACAATAAAACAAAAATAGTCGCTACTTTGGGTCCTGCCAGTAGCGCTCCAAAAAATATCAAACAACTTATCCTTTCAGGTGTTAACGTCTTTAGACTAAACTTTTCTCATGGAGATCACAAGGACCACAAAGTCAATTACGACAATATACGCAAAACGGCCAAAGATTTAAACAAGGTAGTGGGCATATTATTGGACTTACAAGGCCCCAAAATTAGAGTAGGAAAATTTCAAGAAGGAAAAATCAACTTGGCAGAAGGAGAGTCCTTTATTTTATCCTGCGAAGAAGATTTTCCAGGCAATCAACAACGTGTTTCTGTGAGCTACAAAGACCTGTACAAAGATGTAGTTATAGATGATGAATTGTTATTTGATGATGGAAAACTGAAAGTTATTGTTACTGACGTTGACGGAAAAGAAGTTACAACAAAGGTAATTGTAGGCGGAGTTTTAAGCAACAATAAGGGCATGAATATTCCCACAGCAGATTTATCCGTTGCAGCCATGACCAAGAAAGACATAGAAGATTTAGAATTTGGTGCCAGTCTTGGAGTAGATTGGGTGGCATTAAGTTTTGTTCGCAAGCACGAAGATTTATTGCTGGCCCGACACTATTTATCATTGCACAATTCTGATGCCAAATTAATGGCAAAAATTGAAAAACCATCCGCTATTACGAATTTTGACGAAATTCTTGCAACCTCAGATGGTATTATGGTTGCGCGTGGCGATTTGGGTGTTGAGCTGTCGCCACAAGAAGTGCCTATGCTTCAAAAAATGTTAATCCGCAAAGCGCGCCAAGCAGGTAAGCCTGTCGTAACAGCCACGCAAATGTTAGAAACCATGATCGATAGCCCTGTTCCCACACGAGCAGAAGCCAGCGATGTTGCCAATGCGGTATTTGATGGTACTGATGCAGTAATGTTATCAGCTGAAACCGCCGTAGGAAAATTTCCTATCCAAGCAGTACAAACCATGAGAACCATTGCCAATACTGTTGAACAAGACGATCAGTATATTGCTCGCATGAAGGAAAGACAAATGCATACCGAAGAAAATACACCCGATGCCGTATCTGCTGCTGCGTGTAATATTGCTTCAAATATCAAAGCCAAAGTGATGGTTTGCTTTAGTAGCTCTGGCGCTACAGCCCTACGGGTTGCCCGCAATCGAATTCAAACGGTGGTAATTGCCATTTCTCCAAAAATGAGATCCTGTCAACAACTGACTATGAGCTGGGGAATTCATCCCGTCTTATCACCCGATGCAAACAATACAAGTGACATGGTAGAAATATCTGAAAAAATCATTCACCGCTGCAAAGCTGCTGAAATCAATGACCGTTACGTCATTACAGCAGGCGTACCCTTTGGAAAATCAGGCACAACTAACGTAATTCGTGTTGAAAAGTTGAAATAGTTTACATTACTTGACTTGAGTCAATTAAATTGTCTGCAAGGAGGTATATTATGTGCACATACATTATATTTCATGCGTTTATTTAAAAAGTTCGACTCGATATCTCCTTATTTTTTGGGTCGTTTTTGTTAGCGGTATCAGTGCCCTCAATTGATGCCGCTTTTTTTATCCTCAAGAAATTCTATCTTTTCGTGATATAATTCCCCAAAACAACCGAGAACAATCATGATTTTATGCCCCTATGCTGCCCTATCAAGCTGTAATAAATGTCCAATAAAAAAAGTCTGCCTATTGAAAGGAGTGATTGGCGATTATAAAAAGCCTGAAAACAAAGGAAAAAAGAAATCTGATTAATCGTAACTGAAGCAATAATCAACAATATATAAGACATAACGAAGCGTATAATTATTATTGTAGGGACGTCGATTTATCTAAGAGTTATTTCTGTAATTGAAGTACCGAGTTCATGGATTATCGCCTTCGCGGCAGTGACAGGTATGGAGTGATTTTTTTGAATTGATATTCGGATTTGGAAAACTCATTTTTTGTGCTCTAAATTGCGTTAGAAATTTTATTCGTATCGTCACGATACTCACCACTTCTTGGCTAGCGTGAAAAATAGTTCCATATGAATTTTTCAAGATCAATTCTTTCAGAACATGAATCTTGTAATATAAATGATTGTTATAGAAGAATGAGATTGGAGGTAATTTAAAACTCGGCTTTTGTTGATTTAGATTGCTTTAGAAGTGCTCTAGGTCGATTCAAATAAAATACGAGTTAGTGCTTTATTAGTGAGTGATTTTTAGGATTGGAATTCGAAATAAAAAACTCGTTTTTTGTGCTTTAGATTGCGTTAGAAGTTTTCAAGGTCATTCTTAATAAAATACGATTTAGTGCCTTATTAGTGAGTGATTTTTTAAGGATGAGATTGGAAACTTATGACGTGATATAGAGTACAAAAAAATGGTGGGCCGTGAAGGATTCGAACCTTCGACCAATGGATTAAAAGTCCACTGCTCTACCAACTGAGCTAACGGCCCTTTCGGGTCTTATATACTTAAACTAGAATAAAGTATTATATTGAATTCCTGTGACATTCACAAGAGGATGCGAATTTTAGGGTAAGTTTATCGTCATGACAAGTATTTTTTTATAAATTATTAAGTTATTTTAAGTTATTTTAAAATTACTTCATCTTCAAGTGTTAAAGATTGTCCATTTATCAAATCAACGTCTTTGTAGATAAGGTTTTGACCAAATTTTATCTTTTTGTCTTCTTTTCTGTAGTTGCTCAACACCGACAACATTTTTGTCTGGTCTTTGATTCCTGTTTGTTGGTTAATACTAGGCATTATGCACCTTGAACATTTCTTGACTGCTTTGAATTCGATGCCATTGATGGACAAGTTTTGCCAGTCATCTTCTGCAAATGCTTGAGTACCAGAGACGATGATATTGGCTCTAAAACGATTGATGTTTACAGATGACTTTAATCTAGAGTTCAAGTCATCTAGGCTGGCTTGCGAAATAACCAGTAAGGGATAGGCATCTGCAAAACTTACATTTTGTCCATCTGGTGCGAAATCTAAATCAATCTGTCTTTGCACACCATCCTGCATATAAACAAGTTGACAGTCTTGCTGTAAAACATCAGAAAGCCAGCTATCGACCAGCTTTGATACATGCGTGGCTTGAAAAGTATCTTTCCATACGGTTATCAACATTTCCTTTGAACAATCACCAACTCTTGGAACTTTAATATCTGAATTAAGATGTGACAACATTAATTGTCCATCTAAAAATTTTGTTCTAATAGTTGCCATCTTTGCCAGCTCTCTTTGGCTAATAAATTTTCCATTAGTATCCACTATCATCCAACGACGATCATATTGCAATCCAAAAGGGCTTAGTTTTGCAGTGTTTAGCTTGATTCCAGCAAGAGATTTTACCGGATAGATATAAAGTTCAGAAACCCTTATCATTGATAATGGGTAGGATCTTTAACTTGGGCTTGTTCAAATCCTAATTTTCTATAATAACAAGAATCACATTCACCACAAGCTTTGCCTTGGCTATTGGCGTTATAGCATGAAACTGTAATGGCATAATCCACACCTACTTTGTGCCCTAGCTGAATTATTTCTGATTTGGTTAAATCAATTAAGGGTGTATGAATACTGAATTTTTGGCCTTCTATCTGGGCTTTGGTGGCTAAATTAGCCATTTTTTCAAAACTGGCTATAAATTCTGGTCGACAATCTGGATAACCAGAATAATCCACAGCATTAACCCCAATAAACATATCATTGGCTCCGACCGTTTCTGCATAACCCAAAGCTATACTCAAGAACATAGTGTTTCTAGCTGGCACATAAGTGATGGGAATATCATTGGTTTCTACCATTTCGTGATCCGGAACATCAATATCTGCTGTCAGCGCTGATCCGCCAATGGCTCTTAGGTCTATTTTAATGACTTTGTGTTGATTGGCATTAAAATATTCAGAAACCCTTTGTGCTGCCACCAGTTCCGAACGATGGCGTTGCCCATAATCAACAGCCAACGTGTAACATTCGTAACCGTTTTCTTTTGCAACAGCCAAACATGTGGTTGAATCAAGGCCTCCAGATAACAATACAATACACCTCTTCTTCATATTCTTGTCATCTTCCTTGTGCATCATCCCAAAGGATTTTGTGTAATTGTAATTGCATGCGTACCATTAACTTATCGTCCAATATCCATTGAGCTAAATCTGCAGGATTGATTTCTCCAGCAACAGGGGACAACAATACTTCACACTTATCAATCAAGTTATATCGCTGAATAATGTCCTGCGTCCAGTGATAATCCGTTCGATCTTTTATTACAAATTTGATTTGGTCTTTGGCATCTAAATAATTGATGTTTTCATAGATGTTTTTTTGCTCTTCTCCTGAGCCTGGGGCTTTTAAGTCCATGACCGTTACAACTTTGTCGTTCACATTTGCAACTGAAATAGCCCCTGATGTTTCTAAAGACACATTAAATCCATTATCGATTAATTTATCCAGCAGCAATAAACATCTTTTTTGAGCCAATGGCTCTCCACCAGTTACACAAACATAGGGTGTTCCATGGCTTTTCGTCTGTCCAACAATGGCATCTATATCCATCCATTGACCACCTGAAAAAGCATATTCAGTATCGCACCAAGTACACCTGAGGGGACAACCTGTTAAACGAATAAACACCGTTGGCAAACCAACAAAAGTGGATTCACCTTGAATTGAATAGAATATTTCAGAAATCTTTAATTGGCTTTTTTCCACAATTCTTTCCTAATTAATGATCTCTGTGTAATTGTATTAAACGATTTTTAGCCAGTCGCGCTATACTGGTCCCTGGATAACTATCAATCACCTTCTTTAAATTAACTTCAGCCTTAACCAAATCATCCATTTCAAAATAACTATAACCAATCTTTAACCAAGAATCAGGTGCTTTATCGCTGCCTGGAAAACTACTGGTCAAAGTTTGAAAAGCCGCCAAAGCTTGTGGATATTGACGCTTAACATAATAGGATTCACCCAACCAATAATAGGCATTGTCTGTCAGTTCATTGTCGGGGTATTTGTTAACAAAATCTTCAAAAGCTCTGGCTGATACCAAAAAACGTCCTGCTCGCAAATGCGCAAAGGCAATGTCATATTCGTCTTGATACGAAGACAATTTTGGTTTTTGAGTATCAATTACTGTGGTATTGACATTGGTTTTACCATAATTCTCATCTACTTCAACTTTTAACGGTGCTTGCACAGTTTTATTTGTATTACTTTGAGATGATTGATTGTTGACTCCTTGTGATTTTGATTCAACATCCGATAAACGCGAGTCTAGATCTATATACAAAAGTTTTTGCTTTTCTTGTAAATTTTTAATTTTATAATTTTGTTCTTCGATTACGCCTTTTAATTCTGCTATTTGTTGTTGTAATTCTTGATTCTGCATAACTATATCAGCTGAATTATTGCGCGTTTCAGGCTGTTGCTTCATTAACTTTTCAAGGTTCGCCAACCTTTGTTGAATGGTCAGCTCTTTGGCATTGACAGAAACAGTTAACATGCCAATCACAACAATGGATAATATTAGTTTTTTCATCATTTTCACCTAATTAATTCTATTTGAGATCTTTGCATAAAAAACCCGACAAAGTATGCCGGGCTTTTATAATCCATTAAATTGGACACATTTTGGTGCGTTAAGTTCGTTAATTACTTTGCAGTATAAACAATTCTAACTCTTCTATTTTGAGACCAACAAGAATCGTCATTACATAACGCAACTGGTTTTTCTTCACCAAAACTAACCACAGAGATTTGACCAGCAGATGCACCTTGTGCGCGCATTAAATTGGCCACAGATTTTCCACGTTTCTCACCCAATGCCAAATTGTACTCCGGAGTGCCACGTTCATCTGCATGTCCTTCAAGTACCATCTTGGCAGAAGGATTTTCACTTAAATAGCGTGCGTGAATAGCAATCACTTCACGGTAATCACTTTCTACCGTTGCTTGATCATAAGCAAACCAAATTACTCGTTGCGATAACAAACTTTCGGCATTGTTTAAATCATCGGAATCACAACAGATATCATAAAACTTCTGGCCGTTATACTGATATGTCGTTACAGGATCCACTTGTGTATCCTCAATAACAACTGGAGGTTGTTCTGGTGTATCAGCAACTGGCGGGGCTTTCTTTTTGCCACAGGCAACCATTAAAGAACTAAGTAGTACTAAAATAGCCAATTTGTTTATTAATTTCATTATTATTTTCTCCAAGGAGTGATTTATACAGGTTCAGCATTGTAGTTTACAATAGAACATTGTTGTAAGAAAATGGTTTATCCTTTTTTATTGATAAACTCATAAAAAAAGACCAACTTTCAGGAGAAAGTTGGCCTTTGTACAATCAAAAATTTAAAATATGTCTGTTTTAATACTTATAGTTGACATCAATTTCAAACCCACGGTCGGTAAAATCAATACTCCCAGACTCAGAAGTCCACCATATTAAATCATTCATCATCAATTTCTGCATGGCAAATTGTTTCTTCACTTCGGCAGGAAATTTATCTGACATATCACTGATTCCTTCAAATATATTCTTATAAAGCTCTGCTTCAACTCTAAAGTTCAACAAGTTTGAAGCTCCTTTTTGTGAAACATCCTTTGCTAAGTCAATATTTGTGCCTTCTCCCAATGAAAGACCAATAGTTTCAGAACCCATCGCCATAAATACAAAGTCAAGATTGATGGGCATTTGAGTACCTGAAACAGGAATCAAACTAGACACATTAACCGCTTCACCACCAATGGTCAAACCCAGCTTCTGAATATCTGGCATCATCATTTCTGCCATGCCTTTTAATGCATCAGGGTTATCTACTGCCAACAGTAATTTGGCTTTCAAATTTTTAACCATTTGCTTGGGGTCGGTTTTGCTTAGATCCAAATCTAGCTCATCAATAACAATATTAACACCTTTGAAATTGCCCACAAATGGTGGCAAAGGCTGATTAAGCTTTTGCTTAACCATACTGGCTTTCTCATTCATACTGGTTAACATTTCACATTTATAAGGAGTTGTTTCGACAGCCGTAACAAACTCAAGAGCCAAAGTCTTTGCAGCAGCAATATCAAAGCTAAACCCGTAGGATAAAGCAGGGTTACCTGAGGCTGTTGGTATTCTTCCCATCAAGGTCGCAAATTTGCTGCCCAAACCATCGACCAACTCAATAATCATGTGTGAATCCATATTGCTATCATCTAGGACTGTGCTGCCACTGACTAATCTTGGGAACTTATCAAAAATCTGCAAAATTTCTGTTTTACAATCTGCTGAAAGTACATTGTCTTGCACTTTCATCATGTCTAAAATTGGAGAGTCATGCTTAGATGGGTTCACAAAGTAATCGGCTATTTGGCGGATATTGACCCACACCAAACTGTTGCCCATATAATTATACTTACTTAAAGTATCTTGGTAATTATTAGATTGCACCAATGATTTAGCAGGCTTATCAAAACCAAACAAACTTGGCATTAAGTTATCTACTTCTCTGGTTGGAGCAAAACTGGCAACCAATTCATTGCCTTTTAATGAAACCATCAATTGAAATTCCTTGTCACCAACCTGATAAACCGTTGCCCCATTAACATCTTTTTTGCTGGCTACATCGGCTGTTTCCTCATTGGCTTTTGCCATTAATTCATCCAGTACTTCGTCCATCGCATGGGTTTTTGCTAGATTCATCCGCAAAACTGGAAATAAATTTACAGCATACATCGCAAATTCTGTTTCACCCATAGCAAAACCGAGTTTGTTGAATCCTTCCTCGGAAAACCACTTATCCATGAACGCATCGATTTCTTTAGGATCTGCATCTGGATTGGCTTTTGTAGTATAACCTTTGTAACCCTCTAAAAAACTCATTTTGAATATTTCGCCTACACTGCTAAATATCTTGCCCATTTTATCTTGAAGCTTTTGCGGAATAGGATACTTTGGATCATTCACATAATAAAACAAAATTGGCGTCTCTGCTGGAATATAGTCCAATAGCCCTGATTGCTGGCTAACTGATGTGGCTACTTCAGAAACAGCTTTTTTCACAACTGGTGAATTGGATTCATTATTATCATCACTACAAGATACCAAAGTTAATGACAAAATCAGTGCCATTGCTGTTATTAATCTATTTTTTTTCATATTATTTCTCATAAATTTTTATATTTTTTAACAAGTCAATTTTGGAAGTATTTAACCGACTTTTTCTATTTTTAGTGTCGTTCCTTGAATATCCACAACCTTTACTTTTGCACCCTCAGGCAAGTCTTCACCTTCTACTTTCCATGTACTGTCATTAACATTGATTTTCCCGACACCATTAACTATGGCTCTTGATAAATTAAATGTCCTACCTATGTGTTGATGTCCGCGGCGATTTAAATGTGGCATAGTATCTATCTCTGGATTGTTTTTGGCATAATAATACCAACCAACAATTGAGACCAATGACAAAATAAAAAACACCATCATCTGTACCTGCCAACCAATACCAAACATCCATTGAACCAATGCTGTAGCGGCAGCCGCAAAGCCTACCCACAAAAGGAAGTAAGTACCCATCATCATTTCAATAACAATCAATATAACGGCAGCTGTTAACCAATGCCAAGGCGTTAATATTTCAAACCATTCCATCATCGACTCCTAAGATTTATCATCTTTCATGATATCTTTTGCGATTTCAGTGATGCCCGCAAGTGAACCAATAATACCTGTAGCTTCCATCGGCAATATCATGGTCTTGGTATTGGAAGACTCAGCAAATTTACCAAAGGCTTCCAAATATTTTGTGGCTACAAAGTAATTGACTGCCTGAATATTACCACCATCAATCGCTTTCGATACCATATGGGTCGCTTTAGCTTCAGCTTCTGCTGATCTTTCGCGGGCTTCGGCTTCTCTAAAAGCCGCTTCTTTCTGGCCTTCAGCATTGAGCATTACAGCTTCTTTGTCGCCTTCCGCATAAAGCACTTGTGCTTTTTTCTGACCTTCTGCGCGTAAGATTTCAGCTTGTCTTTTGCCTTCTGCTTCCAAAATATCGGCACGTTTTTCACGCTCTGCTTTCATTTGTCTGGCCATGGACTGTACCAAATCATGTGGTGGCTTAATGTCTTTAATCTCAATACGTGTTACTTTAATTCCCCAAGGCGAAGTCGCTTCATCAACCACCGCCAATAAGCGATGATTAATCTGATCGCGTTTGGACAAGGATTCATCTAAATCCAGTCCACCCAACACAGTACGGATATTGGTCATGGTTAAATTCAGTACAGCATATTCTAGATTATTGACTTCATAAGCGGCTTGTGGCGCATTTAATACTTGATAAAAAACCACACCGTCAACTGTTACAACTGCATTGTCTTTGGTAATCACTTCTTGAGAAGGAACGTTCAATACTTGTTCCATCATGTTTATCTTGCGACCAATGGTTTCAATCCAAGGAACTTTCATACCTAAACCTGGATCGAATGTTTTTTTGTATTTACCAAACCGTTCAATGGTATATTGATAGCCTTGTGGTACAAAACTAAAAGTATTCTTAATGGTTAAAATGGCCAAAATACCCAATACCAAGAAAAATATATTTTGTGGACTGTCTAACATGGTGTTTCCTCCTAAAATGATTAGTTCAACTCTAAACTCTAAGCCACATTGTATTCAATTTCAAGCAGTTCGTCATGTGCCAAAAGTGACATATTTATGAACCAATTCTAAAAACCAACTATTTTATTTAATGCTGTTGGATGGGGAAGATTGGAAATATTCTCAATATCTTGCCACTGTCCTTTTATAGATTCAATTGAATCCTCAGCACCAAATTGAACAACGGTGACCTCGATGGTTAATTTCCTGTGAGTCAATATATGCTGCACGGAAAAAGTCTCTATTATTTTACCATGTTGTAAAGATATTGTGTTTGATAATTCTGTATTTGTTGAAAATACGGGCAAAAACCACAAGCCAGGCCATATACTGCTGTTGTCTCTTTTTTGCAAAAGTATTTTTTTATTCCGCTTGACCATTAGTACATACAAGGTTTTCTCAAGTTGTTTTGGCTTTTTATTTTTCTGTGGATAGAGCTTAATTTGATTGCTCTTCAAGGCTTTGCACTCATGAATGAAAGGGCATTGTTGACAATCCGGCTTCGTCCTTTTACATACCATCGACCCCAAATCCATTAATGCTTGATTATACTTTCTGGCATTTTTTTCTGGCATCAATTTTTCAACTTTCAACCAAAGTTTTTTTGTCAATTCTGAAGATTTATCCGCCCCAATAGTAAAAACCCGACTCACCACTCTTTTGACATTGCCATCTAATATAGGAAAAGACAAGTCATCAGACAAAGAAAGAATAGCACCTGCTGTTGTGCGGCCAATTCCTGGTAATGCCATTAATTCATCCAACTGATTGGGCAAAATACCTTTGTGATTTTCAAAACAAACAATAGCCGTTTTATGAATATTTCTAGCGCGATTGTAATAACCCAGTCCAGACCAAAGGCTTAAAACATCATCTGTTTCAGCTTTTGCTAATGAAGTTAAGGTAGGAAATCGTTCGATAAATTTTTTGAAGTAACCAACAACACTGTTAACCTGCGTTTGTTGCAACATGATTTCAGAAATCCACACACAGTAAGAGTCTGACACCTGCCAAGGCAAATTTTTTCTTCCGTTTTTGTCATACCAATCAATTAACTTGGTTGAAAAATCAACTGGTTTCATTCAGTCAAGATGCCTAGTTCTTGCTAAATAACTGTCGAACAATCCAAGCTGGCCCGATTAATAAAAACTGCAAATCTTTGAAAAAAGAAGGCTTCTTGCCCTCAATTTTATGACCGATGAATTGAAATATCCAAGCAACTACAAACAATGCCAAAGCAATGGTCAACAATGGCAACTCCTGAGATTCTAAAAAGTTATTCAAAACCAAGCATAAAATACTGATAACAATCATCTGTATTGCCAATATCAGGTCCTTACTGATGTAATAAAAACTGATTAGCACAGTGATAACAACGGCCAAATTTTCAACATATGGCAACTTAACTACCCACAACATCGCAGTAATTGTCCAAAAAATAACCGGTACAGCGATATAATGAATCAATTTATTGGTCTTGTTTTGGTGGCTACTTGCGTATTCGTTTAATAATTCATTGATAGATTGACTCATGTGAATTTCTCCCCAGTAATTAATTGATAGGCTTCATGGTATTTAGCTGCAGTTGCCGCAATAATATCCTCTGGCACTTTGGGTCCAGGTGCTGATTTATCCCAATCCAAAGTTTCTAAATAATCTCGAACAAATTGCTTATCATAACTTTCGGGACTTGTACCCACTTGGAATTTTTCTTTGTTCCAAAATCTCGATGAATCAGGCGTTAGTATTTCATCCATCAATACCAAATTGTCATTTTCATCTAAACCAAATTCAAACTTAGTATCAGCGATGATAATGCCATTCTTTGCTGCATGCTTGGCAGCCATCTGATACAGTTGTAATGAAATATCTCTAACTTGATTGGCCAGATCTGCTCCGATTAACTCTATCATTTTATCAAATGAAATATTCTCATCGTGATCACCAACACTTGCCTTTGAAGAAGGAGTGAAGATAGGTTGTGACAGTTTTTCTGCTTGTTGCAAACCTTTGGGTAAGTCAATCCCGCAGATTTGTCCCGTATTTTGATAATCTTTCCAACCCGAACCAATAATATAACCCCTAACAATCGCTTCAACAGGCAAAGCTTTGAGTTTTTTAACCACAACAGCACGGGCACACAAATCATCATCTGCACCACTAATGACTTCTTGCACTGGTGTTTCAGTTAAGTGATTTGCAATAATAGCCTTAGATTGTTCAAACCAAAAATTGGATATCTGGGTGAGTAGTTGACCTTTTTGTGGGATGCTGTCGGGCAAAACCACATCAAAAGCACTTAAACGGTCGCTGGCCACCATTAACAAGGTGTTATCATCTATTTGATAGACATCCCTAACTTTTCCTTTATGAATAAGAGGTAATTTAATCATGTGTCGTGTAGAATACAGTTTTTTTCAAAACGCAGATTTTAACATTTAAACGATGATAATGGTAGGCTCATTAATTGGCTCAATCCTTGGATTTAAATTCGGAGGATTTTTTGGCTTAATATTTGGTGCGATTTTAGGTGCGCAGGCCGAATCGTGGATATCAGAAAACTTATTGGGAAAACCCAATCGTCAGACCCAAGTACAAACTGCTTATTTTGAAGCCCTATTTGTCACCATTGGCCGCCTGGCTAAGGTAGATGGGGTAATTACTAAGAGTGAAATTCTAAAATGTGAAGCCATTATGAATCACATGCAATTGAACTCACAAAAAAGAAAAGAAGCCATTCGCCTATTCAACTTAGGCAAACAGGACAATACCAGCACTGATCTCTATTTGAAAAAATTTACCCGGATTTCTTTGGGCGCTTTCTCCGTCAAGCAAGTTTTTTTGGAAATGTTAATTGAAGTAGCATCGGCTGAAAACAAAATTAATCAAGCAGAAATGAATTTTATGTACTCTGTTGCACAAAAAATTAAATTCCCTAGACCGATATTTGATACATTAATTCGCATGCGTGGATTTAATGTCAATGGCCAAAGCACAGGGCAAAGACAATACCGTCAGCAACAATCCAATTACCGCTCATCTTCACAGCAACAATGGCAAAGAGCATCAATCACTTCTCCCTACCAAACATTGGGTGTACAAAAAACCGACAGTAAAACCGTTATTCGCCGCGCCTACAAAAAACTCATGAGCCAGCATCATCCCGACAAACTTATTGCCAAAGGCCTCCCACCAGAAATGATAGAAATAGCCAAAAACAAGACCCAAAACATTCAAGCAGCTTGGGAAGAAGTCAAAGACTTGCGTGGCTTTTAAAATTGGTTCTTGCCAAATTCAGCATAAGTTCAAGGTAACAAAAATATTTTTACACATAATTATTTCGAATTGTTTAGAGTGCAAGAACAAACTTAAGCACAGATTATTCGATGCACATTCTCGATTTATGCCGCCGTTTAAAATTTTCAACCACATTAAAATTTATTCTACCAATCGCTCAACAACTTATTTATAATCTATCCTCTTTTTAAATTTCAATCACAATATGAATCACGCTCAAATTATTGCCCAGACCATTCATGCACAACCCAAACAAGTAACCGCCGCTATTGGCTTATTGGATGATGGCGATACTGTGCCATTTATTTCACGTTATCGCAAAGAAGTTACTGGTGGATTGGATGATACGCAGTTGCGTTTGTTGGATGAAAAACTCACCTATTTACGTGAGTTAGATGAGCGACGTATAACTGTAATGGACGTGATTAAGGAACAAGGCAAACTCACCGAAGAATTAAAATTAGCCATTATGACCGCTGATACCAAAACCCGTTTGGAAGATTTATATTTACCATTTAAGAAGAAACGCCAAACCAAAGCACAAATTGCACGCAAAGCAGGACTAGAGCCTTTATTGCAAGAATTAATCAACAATCCTACGGCCAATATTGATGAATTGGCACAAAAATTTGTCACCGATGAAGTTAAAACTACCGGTGAAGCACTAGACGGTGCTCGCCAAATTGCCTTGGAAGACATTGCCGAGGATGCTGATTTAATCCAGCAGTTGCGTGATTGGTTGTGGAATAACGCTTTGATTTCATCAAGTTTGATTGAATCAAAAGAAAATGAAGCCGCTAAATTTAAAGATTATTTTGATTTTTTGGAGAAGATTAACACCATTCCTTCGCACCGACTGTTGGCAATATTGCGTGGCCGCAATGAAGGCTTTTTGAGCTTAAAAATTGATGTCAATGTTGAAGATGGTGACCAACACCCTGCGGTTGGTCGAATTATCAATCGCCTAAACTGGGATGTTGCTAATTCTACGTGGTTAATGCGCACCATTCAATTGGCTTGGATTGCCAAATTGCATGTGCGTTTGTCATTACAACTAACCAACCAAGCGCGTGAAGGTGCAGATGGCGAAGCCATAAAAGTCTTTTCTCGCAATATGAAAGACATATTATTGGCCGCTCCTGCTGGCGGAAAAGCCACATTGGGATTAGATCCTGGCTTTAGAACCGGCGTTAAAGTTGTGGTGGTCGATAAAACAGGCAAGTTGACCGATACCGCTGTTATTTATCCGCATGCACCACAAAAACAATGGGATAAATCAAAACATGTTCTCGCTGCCTTGTGCATGAAACATAATATTGAATTACTTAGCATTGGTAATGGCACTGCTTCGCGTGAAACCGACCAATTATGTGCTGAATTGTTAAATGATTTTAAAGACATCAAAGCGCAAAAAATCATGGTATCAGAATCTGGGGCATCAATTTATTCGGCATCAGAATCTGCTGCCAAAGAATTTCCTGACTTAGATGTAACATATCGTGGCTCGGTTTCCATAGCACGCAGATTACAAGATCCTCTTGCAGAACTGGTTAAAATTGATCCCAAAGCCATTGGTGTTGGGCAATACCAACACGATGTGAATCAAATACAGCTTAATAAAGCTTTAGGCGATACGGTTGAAGATTGTGTAAACTCGGTGGGTGTGGATGTCAATACTGCCTCGCCTGCCCTGTTGAAATATGTAGCAGGCATATCTGAATCTGTGGCACAAGAAATCATTAACTATCGAGATGAAAATGGCCGTTTTGACAACCGCAAACAATTACTAAAAGTGAAAAGATTGGGTGAAAAAATGTTTACCCAATGTGCTGGGTTTTTACGCATACGAAATGGCAAACAACCACTGGATGCTTCTGCTGTACATCCAGAAGCCTATCCATTGGTTAAAATTATTGTTGATAGCCTAGATTGCAAAATCCAAGACGTGATTGGCAAGTCTGATAAATTGTCCAGTATCAATGCCCGTGACTTTGCCAATGAACAATACGGATTAGAAACCGTTAAAGATGTGATTGCCGAATTAAAAAAACCAGGGAGAGATCCCCGTGGAGAATTCAAAACTGCCACATTTGATGATTCAGTTCATAAAATTACCGACCTCAAAGAAGGCATGAAACTCGAAGGCGTGGTTACCAATGTCACCGCATTCGGCGCCTTTGTCGATATCGGCGTACACCAAGATGGTTTGGTACACATTTCACAATTGGCAGATGTTTATGTTAAAGATCCCAGCGATGTGGTCAAAGCAGGACAAATCCTAAAAGTTACCGTAATGGAAGTGGATGTTGCACGGAAACGTATCGCATTATCAGCTAAAACTGGTGCGAAACCAGAGCAGAGTTCAAATAACTCCAAAGGCAAATACGATAAAAAACCTCAAGCCAAGAAAAATTATTCTAAAAATAACAATCGTCAATCTAACCAGAAGTCAAATCAAATCAGCAACAGTCCTTTTGGCTCATTGGCCGATGCGTTTAAGAAGGCCAAGAAGAAAGAATATTAGGAGACGTGACGGACATGGGGCTTCAGCCAACCTTTTCAATAGTGTTGACTAAAGCCAACTACCCGCTCTAATTTTTCAAGTTATTTAAGCAGTTTTGAGAGTGTTATTTCTTTTCTAATTATATATATGGTCACAAAGGCAATAGCTGAATAATACAATGTTTGCGCCCCAATATTATAATAGAACAGATTATTGAAAGCGTATTTCACTGTATTATAAAATGCTGCCGCATAAAGCCCTGTAGAAAATATTAATGATAAGTATAGAGATGTTTTAGGAAGCATTTCTGCGAGTATAGCAAATAGACCATACACAAATATTAAAAGAAAAAATGAAATAATTATACTATTTCCAAAATTTGGATTAAACGCACCTAGAAAAGGCAGCAAAAGTAGACCTAGGAAAATAACTACCTCAATTATGCCACTAAATTTATAATCAGCTCCACTGCCTTTGATAAAACTGTAGCCATATCTACGCACAACCAACTCCTTTATAATTATTACTTATTCATAATTATACCATAGCCAAATCAAATGTAGAATATGACAAAAGTCACATCCAGCCCCACTAATCTAGACAAACATCCCCGAAAAAATCACTGGAATATCTCTTTTACCGTGCAAGATTCTTTCAATATGTAATTCGTTGCCAATAGTTGTATAGAAGATAATGAGTTTATTGAATTTCTTTACTGGAAATCTACGCATATCTGTTAGCAAGGGTTTCGCATTGAGGAGTTCTTGAATTTCCTCACCCAATTCACTCATGTCAAACAAAGATTCTATCGGTGTTCCCATGGTAGGTAATGATGCAAGTAATTCGCAAGTTTCCCAAACCCTATCAAAAACTTCAGCTCCAACAATTGGGTTACTTTGAGCAATATAATGAACATTTTCAACTACATCATTTTCTGCTTCCTTGGAGAAAATAATTTCCATTATTGCTTATTTTTAATATCAGTAATTGTCTTGTTTTTAAGGTTTTGCCATTTGTTTTTGCTCATGGGCGAATGTTTAGAGGCTAAACCTACCAGTAACAAGTTTGTTAACTTCACTTTTTCAGTTCTCAATTGATCTTGGCGAATCAAGTCTTGAACATAGCCACCTTTAGACTTAAAGTTTTTATCTTGAACTCTATTGTTTACAAAATCCTCCATTGAATCTGGTATTGATATGTGAAAAGTGTTTGCCATTGCTTTATACTTTATTATTTAGTAGACCAATTATAACATACCGACAATTTATAACAAGTATTGTCGCTAATTGTACATAGTAGTAATGGGCATCACATCGTTGTACGAGTTCACATTTTCATTTTCAATGCTTATGCCCAACACTCTTATGCTCACTGGGTTTTGAAAAATACGCCTCTCCCGTCATTTCTAATTCAAAAGGAACTCTTACTGGGACATGGACACCGATTGTTTTTTCGGCATTAATGCGTTCATCTAAAATAATTTGTCCATCTTCACTGGTGAAGAACCAATAAGGGGGAAAGGCGGTGTTGGTGAGGTTTTTTTGCCAATAGTCTTTGTAGGGTTTGAAGTGTGCATCATTGGGATCGGCATCGCCCATGTGCATGATCGTGACATCTTTATCTAGAGTGACACGGAATACCAAGTTTGAAATATCGGCACGGCCTGGCCATCCTGCATGCGGAATACGTACTGCTTCGATCAATAGCTTATCGAGTTTGATGGTTTTGGGTTGGTCACCGCGTTTTAATTCTATGGCAGTGGTTTGTTTTTTAACGGCTTGACTGTTTTCTAATGCCATCAATTTATCAACTGCTTGTTTGGGTGCCACTAACCTGGTCTTTGGGTATTTCATTAAGTATTTCAGCATGTCATCAGCGGCAAAGTGATCGCCATGGGCGTGACTGATAAAGATAACATCAATATTATTATAAGGAGATTCGTTATCAAACAATGCTTGGCGAATTTCTTCCGGCACCAATTGATAGTGGTTATAACTGTTGTGAAAGAATGGGTCGAATAGAATTTTAGTATCGGCATTTTCGACCATTATTCCTTCGTTTCCTAAATAGGTGGCTACAGCCTGTTGCTCATGTGAATGACTATTGGTACCAATGATTAACAGTGTTAGCAATACAAATAATGGCCTTTTCATGTTGAATATCGCATCCTAGATAGATAATTATTGTATTATACTCAAGTCTTGAGACAGAAACACGTTTATAAAATAATATTGTATGTCAAAAAAACCAATCAAAAGCCGCTCGCAACAAAAAGAAGCGACCCGACGTGCCATCATTGATGCTGCAATCAGTGAACTCAGTGATGATACAAGTTTTGCCACATTAAGTTTGCGCGAAGTTGCACGTAAGGCGGGGATTGCTCCCAATTCATTTTATCGACACTTCAAAGACATGGAAGAACTTGGGTTAACTCTGGTCGATGAATCGGGCTTGGCTTTGCGGCAATTAATGCGTAAGGCACGACAAAGATTTAAAAAGAATGGCAGTGTTATTATAACTTCGGTAAAAACATTTATGGAATACACCGAAACCAACGCCAATATATTGCGCCTACTGTTTCACGAACGTTCTGGCACAACCCGTGCTTTAAGAACGGCTGTTTCACGTGAGATTCAGTATTTCATTGTGGAATTAACTGATTATATTCAATCAATTGGTTATGACAATGATGTTGCCTATATTCAGGCCGAGGCAATGGTTGCCATCATATTTAGTACAGGAGCTGAATCATTGGCTGCTAAACCCGCACAAAGAAAACAATTAGAACTGCGTGCCATCAAACAACTCCGTTTAATCGCCACGGGTGCAAGAGTAACTTATTTAGACAAAGACTAGCAACAGCTTGTTTTAAGCAGCCCTATTCTCTTTATATACATTAAAACTATACACCTGTATATTTTATATCATCGATTATCATTGATTTATTGCTTATTTAGGTATTTTACTCTAATATTCAAATATACACTTGTACGCTCATATTTATTAGAAGGCTAGGAAAACCCATGATAAAAAAAATAAACCGATGGCTATCAATGGCTTTGGTCAACAATTTAAGCTTCAAAGGCTTTTTCGAACCACTGATACAACTGCTCTTTTCTGGCTGGAATGCAACAGGATACAGAGCCAAAGTAGTAAAAATTAGAGAAGAGACTCACGATGTTTTTAGCTTGGCCTTAAAAGTCAGTAAACGCTGGAAAGGTTTTAAGGCAGGACAACATATTGAAATCAGCTTTCGACAAAACGGCGCCAATGTTTCACGCATATTTAGCATTTCATCGCCTCCGTATCTACACAAAAAACAAAGATTAATAGAACTTACCATCAGAATACAATCAAATGGCAGAATCACACCGTGGCTACCCAATGCATTGAAAATTGGAGAGTTCGTCAACATTTCAGCTTCTAAGGGTGATTTTGTCATCAAAAATACCACAAAACCGCTTTTATTGATAGCAGGTGGCAGTGGCATTACACCTTTTAGAAGCATGATAGCGCAACTAATGAACATGCATCATTCAAGCAACATCAAATTATTGTATTACGGCAACAAGGCTGATTTTTTGTTTGCTGATGAATTCAATTCACTAAAAGAGAAGCATAAAAATCTAAGCATATCTTTTGTACAAAGCAATATTTCTGGACGGATTTGTTTGGATCATTTACAAAAATATTGTGCCAACTTTAATCACCGAGATGTTTATATTTGTGGTCCAAGTAACATGATTAAAGGAACCGAACAACTGCTCTTAGAGAACAATGTAGATATTGAAAATATTTATTTTGAATATTTTGGGCCAGCTCCTATCAAAAAACTCGATGTAGAAACCAAAGGAATTGTGCAGTTTTCCCAATCATTAAAGAACTTTGCAACTTTACCTGGCATGCCAAAAACTCTGTTGGAAATAGCAGAGTCTCTTAACTTGAAACCCATTACAGGATGCCGTATGGGCATTTGTCACCAATGTATTTGTGAGAAAAAACAGGGCGTGGTTTACAACACCCTAACCAAGGTCTTTTCCGATACTGGAAACGAAGACATACAACTGTGTGTTTCCCTGCCTGTTGGCGATGTCAATATTAATTTATAGGAACAAACTACATGAAAAAATTAAATGAACAACAGTATATTGAACTGGCAAAAGATTTAGATGCCATTCGAGACGAGGCTTTAAGCCAAGTTGGGGAGAAGGATGCCAAATATATACGCAAAATTATACGCATTCAAAGACTGGCAGAAATTTTTGGCCGCATCACTATGGTGCTTGGTTTTATACACCCTCTATTTTGGTTATTGGGCGTGATGTTGTTGTCGCTATCTAAAATTTTAGATAATATGGAAATCGGTCACAATGTTCTACACGGGCAATACGACTGGATGAACGATGCCAACATTAACTCCCGAACTTACGAATGGGACATCGCCAGTGATGCAGGATCATGGAAACGGGTACATAATTTTGAGCACCATACTTACACCAATATAATTGGCAAAGACAGGGATTACGGCTACGGATTATTGCGTTTAAGTGATGATATTCCATGGAAAAAGAAAAATTCATGGCAGTTATTTACCTATGTTAATCTTAGTCTGTTTTTCGAGTGGGGAATTGCCTACCACGAATTGGCTGGTGCAAGAGTGTTCTTTGGTAGAAAGAAGCCCAACAGCAACCAACAGGTTAGTGACAAAGAATTGAAGAAGAAATTTTTTAGCAAAGCTTTTAGACAAATATTTAAAGACTATGTCTTTTTCCCTCTGATTGCAGGACCTATGTTTTTACCGGTACTGTTAGGAAATCTTACTGCAAATTTTATCAGAAATTTATGGACCTCAACAATAATATTTTGCGGACACTTTACCGAGGATGCACATACTTTCAGTCAAGAAGAATGCCAAGATGAAAATCGTGGCCAATGGTACTATCGTCAAATGCTGGGTTCATCAAATTTTACGGGGCGTCGTTGGTTTCACATATTAACCGGCCATTTAAGTTGTCAAATTGAACACCATTTATTTCCAGATATTCCTGCACATCGGTATATAGAAATATCTAAAAAAGTTGAAGAGTTAGCAGGCAAATATCAGATACCCTATAATTCAGGATCATTTATTAAGCAATATGGAACGGTATTACGTAGAATTTATACTTATTCATTTCCAAGAAAAAAAGCCCTAGCTCAATAACAATGAAGACAGTGAGAGCATTTCTAGCCTAACCTTTCTGATTTCACAATCAGCATCCCATTGCTTGGTTTGTTTGAAACCAAATTTTTCATATAGTTTGATTGCGGGAATATTGTCTATTCCCGTTTCTACAAAGATCAATTGTGAGTCATACTGTTTGATAACATACTTCATCAGCTGGGAGGCAATCCCTTGCTTGAAATACTTGGGATGAACAACCAAGCTTTGGATATGAGTGGCGAACTCCTTTCTTCTGACTTCTACAATACCAGCCAATTCTTTATTAGTTTTTAACCCATAAAAATCAGTGTCAGTGAACTTGTATTGATCAATGCTTCTGGTTAATGGAGGAAAGTTTGCTGCTTTCAGTATCTTTGCTTCTACAGAATAAGAAGCATAAAATACCTTTTGCATGTTTGTAGCGACATCAATGTCTTGATTATTTAACCGACAAATCATTGGTTAAAGCTGTTTTGTAATAACGCTTTCTAGAAGCGCGATATGTGAATCAGTTTCATTTAATGCAGAAATATAACTGTATTTTTTTCCACCCGCTTGTAAAAAATAACCTCTGTTCTCTTGCTCAATTTCTTCTAAAGTTTCCAAACAATCTGCCGCAAACCCTGGGCAAATAACCTGCACATCAGTAATCCCTTGAGCAGGCAAAGATTGTAAGGTTTTATCCAAATAAGGCTGCAACCATTCGAGTTTACCAAACCTGGATTGATAACAGACCAAGTAATCTTCAGATTTTAACTCCAGGGCTTTAATCAGCAAATCAGCAGTTTCATCACAGTGTCGTGGATATACATCACCATTTTCAACATATATCTTAGGAATCCCATGAAAGGAGATAATCAATTTTTGTGGTTTCCCATGTTGTTGCCAATGTTTTTCTATGCTTTGTTTCAACGCTTTAATGTAACGTGGATGAGTATGGTAACTGCTGATTAATTGCAACGATGGAAAGTTATTTGTTGCTGTCTTTATTTGATGGATTTCATCAAATGTTGACTCTGTGGTTGTTCTTGAGTATTGAGGATAAAGTGGCAACACAATCAATTTATCAATATTTTTCTTCAGCAATTTATCCATGCCCGATTGTATCGATGGGTTACCATAACGCATCGCCATTTCAACATGAATATTGGTGTTGGCGAATTTCTTCTGCAAAGCCAGTAATTGTTTTTCAGTAATCGCTACCAATGGCGCACCTTTGCCAAACTTATTCCAGATAGATTGATACAGTTTGGCCGATTTTTTAGGACGGGTATTGAGTATGATAACATTCAATATCAACCACCAAACCCACTTAGCAACAACGGGCTGAATAACACGTGGATCACTTAAAAACTGTTTTAAGTAACGTCTTACTGCGTTTTTCTCGGGCGCATCAGGCGAGCCCAGATTACAGATCAATACGCCAACTTTAGGTTCATTTTGAGACATTTACTTAATCAATCCCATGGCTTCAAGTTTCAATATGATTTTTTGTGCCGCTTCTGCTGGTTGACAGTATTCGGTATCAATCACCACTTCTGGATTAACTGGACTTTCATATGGGTCACTAATACCAGTGAATTCTTTGATGATTCCAGCTCTGGCTTTTGCATACAAGCCTTTGCGGTCTCTGCCCTCACAAACTTCAATTGAAGTCGAGACATGAACCTCTAGAAATCCACCCAATGGCTCTATTTCTTGACGCACTTGATCACGGGTCTTCGAATACGGAGCAATCGGAGCACAGATAGCAATGCCTCGATTTTTAGTGATCTCACTGGCAACATAACCAATTCTTAGTACATTTAAGTTCCTGTGTTCTTGCGAAAATCCTAACTCTGATGACAGGTTTTTTCGCACAATGTCCCCATCCAATAATGTAATTGGGCGCTCCACCATTTCCATCAAGGTCGTCATTAAAGCATTGGCAATCGTGGATTTTCCCGAACCTGACAAACCTGTGAAGAAAATTGTAAAGCCTTGTTTGTTCCGCGGAGGATAACTTTTTTGTAAAATTTTCACCACTTCAGGATAAGAAAACCAAGCCGGTATATCCAATCCAAGTTGCAGCCTTCTGCGCAACTCTGTTCCTGATATATTGAGAATATTCTCATCTTTGCTGACTTCTGATGCAGGAATATATTCAGAACGATCTGATGAATACAACATCATTTCAAAAGGCACCATTTCGATTCCCAACTCTTCTTGATGTTGCATTAATAATTCTTGTGCCTCATAAGGCCCATAAAAGGGATTGTCATTCGAATCATTTCCAGGGCCAGCATGATCACGTCCTACTATCAAATGAGAACAACCAAAATTTTTGCGTATTATGGCGTGCCACAAAGCCTCTCTGGGCCCTCCCATTCTCATCGCCAAGGGCAACAAGGACAAAGTGGTGGTTTTCTCAGGGAATTTTTTAAGCAATTCTTCATAACATTTTACCCGAGTAAAATGATCAATGTCACCCGGTTTTGTCATGCCCACAACGGGATGAATCAATAAGTTGGCTTGAATATTTTTTGCTGCATGCATGGTGATTTCTTGGTGCGCTCGATGCATCGGATTGCGGGTTTGAAATGCAACCACTTTGTTCCAAGTTAAGCGTTCAAACTTTTGTCTTAATTCCAATGGCGTATGGCGGTGTTTGCGATAGTCATAATGAATGGGCAACTGCAATCCTTCAATTTTTCCCCCAATATAAAACTCATGGATATTGTCATTTAGATATTTAACTGCAGGATGTTTTTCATCGGTAGTACCATAAACCTGTTGTGCCTCAGTATCTTTATCAACCTTCCAAATATCCGCAATGGTAATCACAGCAATAGCCACGCCTTCAACATCTCTTAATGCCAGTTTATCGCCTTGTTTCAATTGCTCGGCCAGCTCTGCTGTCACGTCCAATGTTATTGGCATTGACCACAACGTTCCGTCGGTTAGTCTCATGTTTTTCAAAACGGAATCAAAATCCAACCTACTCATAAAGCCTGTTAATGGTGAAAATCCGCCATTGAGCAACAATTCCAAATCACACAATTGCCTATCGGTTAAATTCCAACTCGGCATATTCATGCTAGCTTGCTTTAACGCGTCTATCTGCATTTGCTCAGGAATCAGATTGGTTAATTTTCCGCCGTGTGGTGTATTCAAAGGCATTAATGATTCTCCAAGAACCGTTCTAGAATTAGGACTTGCATTTTAACAAACATATTAATTGATTTCATACTTATTCAACTTTTGTGCAATGGTTGTGTGTGATACGCCCAACTGTTGTGCCAATTTACGTGTAGAAGAATATTTTTGATACCAGTGTTGCAAGAAATGCTTTTCAAACTCTGCAACCGCCTGTGGCAATGATCGATTATCTAGATTACTTTCTATCTGCACATGACCTTCAATTTCTATGTGCTCAGCATCAATGGTATTGCTATCAGTAACCATGCTAGCCTTATACAAAACATCTTTGAGTTGAGCATTATTGCCTGGCCAAAAATAAGATTTTATTTTATTTAATGCATCAAAAGTAAGCTCTGATACATCTTTGCCCGACTGTTGCTTAAATTGTTGCAAGAAAGTAGCAATATAACTCTCAACCTCATCTTGCCTTTCTCGCAAGGGAGGAATATTTAGTTGCGTAATGTCCAAGGCATAAAACAAACCGCTATTAAACGCATGCGATTGGACATATGTTTTTAGAGGCTCTGGACTGGAGGCAATAATTTTTATGTCTGATTCTCGAGTGATTTTACCACCGATGCGTTTGAAGGATTTTGTTTCTATGAAACCCAACAACAATTCTTGGCACTCTAGGGACATATCCTGAATGGATTGTAAATATATAGTGCCGCCATCAGAAATTTCTAACAACCCCGCCTTACCATCCACAGGATTGGCCAAACCAAATAAATCTGTTTTTATCTGTGATGGTTTGATGGTAGAACAATCAATCGTGGAAAATAATTTATTTTTGCGTTCACCTGTATGGTGAATGGCTTGAGCAATGGTTTTCTTTCCCACGCCGCCTTCTCCATAAATCACCAAGGGTACCTGGGTATTGCACATGTGTTTGGCTCGATTAATGATGTCTTGCATTTTTGGATTTTTAGCAATCAAACTGTCAAACCCTTTGATGCCTGCACCCGCAATGACATGGGATCGAGCGGCAATGTTTTCTAATTTATGAAAAATCAAAACGGCTCCGATGGCTTTTTTTTCACTTTCAGTAATGGCACGCACCTCCACCAACATGGCTCCTGCAATGGTATTAATATGTACAGGTAAATTTCCAGATGCGGCAACATCAATCTTACCCGCCCAATCACTTTGCGAAAACACATCTTTAATTGAATACCGTTTGGATTTTTCGAGTCTGAAGCTTTTTCTCGCCTTATCGTTTCGATAAATGATTTTTCCCTTATTGTTAATTCCAATCACTGGGTCAGGTACCGCATTGAGCAACGAAGTCAAAAATAAATTTTTCTCGTGTGCTGGCATATTGCCAATGGTTTCCACCCATTTAACTCCGGCTATTTGCATCAACAACGATGCCATTTTTGCTTCTTGTTGCTTGCCTATGGCTTCGGTTTCAACAAACATCAAGCCTGTTTCTACCTCAACTTTTTTAACATCTATGTCATTCTTTGCCAGCACTGCCAATATCTCTTTGGACAATCCCAACTTGTTTTCTGTGGTTAATTTTATTTTCATGTTTGTATTGTAATGAATTGTGTACAGTAAAAAAAGCTTTAAAACTAATCTGTTAGGAAATTGTTCAATCTAGTTGTAAAGATTAAATTACACAATAATGTTATTTTAATTACCCTGCTAAAGATAAAATGGGTACAAATTTAATAAAGAACAATGACAATGAATAAGAATACCAAATTCCAAACCCGAGCCATTCACCATGGATACGATGCCAAACAATTTCACGGTTCATTAAATCCACCTATTTACATGACTTCGACCTTTGCCTTTGACAATGTTCAACAAGGGGCCGATGCTTTTGAAGGTGAAAACAATCATTATATTTATTCAAGATTGGGCACCCCTTCTCAGTCTTTATTGGAACAAAGAATGGCCAATTTAGAAGGTGGCGAAGCGGCATTGGCTACGGCCTCTGGCATGGGTGCGATTACTTCGGCTTTTTGGTCTATAGTCGCACCAGGTGATGAAATCATCGCCGATACCACTTTATATGGTTGTACTTTTAGTTTTCTTGAACATGGCTTAAAGAAGTTTGGCATAACCATTACTTATTGTGATTTGACTGATGTAGAAAATCTAAAGAATATTATTTCGGATAAAACAAAAATTGTTTACGCAGAATCTCCTGCCAATCCCAATATGCGTTTAATTGACATTCAAGCACTGGCAGACATCACCCAAGATACCGATGCAAAATTAATCATTGATAACACCTATTGCTCGCCTTATCTGCAAAGACCGATTGAAATGGGCGCAGATCTAGTTGTACATTCTGCGACCAAATATTTAGGAGGCCACGGCGATTTAATCGCTGGATTCGTGATTGGCGATGCCGAAACCTTAGAAACCATTCGTTATTATGGCTTAAAAGACATGACTGGTTCGGTCATTTCTGCAATGGACATTGCATTAATATTACGTGGTTTGAAAACCTTACATGTGCGCATGGATAGACATTGTGAGAATGCCATGAAAGTTGCTAAGTATCTAGATGCACATGATTTGGTTAGTAAAGTTTATTATCCTGGACTACCCGATTTTGAACAATATGATTTGGCTCAAAAGCAAATGGACCAATCAGGCGGTATGATTGCTTTTGAAGTTATCGGAGATCGAGAAACAGGTGCTGAATTTATCAATCAGTTGCAAATGATATTGTGTGCCGTAAGCTTGGGCGATACCGAAACCTTAATCCAGCATCCAGCATCCATGACCCATTCAACCTATACCGAAGAAGAGCTAGCCGAACACTTGATTAGCCCAACTTTGTTGCGCTTATCGGTTGGACTGGAAGATGTGGACGATATTATTGCTGATTTAGACCAAGCACTGAATAACTTATCCCTGAAATTCAATATTTTAAAAAAAGCCGGTTAATTTTATGACACAGTGATCAACTGGTTCCAGTTGGTCGTGCATTCTGGCGATTTGGTATTGGCGCGCATGGCCCATTTTTGGCTAAAACCTTCTTGGGCACTGCGCAAAGAGCCTTTGCCAAACTTTGTATTTATTGAATCCAATGTCTTCATTAAATCGTTGCTTCTGCCTGATGACTGGTTAAACATATCCAATTGAACGGTATTTGTATCACTGATATCAGCCAACATAATGCCAGCCTTTTTATAACGTTGATCTGATTTAAACAACTGTTGCAAAGCGAGACTTGCCGCATGTAAAAAATCAGCCGTGTAATCGCTGGCTTGTGGCAGTGGTATGGTTCGTGATTGTGTGTGCTGTTGGTATTGAATATTGTGATGACTGGTGGTGAGTCCGACATTAATGGATTTGGCAACCGAACCTTGTTCGCGCAAAGTGACGCAAGCTCTAGTAACATGATAGGCAATGGCTTCTTGCAAGGGTTTTAGTTCTTGGATTTTGTTGCCAAACGAACGGGTACAAACGATTTGTTTTTTCTTTTCGGGATCGGCATCAAAGGCAATACAACTGATACCGCGCAATTCCATGATGGTGCGTTCCATCACCACCGAAAAGGTTTTTCGCATGGTTTTAAGATCGGCGTTTCTTAATTCTAATGCGCTATAAATCCCCATGTTATTTAGCTGCTCTTTGCCTCTGCGACCCACGCCCCAAAGCTTGCCTACAGGGAATTTTTTTAAGGCTTTTTGAATTTGCCAATCATGTGATAATTCCAATACACCGCCTGATATTTTCATCTTCTTGGCATAATATCCTGCGACTTTCGCCAATGTTTTTGTGGGAGCAATACCAACACAAACAGGTAGACTTAGCCATTGCCAAATTTGTTTGACCATTTTTTGGCAATGCTCGGTTAAGTCCAAGTGTTCAAAGCCATCAAAGCGAAGAAAAGACTCATCAATGCTGTAATTTTCAACCTGATCCGAATATTGGGCAATAATATCATCGACCCGATGCGACATATCGCCATAGAGTATATAGTTGGAAGAAAATACCTGAATTTTGTGCTTGGCAATTAAATGTCTGATTTTAAACACGGGGTCGCCTGTTTTTATGCCCAGTTTTTTTACCTGATTGGAACGTGCCACCGCACAACCATCGTTGTTAGACAACACAATAACGGGCTTGTGCCAAATCGCAGGATTAAACGCCCGCTCACAAGACACATAAAAATTATTAACATCACAAATAGCTATCATGTTCGTAGTTTAATCATGGGCTTTATCAAAACTTGCGAACCACGCCAGTGACCACTCCCCAAATAGAAAATTCCATTTCACCCGTTAATTTTATTGGCTTGTATGCGGTGTTTTCGGCAATTAATTGGATCCCATCTCTGGTATCTAAACGCTTCACAGTAAACTCATCATTCACCGAAGCAATCACAATGTCCTTGTGCTTGGCATTTAAAGATTTATCAATAACCAATAAATCCCCTTCAAAAATACCCGCACCAATCATGCTGTCTCCCTCCACTTTGGCAAAAAATGAAGCCGTTGGATTGTTGATTAGATAGTCATTCAAGTCCAAAGTATCACCCAAATATTCGGTAGCAGGAGAAGGAAATCCCGCTGGAACTTTGGATTGATACAACGTTAAATCAAGTTTTGATATTTCGGGTTTCAATAGTGTAACTTTTGCCATTAGTTGTGCCTTTCATCGTCTGAAATGTGTATTCCAAATATTAATTATCGTGTCTCTGCAAAGGTGTTTATCTTGGTGAATCTTTTGTGGAACTTGTGCCCTTCTTGCTCTACTGGTTTGCACCACTTGCTGACTAAAACAGTTTCATGGGTTGGGTTTCCATAGTTTCCCCAACCTCGTTGTTTATATTCCCTTTCAACATCGGGAAATACTTCCCAAATATATGCAAACACAATATTTTCTTTTGTGTATCCAGTTGGCAAATATACAATTCTGGCATCCTTGTCTTTAATCATAAACCCATCTATATACTTCTTCAAGTCAATGTAGTTACATTGCATACCTGCAAAAGCTATTTTCTGACCATTTTTTAATTCAATCACTCCTTTCTCATTTACATTTACAGCGGTATGATACTCATGAAGTGCTGGAATTTTTGGGCCTGGATTGATTTTATCTAAATTATTAAAAAATTTTATGGTAATGTCTAAACTTGATTCTGCATTTTCATCACACTCGACAACTTCTCCATTACTTAGACTTTTAGCACATGCAGAAATTGTTATGGTTCTATCTTCAGGCTCCGAACATGAAATCAACAAACTAAATAAAATAGAAATTGTGAGTGTTTTGAAAATCATTAATTGTCTTTATTAATCGAGTTAAGACTTTCTAAAGCTGCTTGCATGGCACTCAAACCACCTGCATTGTAAATATTGTTATAACCCAATTTTGACAATTCACTTAAAACCACCGATGCGCGATTACCAGAGCGACAATACAAAACCACGGAGCGGTTTTTATCTTGCCCAATTGCTTGGCTAATTTGGGCAATATTTTCGTATTCAATATTGAGTGCACTGGCCAAATGTCCACCTCGGAACTCTTCTTTGGTTCTAACATCGATCAACAAAGCACCTTTGTCTATTAACTCCCAAGCTTTTTCGTGCTCAGGTCCAAATTTTGTACAAGAATACAATGAGAAGATAATGAAGAATAAAGTGATTTTGATTGGTGTGTTTTTCATCCCGCAAATTTATAATGTAATTAACGTATTAAAACCCACATGCGACAGAATATCTATTGTTAAATGATTTTTTTACATTTAAGGGAAGTCTACATATTCAAAACTCAACTATGAACATTAAAAGACTCATATTTGAGTAGTTGGCTTCAGTCAACCCATAAAACCTTGGCCATATCATAAAAGTGTTGACTGAAGCCAACTACCCGATATGAGTAATATTACAAATCTATATTTGTATTAATTTATAATTTCACAATTTATTAAAATCACACTACTTATCTTGATAAGATTTCAAAAATAGATTTTTAACTTTAAATTGGCCGTTGTGCTGGGCTTCGCCTAGGCCTATGAATTTGCTGTTTTCATCGTAGATTCTGTAGATGGCGGGTTGATAATCGCAGTTGAAGCGTTTGCCATGTATGAGGTTTTGAATCTGTTCTGGGTTGAGTTGTACTCTCTCGTATTCAATCAGAGCGGTGTCCATTGATTGAAATA
The DNA here is from genome assembly GCA_024280395.1 of Gammaproteobacteria bacterium. Taxonomy (GTDB): domain Bacteria; phylum Pseudomonadota; class Gammaproteobacteria; order Xanthomonadales; family Marinicellaceae; genus NORP309. Next base: position 41,902 of record JAJRQG010000109.1, on the reverse strand, counting down.
AGTCAAAAGAATTTTCGGCTTGTTCTAGGTCTTCGATAGTCAACATATTGCCTTTTAGAATACCCAGTTGTGTGCGATGCAAACTGGTCATGTGTGCAACCGTACCATTGATTTTGGCAAAGTCTTCGAGCAAGGTACGTATATATGTGCCTTTGGATACTTTAATTTCAAATTTGATGGTTTGTGGTGAATTGCTTCCAATTTCTAGAACTTTAAATTGATGAATAGTGATTTCTCGTGCCGGTCGATCTACTTCTATCCCTGCTCTTGCCAATTCATACAACCGTTTGCCATTGTGGTGCAAGGCTGAATACATGGGGGGAATTTGTTTGATGTCGCCAGTTAGTTTTTCTGTTGCGATTTTTATTTCTTGCTCAGTTAGACTAACTTTGTCCGAAGTTTTTACCACTGTGCCCGTGGCATCACCCGTGTCGGTTTGACTGCCAATTTCACATTCTGCAATATACACCTTGTCGGCATTGAGCATTAGTCCTGCAACTTTGGTGGCATCACCAAAACAACAAGGCAATAATCCCGTTGCCATTGGATCCAGTGATCCAGTATGGCCTGCTTTTTTTGCATTGAAAACTCGTCTGACTTTTTGCAAGGCTTGATTTGATGTGATACCAGTAGGTTTATTTAGCAGAAACAATCCATGGACATCTTGCCACGATGATTTGTATTGCCCTTTGGAATTACTCTTCTTCTTCAAAACCTGGGTCGCTGTCACGTGCTTTACTGATTAAGGATTCCAAATTTGCACCGCGTTCTAGTGAGGCATCATAAACAAAACGCAATTCAGGAACACGCCTTGCACGGATTTTACCCGCAACGATTGAACGAATAAATGGTGCATTTTCTTTGAGTATAGCAGCGGCCTGTTTGGCCTGTTCTGGAAACAAGGTATTAAAATAAACCGTTGCAATAGACAAGTCTTTGGTCACATCTACATCCGATATAGCAACATGTTTCAACTCATCGTCGTACTCGAACTCTTCCCGCACAGCTACTGCGACAACGCGCAGTATTTGTGCGGACATGCGATCTGATCGGGTAAATTCACGAAATGCCATTTTCTAATCCTTAATCCAGTGTTTTCTTTACTTCAACGCGTTCATAACATTCGATTTCATCACCAGGTTCTATATCATTGTAACCTTTAACGCCGATGCCACATTCAGTACCTGACTTGACTTCTTTGACATCATCTTTGTGGCGACGCAATGACTCAAGTTCGCCTTCAAATATAACAACATTGTCACGCAATACACGTATTGGATTGTCGCGTTTAACCGTTCCTTCTAATACAATACAACCAGCTATTGAACCAAACTGTGATGAACGGAATACATCTTTTACTTCGGCATTACCAATAATAACTTCTTTGGTTTCTGTACCCAAGTAACCAGTGATGGCTGCTTTGATGTTGTCGATTGCTTCATAAATAATACTAAAATAGTGCAGATCCAAATCATTTTGTTTGATCACTTCACGTGCTGCTTTATCGGCACGAACATTGAAACCAATAATAATCGCTTTGGCACTCAATGCCAATTGCGCATCAGCATTGGTAATACCACCAACACCTGTTGAAATCGCTCTAATTTCCACATCATCATTGCCCAAAGAGGTCAATGATTCGGCCAGTGCTTCAACACTGCCTTGTACATCTGCTTTGATCAATAGATTAACCACCAACTTGGCTTCTGTTTTGCCCATGCTCGCCATTAAACTTTCCAGTTTGGCTGCTTGCTGTGCTTTCAAACGGGTATCACGGAGGTGAACTTTATGCTCAGATGCGGCCGATTTTGCGCGTTTTTCATTTTTCACGACCAAGAAATCTTCACCAGCTACAGGCACTCCGGACAGACCTTGTATAACTACAGGTATAGAAGGACCCGCTTCAGAAACCTGATTGCCTGTTTCATCTAACATCATGCGAATACGTCCAAACTGTTCGCCACTTAGAACCATGTCACCTTTTTTCAAAGTCCCTGATTTAACCAATACGGTTGCCACAGGTCCACGGCCTTTATCTAGACTGGATTCAACCACTAAACCTTTGGCAGGTTTATCAACTACTGCTTTTAATTCCATCACCTCTGCTTGTAGGTTTATGGCTTCTAGTAAATCGTCAATGCCAAGACCAGTTAAAGCAGATACAGGAATAAATTGAACATCCCCGCCCCACTCCTCAGAAATAACATCGTGATTGGATAAATCTTGCTTGGCTTTGTCTATGCTCGCACCCTCTAAATCCATTTTGTTTACCGCAACAATTATCGGCACGCCTGCTGCTTTAGAGTGTTTCACCGCTTCAATAGTTTGTGGCATAACTCCATCATTGGCAGCTACCACTAAAATTACAATATCGGTTGCTTTTGCACCACGTTGACGCATAGAGGTAAATGCTGCATGACCTGGTGTATCAATAAATGATATAACACCATGATCAGTTGTCACATGATAAGCGCCAATATGCTGGGTAATTCCACCAGCTTCTTTATCAGTAACTTTGGTTTTTCGAATATAATCAAGTAACGATGTTTTACCGTGATCTACATGTCCCATAACAGTAACCACTGGTGGTCTAGTCACGGCGTTTTCATCATCTGTTTCATCATCTGACTGAGAGTGCAACTCTTCAGCAATAGTTTGACTTTCTACCAATTCGACCTGGTGACCTAGTTCTTCAACAACCAACGTAGCTGTATCTTGATCAAGCATTTGATTAATAGTAACCATCATTCCCATGGTCATTAATTCTTTGATAATATCACCAGATTTTATAGTCAGAGCTTTCGCCAAATCTGCTACCGAAATACTTTCTTCAAGCTGAACTGTTTTAACTTGGTCAGCAACTGGCTTGGTAAAACCATGCTTTTCTGCTTTTTTGAATGTCGGCTTAATTTGATGTCTGCCTCTGCCGCCTTTAACATGTAACTGCTTTCTACCATATTTGTTTTGAGCTCTACCACCTGCATTGGCTCTACCTGCTGTAGTCGCTGGCTTACTTGCTTGCTTTTCGTTCTTCTTTTCTTTTTCGCGTTTGCGCTTTTCAACCGCTGCCATCACTTGTCTTTGAACTTGCTCTTCCCTTTGCTGGGCAGCTTTTTCTTTAGCCAAGGTTTCTGGATCCTTTACTATTTTTTCTTCGGCTGGTACTTTAGTTTCTTGCTCTGAAGTTTCTTGCTCTGAAACTTCTTTATCACTTTCCTGTGGAGATTTCTCTTCAGGTTCTTTGTTTTTTTCAAGCTCAGCCTGTTCTTGGGCCTTTTGCTCAGCAATGACCTGCTCTTGGGCTAGCCTTTCTTGCTCTTTCTGCTCTTCAATTTTTTGCTTCAAGCCAGCTTCTTCTGCCAATTGTTCTTTTCTTTCCTCTAAAGCTTTTTGTGCTTCCAACCTGTCTTTCGCAATATCATCCAATTCAGCTTTATTGGGTTTATTGAAGGTTCTTTTCTTTCTAACTTCAATATTAACGGTTTTAGTTTTTGAACGTATACCTGTTCCACTTGATACTTTTAAAGTACCTGTTGATTTGCGCTTAAGAACCACTTTTTTTCTTGGAGACTGTTCTTTTTTATCTTTGCCATGTGAGCTGCGCAAATAGGCCAACAATTGCCTTTTATCTTCGTTACTAATTGCATCATCTGCGCTTTTTGCTGAAATATTCGCATCCTTCAATTGATCCATTAATTGATCAAGTGATATACCCAATACTTCTGCTAATTGTTTTACTGTTACTTCAGACATTCTGAACCTCTATTCTTTATCTTTTAGCTAAAAATTACTCTTCTTCGAACCAATATTTGCGGGCTTCCATAATCATTTCGCCTGCTTGTTCTTCTGTTAAATCGGTAATTTCCATTAACTCATCTGTTGCCAAATCTGCCAAGTCATCTCTTGTGACTATCTCTTTTCCTGCCAAACCAAAAGCCAGTTTGTCAGTCATGCCTTTTAATTTCAAAAGATCATCTGCTGGCTTTGACTCTTCTAATTTTTCTTCCGCAAGTATCAATTGAGTCAACAATGAATCTCTTGCTCTTTGTCGCAATTCAGCAACAATATCTTCATCAAACCCTTCAACTGCCAATAATTCATTTTCATCAACATAAGCAATTTCATCGACCGAACTAAATCCTTCTTGTACCAACAGCACGGACATGTCTTCATCTATATCGAGCTTCACCATGAACACTTCAACAAACTTCATGGCTTCTTCTTGACTCTTTTCACTGGCTTGTTCGGCTGTCATTACATTGATATTCCAACCTGTTAACTCACTGGCTAATCGAACATTTTGACCACCGCGGCCAATGGCTTGAGATAACTTATCTTCGGCTACAGCCACATCTATACTGTGTCTTTCTTCATCGACAACAATTGATTCTATTTCAGCTGGAGCCATGGCATTGATAACAAAAACGGCCGGATCTTCATCCCACAATATAATATCAATTCGCTCACCACCCAATTCATTGGATACTGACATTACTCTAGAGCCACGCATTCCAACACAAGCCCCAATCGGGTCTAATTTGGAATCGGCTGAAAATACTGCAATTTTAGCACGAAAACCAGGGTCTCTTGCAGCTCCTTTAATTTCGATTAAATTTTGGTCAATTTCAGGCACTTCTACTTTAAATAGTTCTACCAAAAATTCTGAAGCCCCACGAGACAATGTTAACAATGGCCCCCTGCTTTCTGTATTGACTTCTATTAACATGCCACGCAACCTATCGCCACGTCTGACCATTTCTCTTGGAATGCCGTGATTTCTAGGAATGATGGCTTCTACCTTGTTGCCTAAATCTAAAAATATATGTCCTCTATCAGCACGCTTAACTATTCCATTCAGCACCTCACCAACACGGTCCTCAAAACGTTCAACGACTTGCATGCGTTCTGCTTCACGCACTTTTTGCAAAATGACTTGTTTAGCAGTTTGTGCAGCAATTCGTCCAAATTCAATAGAATCCATTTCTTCTTCAATGATGTCGCCAATCGCAAGTTCTGGATCCTCTTTGTGGGCATCTTCTAATGTGATTTGTTTGTCCTCGAACTCAAAATCTTCATCGCTGACAACTTCCCAACGCCTGAAACTGCGGTAATCACCAGTCTCTGTGTCAATAATTACTTTGACATCCATATCTTTGCGGTGCTTTTTTCTGGTTGCCGAAGCCAAAGCCAGTTCAACGGCTTCAAAGATGACTTCTTTGCTAACGTTTTTTTCGTTAGATAATGCTTCTGCAACATATAGGATTTCTTTACTCATTCTTAAACTCCATCAAAACCAGGATTAATTCTGGCCCTCATAATTTGATCAAATGTTATGGTTATTTGTTCTTGTTCTGATTCAATTGTAATTTGTTCGCCTTCTACTGAAACGATTTTACCTTTAATTTTTCTTCTCTTATCGACCATCTGGTTAAGCTTCATCTTAACATCTTCTCCGATAAATTCAGAAAATTGATTGGCACTGAACAATATTCTGTCCATACCAGGTGACGATACTTCTAATATATAAGCCATGGTAATTGGCTCTTCAACATCCAATATTCCAGCAACTTCATGACTGACTTTTGCACAGTCATCTACACTGATGCCATTTTCATGGTCAATGTAAATTCGCAACAAAGCATCTGCTTTGCGTACTTGGTATTCCAGCCCCCAAAAACGATATCCTAAGTCTTCTACAATTGGTGACAATAACTCTGATAATTTATCTTGCTTCATAATTCTTCTATCTTTTAAAGTGAAACAGACATTCTATTTCACCATCAAAAAAGGCCCCTAAAGGAGCCTTTAAATCAAGAATAGTTGGCAACTATCCTTATAATTAGTTGGTAGCGGGGGCAGGATTTGAACCTACGACCTTCGGGTTATGAGCCCGACGAGCTGCCATACTGCTCCACCCCGCATCATTAAGTTTGAGGATTTTAACACCAAGTTTTTAAATTGCAACCATTAATTTTAACAAGTTGAAGTTAAATCTATTTTTTTGCCATTGCAGCCACTTTTCCAATAGTTAGCCCTTGTACCAAGATACTGAAGATGACCACTCCATAGGTTGCCGTCAACAATGGATCCCGCCATGGTCCTTCGGGTATCGACAAGGCAAGAGCTACCGATATTCCTCCGCGTAAACCACCCCATGTGAGTATTTTCACAGCATGAGGGGAATACGAATTCTTAAACTTCAATAACGAAACGGGCAAGCCTACACTGATAAATCTTGCAATTAATACCGTAGGAATAATCAACAAAGCAGCTATGATATAGTTTTGCGTTATTTCAATAATTAACAATTCAACCCCTATCAACAAGAACAACAAAGCATTTAATACTTCGTCTATCAACTCCCAAAAATCATCCAACCTTTGTCGAGTATTATCACTCATGGCCAATTTTCGACCTTTATTACCTATCATTAAACCAGCCACCACAATCGCAATGGGGCCTGATAGATGCAAATATTGTGCCAAAGAATACCCACCCATTACCAATGCCAGAGTGATCAACACTTCCACTTGATAGTCATCTACTGCTTTTAACATGTAATAAGCAATATAACCAATGACGAATCCATAAACAGCTCCACCTATGGCTTCTTTTAAGAACAACATACTAATATGTTGAAGAGATGCAGACGTTGGATCTATAGCGATCTCTAATACCACGATAAAAAACACCACTGCAACGCCGTCATTAAATAAAGATTCACCCGTAATTTTTACTTCTATGGATTTCGGTGCACCAATTTTTTTGAGTATACCCATTACTGCAATGGGATCAGTTGGTGAAATCAACACACCAAATAGCAAACAATACATGTAGGAAACATCAATTCCCAACCAGACAAAAATATAATAGACCACAACTGAAACAATACCTGCCGATATTGCCACGCCAATAGTCGCAAGTATGGCAATGGTATCAGCCAATTCTGCCAATTTATTGATATTGACGTGCAAAGCACCCGCAAATAGCAAGAAACTTAACATACCATTGAGTACGGCTTGGTTAAAATCTATACCTTTGAATATATGCTGGATACTTTCTGTGGAAAACCAACCAATTTTATGTAAAACAATTAAAGCAATAGACATAAGTAAACCAATTAACATGATGCCAATGCCATTGGGTAATTTGATGGTTTTGTAGTTAATGAGTGAAAAAAGAGCCGCTAATGTAATTAATATAGCGACCATATCAAATAATGACATATAAATTCCAAGTTTAGTTAATGCGTTTTAGGTTAACAAATAACCCTTCATTTATCAAAGGCTTTATCAATAGCCTCTGACAATACATGTTGTGAAAAAGGCTTTGCAACAATGTTATCAATGCCCAACTTACTGCATTGAGAATACAAATCATCGGTTAAATCGGCTGTAACTACTATGACTGGAATTTGGTTTTTGTTTTCCCACACCTTTAACATGCTCAATCCGTCCATTCCCGGCAAATGATAATCGACTAGCAATAATTCATATTTACTGCGGCTTAGCATGATTAATGCTTCTTCTGCACTGTCTACGATGTCTACCCAATGTCCCATTTTTTCAAGCATCTCTATGCTAACCTGTTGATTGATACTATTGTCCTCAATCACCAGTAAATTTAAAGAACGTATATTTGAGGTTCTAGGAACAAGCAAATTCTCGACTATATTTTCTTCGGGTCTATCGCTACAAATGGATTCTATTTTCTTGTATGTGATTGGCGGAGTAATTATTCTTACCGAAGCTTCTTCTAGCACAACCGCATCATTGAATTTATTGAAATCAAATCCGAATAACACAATGTCCACTTGTTCTGCCATCGCCTTATTTATTGCTTGGTGTTGTTTTTTAGTGATTTTTCCTAAAACATCTATAAACAAGCATTGTGTAGAGCTGTTAATATTATCAACCAAACTGCATCCCAACCTCTGCAAATGTTCAACTAAACTGACTTTTAAACTTTCTTGGTGTAGCAGAACACAAAATTGTTTTGATTCTAGAATATCAAAGATTTTTTCTTGCTCTGTTGAATCCCTATCCAAATGCAAACAAACTTCAAAAACACTGCCCTGGTTCAATGCCGCCTTTACTTGAATGTTGCCCTGCATCTGTTCGGTTAATTGCTTAACAATGGCTAGGCCCAAACCTGTGCCTCCGTACTTTCTTGTAATCGCTGAATCTGCTTGAACAAAAGGCTTGAACAAATCTTCAATGGTTTTTTCATCAATGCCAATGCCCGTATCTTGGATTTTAAACACCACACTATCATGATTGTTTTTGGTACCATATACGCGCAATACAATTTGGCCCTGTTTGGTGAACTTGAAGGAATTACTTAACAAGTTAAACAGTATTTGTTTGATTCGAATGGCATCACCTATCCGATTAATCGCTAATTTCGAATCAAAGATACAGGTAAATAATAATTCTTTCTGTCTTGATTGGGAAGCAAATGTTGCCACTACTTCATCAACCAACTCCAATAAATTAAAAGGCTCACTCTCCAGCTCCATTTTTCCAGCTTCAATTTTTGACAAATCCAATATATCATTGATTATATCCAGCAAATGTTTGCCCGAGGCCATGATAGAGTCTGCATAAATTTGCTGCTCTTCATCCATTTTTGTATCTAATAGTAGCTCCCCCATACCCAAAACCCCATTCAAAGGTGTACGCACTTCATGACTAACACGGGCCAAAAAGTCACTTTTGGCTTTACTGGCCGCATTGGCAATGTGCTTTTGGGCCTGTTGTTTGGTTATTTCATGTTCATATAGAATCTTTCTTTTGTAAATATACAAGAGCCAATAGAAAACACCAAAAACACCCAGAGCATATATGGCATAAGCCCACCAAGTTTTCCATGGCGCTGGCTTCACAACAAACGAAAACTTTTGAACATCTGACCACAAGCCGTAGTTACTGCGTCCTTTGACTTTAAATTGATATTTCCCCGCGCTTAAATTAAAAAACGAATACTTATCTCCATCACCTGTACTAAGCCATTCATCATTCGCACCCTTTAACATATATTGGTACTCAAAGGACGACGAGTTAGAATAGGAAAGCAGTGCCATATCAAATTTTAAAACTTCGTGATCGTGATTTAAAATTAAATTATTCACTTCTGGTAATAATTTTTCTTCACCTAACTTAATTTCATCAAAAACTATTCTCGGTTTTTCATGTGTTACTGGTAAATAATTTGTGTTGTACAATGCTGCACCACTTTCAGTAATGACCAATGGGATATTATTGGGGAAAATCACATCTTGAATAACATCTGATGGCAAACCGTTTTCTTTTGTATAAACGTTATATGCCAATGTATCCACATTAATCTCCACCAATCCATGGTCTTCGGTTGTTATTAACATCAAACCATCTTCAAGGCTTTTAATTTTCCCAAATTTAACCAAAGGCAATATATGTTGATATTTATTTTCTAGTAATTGAAGTTTATTTCCGTCCCAAAGTAAATGATACAAGCCACCATCTGCAATCATCCAAACACTGTTATTGTTCGCAAAGAAAACATTAGAAGTAGTTATCTCATTGGACATTTTAAAAACCACTCCAAATTGGTGATTGTCTAGATCTAAGCTTTCAATCCCAAAATCTGACACAAACCAAATTTTACCATCCAATCCTTCTACAATTTGATTGACTAAATTCCCATTAAAATGGTTGTCATCAGTATTTTCTATCACTTGAGCAACCATTTGTTTCTCATTAAAGTAACCAATGGTATTTTGTCCAAAAAAGTTGAAATAAAACTGGCCATTTTGGGCCTTATGAAACAAACGCACACTGCCCAGCATTTTGTTCTGTTCATCAGCCACCATGGTGGTTTCACCAGTATTAATATTGACTTTATTGATGCCATTGACCGAACTTAACCAAAGAACATTGGGCTTATCTTGAAATATATTGTAAATCCGAATAGAGTCGTCACTCAAATTTGGATCTAAACTTGTTTTCAGCAGTAATTGCTCGTCTTTCAATTCTAGCAAATCTATTTTAGAAGAAGTATGAACAATCCAAATTTTATCTTCAAACAGAAATGAACTCCTAATATCAATGGGCTCTTTGTCTTTGGAAATGTATATATTGTATCGATTCCAGTCTGCGGCAATTTTGACCAAACCAATGCCTTCGGTGCCAATCCATATATTTCCATCAAATCCTTCAATGATGGAGTGAATAGTTAATTTTGGCGTTTCAATCATCTCTCCATTCTCATAGAACTGAATTCTATTTAATCTATTATTGGAGTAAAGCAATAGAGAATTGTTCGTTCCTATCCATAGATTATCGTTAGAATCAACCATCAAGCGCCGAACCGACGTCCTTTGACCACCGTAATAACTAGACAAAAAAGATTTTGAAACAATGTTATCAAAAGACGCGTTATTTTCATTGTACTTAAATACACCAGAAAATCCCCCGGCGTAGATTTCTCCATTGGCTGATTCTGTAAAACCATAAATGGGACTGGATAAAGAATCATTGGGGTCTGAAGAAAAATCAAAAACCTTGGATTCCCCTGAATCAATATTATAGTAATAAACTTTAGAATCAATGGTGCATACCCACAGTCTATTTTTAGAATCAACCATGATTTCAAAAGTGGCATTTGATGTTAACCATGCATTTTTATCTGATGGCAGATGTTTATAAAACTTCTGCTCTTTAACTCGCCATTGATAAATTCCTTTGCCATACAATGAAAACCAAATATCATTGTTTCTATCTTTTGCAATTCCTAACAAATTACTATTGGGCAGCTGGAACAAATTAGACTGGGTATTTTTAATGCTACTCGATTTGTGGGTAAATTTATCAAAAACAGTTATACCTATCTCATAAATTGACATCCACAATTGTCCATCAGGCATTAAAATCAAATCTTCAACTAAAATATCTGGCAATGAATAATTGTCAGATTTATCCTTAGTGAAATTTATAAATTTTGAAGAATCAAAACGGCTTAAGCCTTCTTGAGTACCCAGCCAAATAAAACCTTCTTCATCTTGCACAATGTCCTGGATATTCTTACTCAACAAACCATCTCTAGTGGTATAAGTAGTTACTGGAATCAAAAGAAAATTGTTTTCATTTGCCACCGCCAAGGGGCTTTGACAAAGCAAAATGGACAAAAAAAACAAGATGAAAAATTTGAACAAGTTATGGGTATCGGTATGAGTTAATAGAGTTATATCAAATTACCACACTATTTTCTAGCAATATTTAACTTGAAAATAAATTATCAAACCCAAAATCAACCATTAATTCAAAAACAAAGAGAACACAATGTCACAAAGCATGCATGGATACAGAGGAACTACCATTGTTGGATTTAGAAAAGGCGACCAAGTGGTCATTGGTGGTGATGGACAAGTCACTTTGGGCAATACAGTCATGAAAAGCAATGCACGCAAAGTTAGGCGACTTTATCGAAATGAAGTAATAGCTGGGTTTGCCGGCGCCACTGCTGATGCTTTTACTTTGTTTGAAATATTTGAAGCAAAACTTGAAAAACACTCTGGTAATTTGGTGCGTTCAGCAGTAGAAATGGCCAAAGAATGGCGAACCAATAGAAGTTTGGGTCGTTTAGAAGCACTATTGGCTGTTGCTGATAAAGAAACTTCTTTGATTATTTCTGGAAACGGTGATGTGATTGAGCCTGAACATGGGTTAATTGCCATTGGTTCTGGTGGAGCTTTTGCCCAGTCTGCTGCCATGGCCTTGATGAGAAACACCGATTTAACCGCACGTGAGATTGTAGAAAAATCATTGGATATTGCCGCAGATATTTGCATCTATACCAATAAAAATCAAACCATAGAAGAATTAAATAAACAAGGATAAAATATGTCAAACATGACACCAAGAGAAATTGTACAAGAACTCGACAAACACATCATAGGACAAAATGCTGCCAAAAGAGCAGTTGCTATTGCCTTGCGAAATCGATGGAGGCGCATGCAATTGCCCGAAGCCATGCGCAATGAAATCACGCCAAAAAATATTTTAATGATCGGCCCTACAGGTGTGGGGAAAACTGAAATCGCCAGAAGATTAGCGATATTGGCTGATGCACCGTTTATTAAAATTGAAGCCACAAAATTCACAGAGGTAGGCTATGTAGGAAAAGATGTTGATTCTATTATTCGTGATTTGGTCGAAAGCTCGATAAAGATGACCCGCGAACAAGCCGTTACAAAAGTGCAGGCACGCGCAGAAAGTGCCGCAGAACAACGGGTTCTAGATTATTTGTTGCCCAAAGCGCCTTCTCCTATTCCTGGCGAAGAGGTCGAATCTATCAACACATCAACCAGACAGAAATTTCTAGATAAATTGCGTAATGGACAATTGGACGACAAAGAAATAGAAATTGATATGACCGCCAATATCGGTGTTGAAATTATGGCACCTCCAGGAATGGAAGAAATGACCGACCAATTACAAGGCATGTTTGAAAACATGGGCAAGAAAAAGAAACACAAGAAAAAATTCACCATAAAAAAGGCTTTGCCTATTCTCAAAGAAGAAGAGGCCGCCAAGATGGTTAATGAAGATGAAATCAGGCAAACCGCTATCAATAATGCTGAACAGAATGGCATAGTGTTTATTGACGAAATTGACAAAGTGGCCAAGTCAGGAAACTCTGGCGGCGAAGTTTCTCGCGAAGGAGTACAACGTGACTTATTGCCTTTAATAGAAGGTTCAACAGTCAATACCCGTTATGGCATGATTAAAACTGATCACATGTTATTTATCGCCTCAGGTGCTTTTCATTTGGCAAAGCCTTCAGATTTAATCCCTGAACTACAGGGCCGATTGCCCATACGCGTCGAATTACGGGCATTAACTGCCAATGATTTTGCCAGAATTTTAGTAGAACCCGAAGCATCTTTAACTGAACAATACACTGCATTAATGGGTACAGAAGGCGTAGAACTAGAGTTTAACAAAGACGGCATCCAAAAAATTGCCGAAGTATCATTTGCTGTCAATGAAAAAACCGAAAACATTGGTGCCAGAAGACTACACACTGTACTAGAAAGATTATTGGATGAAATATCCTTTGTCAGTTCTGATAAATCAGGAGAAAAGTACACCATCGATGCCAAACATGTTGATGAAAACTTATCTGAGCTAGCTCAGGATGAAGATTTATCCCGATATATCTTATGATTTCAACAATATTATTGAGTTCAACCTAAGATTTAAGAGATAATACGCTATTACACAATTTAAGATGGGAAAATCAAAATGAGAAAACAACTACAATTAATTTTAGTCATAATGTTAATGGCATTACTACAAGCCTGTGGCGGTGATTCTGGCTCGGGTTCAGCAGCTAAAGCCATTGCGAAATTGGACACCAATACGCCTGATGGCGCAATGATGGCAGTTGTTCAAGCCTTAAAAGCAAACGACATAAAATCATTGATGCAAGCCAGCATGAGCAAAGAAGACTACAACAGAGCCGTAACTGAGTTTGAAAAAGTTAAATCTTCTCCTTCTGAATCTGACAAAGCCCAGTTCCTACAAATGATGGGAATGTTGACAAACGATGGTGCTGTTGATCAGTTAATGGCAATGGCTACCCCACAATTAGAGCAAATGCGCGCACAATTACCTATGATGTTAATGATGGGTAAAGGCATGGCATCTTCTGCTATTCAAGCCAGTGGAGACATTCCTGCAGAGCAAAAAGAAACTGCGACAAAAGCGGTCAATGCTTTAATGGATTTTGTTAGTGAAAATGATATTTTAAGTGAAGAAGTAACAAGAAAGGCCATCACTGCAGCAGTAGAAACAGCCAAAAGCTTGAATATGACATCGCTCGATGATTTACAAAACATGTCTTTTGATGATGCAATGGGCAAGGCCTCTATTGTTATGGGTGGTGCCAAGAATATTCTGGGTGCTTATGGCATTTCACTGGATGACGTTTTGAGTTCAATCGAAGTTTCTGATGTTTCAGATAATGGCGATAGTGCCAATATGAAAATGGCTTATAAATTTTTAGGAGAAACATTCAGCCAAGATGTGAAAATGCTTAAGAAAGATGGCAAATGGGTTGCTGATAAGTAGTTCTTTAAAAACAATTAATGGCTAAGTTTTTAAGCTTCTAAACCTTAATTAAACTTAAAAACTTAGCCCTTTTTTATAAATGAGCATTCTCTCAAAAATACTGTCTTTACGGGTTAAAGTAAAAATCATTCCAGATGACTTGCTAAAGCTCGGCATTGATTTTAACAAACCCATAATTTATGTACTCGATACAGATTCATTGATCTCTAGGGTTGTATTAAAAACCGAGTGCGAGATGAATCAACTGAGCTATAAAAATCTACCTGAACACTGGCCAAATTTACCCAGCGTTATGGCCAACAAACAACTAAGGGGGTTCTGGAATAGAAAAGCCAACTATGTTGTATTCCAAGAAAATCTAAAAACCATTCTTACCTTTTTAAAACAAAACCCCAAAGAAAAAGTGCAATTGGTGCCGGTTTCGGTGTTCCTGGGCATGGCTCCCAACAAAAATGCTGGTATTTTTAAAATTTTATTTTCCGAGCAGTGGTCAATTGGCGGACGTTTAAGAAAGTTCTTCTCTATATTGTTTCATGGAAAAAACACACTACTTAGGTTTAGCCAACCTATATTATTGAATCGAGAATTAGATGCCTCAGAATCCGTACAAGCATTATCAAAAAAAATATCAAGGGTATTGCGAGTACATTTCTACCGGGTTAAAACTTCGGTAGTAGGACCTGACCTATCTCATCGCAGAACCGTAGCTAAAAACATCTTAAAACGCCCAAAAGTTCATCAAGAAATTGAGAATTATGCAAAACGCAAGAAAATATCTTTAGCAAAATCAGAAAAAGAAGCCAGAAAAATCATCAAGGAAATTGCATCTGATTATTCTTATTCAATAGTGAGCTTGTTTGCCAAGGTTTTGACTAAATTTTGGACCAAAGTCTATAATGGAGTAGTGTTTAATCACTTTGAAGAATTTCGTACAAGGTCTCAAAAATACGAAGTCGTCTATGCACCATGCCACCGCAGTCATATTGATTATTTAATTATGTCTTATGCCTTACATGAAAGAGGTGTTGTGCCACCACATATCGCTGCCGGTATTAACCTTAACATGCCTGTCATGGGTTCTATTCTAAGAAGAAGTGGTGCTTTTTTTATTCGTCGATCCTTTAATTCTGCACTTTATTCCACCATTTTTTCAGAATATTTAAGTGCTTTATTGGCACACGGCGTATCCATTGAATACTTTATCGAAGGCACGCGTAGCAGAACAGGCAGATTGTTACAACCTAAAGCAGGAATGTTGGCGATGACCATCAAAAGCTACCTGAATGAGCGCAACAAACCCTTGATGTTTCAACCTGCTCACGTCAATTATGAAAAGTTGATGGAAGGTAACTCTTACCAAAATGAGTTGGGAGGCAAATCGAAGAAAGGTGAAAGCCTAAGAGGATTGATTAAAGCCAGAAAGTTACTAAAGCAAGAATTCGGACGTTTAACAGTCAATTTTTCTGATCCAATTATGCTCGATGACATGTTAGATAAGTACAAGCCTAATTGGCGAGAAATCACCCTCACCCATAAAAAGAAACCCGAATGGTTCAAATCATTGGTCAACGATTGTGGGCAAGAGATAATGCAACGCATCAATTCCGCCGCACACGTTAACCCCATAAACCTATTAGCCATAACCCTGCTGTCTACCCCTAACCATTCCGCAGGTGTTGACAACCTCTCTCAACAAATAAATTTCTACAAGGAACTATTGGCCAGCTTACCTTATTCATCAAAGGTTACAATGACCAAACTTGATAGCCAAGAAATATTCGACTTAGGTGTTAAACTGGGTTTTATAGAGGTAGTCCCTCATGAGCTAGGAGATGTGATTCGGGTCAAGAAAGAGCAAGGCATATTGATGACCTATTACCGCAACAACATCCTGCATTTGTTTGCTGTTAGCTCATTCATAGCGATGAGCTTGGTGAACCAAAGACAATTACAACGAAGAGAAATTTTACGTTTATTGGGAGTTGTTTATCCCTATGTTAAAAATGAGCTGTATTTGCATTGGAGCCGCGAAGAGTTTATTGCTCATGGCCGTAAAACCATTGAAGTACTCAAACAATTAGAAGTCTTAAAAACCGCCAATAGAACTGTAGAACGTTACCCCGGAGGCACTATTGAAGCGGGTAAGATGCGAGTATTAGCCAATGCTTTGATGCAAACTTATGAACGGTTTTTTATCGTTGTAGCTGTATTAAGTAAAAGTGGTAGCGAGCAATTAACCGTTCCTCAACTTGAGACATTGTGTCACAAAACTGCCAGCAAATTGAACTTACTTTATGGCTTTAACTCTCCCGATTTTTTTGACAAATCATTGTTTAAAAACTTTATTGCCAACTTAAAATCAGAGAAAGTTATTGAAACAGATAAATCTGGAAAAATCATATTTACCGATAGTTTGAAAACCTTCTATTTAGGCGCAAAACGCTTACTCTCTCGCCGAATACGTCACAGTGTTTTGAACTTATTAGAACCAAACAATAAATCTATTAATCATCAAAACAAAGATGAACGAAACCATTAAATTAATCTCGGTAAAGCCAATATTTCATATTGAGTTTACATCCATTTTCAAAATGAGCTTTTATAAGACCACTCACTTATTACTTATAAGTTTAATATTTATTACATCGGTTCATGCAATACCTAACAAGATATTGCCATCCCAAGACGATGGACCTTGGATAGTGGATGTATATTACGATGATCTGAATCAACTCAAAAATTATGCTCAAAAAAACCAACCTTGGAAGGTAAATCGTGAACAAAAGTACTTCATTCTATCTGTCGATAATTTGTTTGAATACCAAGAGTTATTTAGCTATGGCTTTAGAGTTGAAATTAATCAAAAACAGATGCAATACCGAACAGAAAACAAGATTAAAATTCAAAATGATTTAAAACTTCACTTAAATAACAAAACAATTCCCAGTTTTGCATGTGAAAGAACCGTAGAAGAAACATTTGCAACTATTGATAACTTGGTTTCAATTTATCCTACTTTGGCTTCAAACATTGATATTGGAGACACATGGGAAAAACAAAATAGTGGTGGACAGTCTAGTGGGTACGATATGCGGGTTATTAAAATCACCAACTCTAATATATCTGGACCTAAACCAATTTTATATGTGACAAGCTCTATGCATGCTAGGGAACTTGCTCCTGCTGAATTAAATACCCGTTTTGCAGAGTATTTATTGAATAATTACGGTACAGACGCTGATGCCACATGGATTGTTGATTACCGCGAAGTCCACTTGTTATTACAGGCCAATCCAGATGGCCGAAAAAGAGCTGAAAGTGCGGATATTAACAAAAGGAAAAATCAAAATAATAACCATTGCCCTGGCGGCAATCTCAGAGGAGTTGATATGAATCGAAACTTCCCTTGGATGTGGGATCAAGGTTCTGGATCAAGTGGCATTCCTTGCAATACTCAGCAAATTTATAGAGGCCCAAGCGCTGGTTCAGAGCTTGAAAATCAAGCCATAGATAACCACTTGAAAAATATTTTCATTGATGCACGTGGCCCAAATTTAACAGATCTTGCACCTTCAGATACATCTGGTATCTATATAGATATTCACAGCGAAGCAGCTTTGATATTATGGCCTTATGGTTTCGATGATCCCAGCGCTATACCTCTTGCCCCCAATCACAATCAATTAAGAACCTTGGGACGTAAATTTGCTTGGTACAACAATTACTTTCCTCAGACTTCAAATGAATTATATGGGGCAGATGGTGCTGCCGATGACAATGCTTATGGTCAACTTGGTGTTGCTGCGTATACATTTGAGCTAAATGGTGACTCACAACTTTTTAGACCTACTTGTGGATTTGTTGATGGAATAATTGTACCTAATAATTTAAAAGCGCTGATTTACGCAGCAAAAGTTTCTGATGCGCCCTACGTTACAGCTCAGGGCCCAGATATAGAAAATTTGGCTCTGTCAATTGGCGATGTTGTAGCTGGCACACCAATTTCTGTTTCTGGTATAGCTAATGATGCACACTTTAACAACATCAATGGCACTGAATCCACACAAAACATCTCATCCGTTGAGATGTATGTAGATGAACTGCCCTGGGGCAACACTTCAACACCATTAATGATGTCTGCATCTGATGGGAATTATAATTCCAGTAATGAATCATTTACTGGCCAAATTGATACCAATGGCATGAATACTGGTCAGCATGTTATCTATCTCCAAACAACTGATACCAATGGTGTCACTGGAGTGCCTTATTCAAAATTTTTCAATATTGTTAGTGCAGCAGACCTTGGAACATTGTCGGGTACAGTAAAAGATGCAATCAGCAACCTGCCTATCACAACTGTCAATTTATATTTCAATAACCAACAAACTCAATCTAATGCTTTCGGTCAATATGATTTTTCTGTTTTATCAGGCACTTATGAATTGAACATTAACAAACCAGGATATGCACCTACAACTATTAACAGTGTCTCAATAACTGGACAACAAACAACAATCCAAAATATATTCCTGCAACCCATTTGCCCTCTATTGGATGAAAATACAGAAACATTTAACTCAATTAGCGATGCAGTGGTTGCTGGATGGACTCACGCAGCTGGACAAGGAGTTGATGATTGGTCTATCGATCTAAATGCTGGCAATATTAACCAACGCGCATTTAAAACTCACGATGCAGGTGTAACCACGGACAAATGGTTAATTAGCCCATCAATGGCATTAACTGCTGATAGCAGCTTAGAGTTTTGGCACAAATACAGCTTTGAAGGGAATACGACATTTTATGATGGGGCCGTGTTAGAAATATCAACCAATGGTGGAAGTAGTTGGCAAGATTTGGGTTCAGAGATCACCAATGGCGGCTATAACGCTACATTAGCAAGTGGCAACCCTTTGTCAAACCAAGCTGGATGGGGCGGGACATTAACTAACTATGCTAAAGTCGAGGTTAATTTGTCAGCTTATGCAGGAACCAGTGCAAAAATCAGATGGCGGTTCGCTGCAGATACCAACACTGCTGCGGGAGATTGGTTTATTGATGACATTAAAGTATTAGACCCAAGTGCTTGTACAGGCTCAAATGAAATGGTGTTTTTCAACAGTTTTGAATAGCACATAGAGCCGATAAACTCTTAAAGGTGAAGATATTGAATGATTTTACAGTCTCGAAGAGGTTGTAAACACAATTGCAAACGGCTACCTTAATATTTCTGGCTATCATCTTTAAGCTTTTCTATATATACAAGTACAATCTAGTTCTTTGAAAAAACAAGCCTCTCTTTTGTTGTCTCATTGCATAATCTTCTGAGGAATATTGGGTAACTTTAATGACACTCTAAAAAATAGTTATAGACAATTCATAGCAGCACTCAAATTATTTTTACATTCCCAATCATGAATAACTGCCATGCTTAATGGTTCATCCCATTGAATTTGTAACAAATCATCTTTGCCTCGCCAATCGATAGTTAATATCGCGGGAACAAAGGGTACATTTTGCCCTGCAAGCTTTGCCTCAAAATCTAAACCCCACAACCCTTCCAATCCATAAGCATTAAAATAATCTTGCATCGCGTTTATTTCCAAGTTATTGGTATGCCCTCCATAAAATGTTTCAGTACTACCAGAATCTATCAATCGATTGTAAACTGCTTGTTGAATAGTAGAGTTATCGACAGAAGCCCAATAAACCGCAGACAATACATCCCGCTGCCAATTTAAACTGCCATCCGGTGCAGGGCTTGCACCGATGCTTTGTAATTTAGCGATCAAACTGGCTCCTTGTCCATTGTCTCCAGAGCCCACATCAGCCAAATAAAGAGGATAGGCAAAAAACCAGGCACAATCTCGCCAATGTTGAGTACTATCGCTACTAAAAACGCCTGAACTATTGGGACGATTGTTTTGTTCAGCCAAAATCCAATCGTTCTCAAATCCAGGGATTGTTCCCATCATTTTTAGACCCACAAATGCACTTTTACGGACATGGGAAGTATCCCATGGATTTTCTAACCACGCTGAGCGGATGTCTTTTAAGGAATCTAAAGTGCGCCAATCACCGGTTAAGTTCCAATGCAAATAATGCCCAAGCCAATTTGAACCATACCCTTCATTGGCTATGCCTCCTTGCCTGTCACTGGAAACTGCACCAAAATAGCCAGAATGTCGGCGCCCTATACCAATTCCATTGGCCCTGGTTGAATTATAATGTTTAACCAAAGCATCTCTAACGTGTTTTAAATGCGCTTCGGCATGTCGCCAAAAAGGCGTGTGGCCAGTACGCAAATACTGCATCAACATGCGCGTACTAAGCATTGAATTGCCACGTCTCCAGCCATCATAATCATCTTGACGCTGATGGAACCCCCATGTACCAAGGCTTTGTGAGTCCCAATTGCCATTCAATTGCCATGCACGATAACCCCACAACATATCTCCATAATTCAACATGCCCAACATGCCATATTCGATTTGTGATCGCATCATGGCAGTACCTCGGGTCGCCATAAAAGCTTCAGTTTTAGGAAATCTATCGGGCTCAAAGGGCATAATCATCCCAGCTGCCTGAGTTCCATAATAGGCATACCACTCAGGCGGAGCAGTGGGTTGTGGTGGATCGTCCATAGCCGCAGCCCATTGCTCATTGTCCAAAGTGTTGTTGTTGTGGAAATGGTAACTTATATCATGTGTAAAACTGACGCCTTCCATTCCATCAGAATCATAAGACCCAGCAAGATCCAACACTTTTCCGCCAAAATCAGGCCAAATCCAGGCATTAAGTGTCCCATTTTCCATGTCATATGACAATTCTTTGGGGTATTTATAAGCCATATCTCGCATAGACATAGTCACTGCGACATTGCCATCATTGACCTCTATCCAACCAACACTGGCATCGGTTCCTTGGGTTGGATTGTCACCACTTACGCCACTTTGCCATGGCAGTGGAAAACCTTGATGGTACAGATTGGATACATTGGCCGGTCCTTCACGCCAATGGTGGGCTTTTTGATTGTTATTTAATACAATAGGTGTTGCCATACCAGATGCATTGAATCCAGGATTGGCTCCCATATCCAGCGGCATACTTAATGCCATTCTTCTGATGTTGAGTAATTGTGGATTGCCGTGAATTTCAAAATTGTGCTGAACTCTTAAAGAAGGTTCTTGATTGTAAAGATGTATCCAGATAGAAAATTCAGATTCATCAACACCCGGTCCAAAATTGCCTTTTAAACCTATCACCGTTTTAATCGGGCCATGTTCAATGACTTCTACAGAATAATTATCATTTCCAAAGACTCTGGTTTCCACACCACCACCTTGTCCTCTTATCCAAGCAGGACCCTGGTTTAATACTGGTGAGCCAGCATTTACAGCGTGACTTTGATCGACAGTATAACTGTTGTTATTCCAATCATAGCTCAGACTTCGAGCCTGATAAGTGAAATTAGGGCGCGGAGGTGAATTGGCTTGATTATCATAAAACTGACTGCCTGTATTGGCAAGTAATTCACCAGTCTCATAAGTACCATTGTTATTGCTGTCAAAATAAATTTCGCCAAGATAAGCAAAACCAGATTTGGGTATTTTTACTTTTATGATGCCATTATCAACCTCAATAAAGTTACTGTCTTCATTTAAGACATTACCTGCCACAAGATTTTGTGCTTGGTTCCATTTGATAACCGTCACCTCTGTTGTGGCATAGGCGGGAATGAAATTAACAATGAAGTCAAATAAGGCAAATCGAATCGAGCCATCACTCCAACGAGACAGCACACGCACTTGGGTTGAGTAACCTAAAATACTTAATTGCAACGGGTTGCTTACTTCGCCTTTAGAAAATCCAACACCTCCTGAAATTGGCCAATTATTTCTTGCTACACCAACCCTATCTTCTAATGATAAATTCACCAGAGGAATAAAATCATTTTCTTCAAAACTATTTCCAAATATCACATCCACACCCATCGTTACTGGAACAATTATATTGCCACTTGTCTCAATGGTTTTGGAGCTAAGATATTGAATGTTAAATAACAGAAGTGCAGCAGATGTCAGAATAAGCTTTATCATTTTTTTTCCTTAGTTTTAATTATTGGCATCAAATCCATTGATGAATATAAGATCTGTTGTTAATGAAAGCAATGAATTCTCCGAAACACTAAAACCATCTAACAACCACTCGGTGTCATTTTCATAAGGCGCATTAGCCCACCCCATCAAGTAGCCTTGTTTAAACCCATTCAAACCTGAACCCGCTACATGTAACAGAGGTACATTTAGCTCTTGGTGTAGTAACGTAAATGAATTTTCAGATTGCCATCGTCTATACATCTCAACAATTCCATCAGCTGCTAAAACGGACGAACTTGATTTTATATGAAACACTACCTGCATCCAACGCCCTTGATCACTTGGGTAAGTAATGAATGCGTGGGATTGTAATTCCCCAGAGTGTCGTTGACCATTATTGTTGTTCAAATAACCTGTATTGCGAATTTTATAATACATTGTGGTACTGCCATTATTCCCATCATTTCTGTATTGCCATACAACCGTTGGGCCAAATCCTTGAAATTCGTAATCATCCATCCAAATTGCCAATAATTTATTGTTGGTATTTCCGGTATTGTGCTTAAAGTTTAAAGGCACGCGCAACCAAAAACGTATCCAGATTTCTGGATAACCTACACCCAAATCAAAGCGTTGCTCTGCCCAATGCAAGCCAGAACCATAACGAAACCTCAACCCATAACCGCCTTCAATTACACTCCAATCACGGACAGATCCATCGGCCATTATAGGACTAGCTACATTATAAATAGAACCATTATTGTAGACTGCAACAGGCCCATCAACCGAATCTTGTGTCACGATTGATGTGCTGTTATTGCTCCCCCATAAAAATCCATCAACACTAGTTGTACTCATATCTCTTGATTCAAAGGAATCAAATATTAAATCCTGAGCGAAAACATTCATTTGACTAGATAGAGTTACTGTAAAAACCATAAATAACAATTTAGATACTACTGAAGCGTTAAAACTCATGTGCTTACCCTCCTTAGATGGACAATGAACATTAAACGATTCCAAAGTGTTATTTTGCGATGGCCATCACATATTATGTGCGGCTACATTGTAATGAAAAAACCTAATTACGAACATTCTGAAAAAGAGCTCAGGAATAGAAAAGCAGAATTAAGAGAGCTATCAATCATGTCAAAACTAGCTCTATAATTCCCATGTATTGTAGAATTAGCCTTCTATATTGAGTGATAAATTACCTAGAATAACAATGAGCTCTTCTCTATTAATTTCACAGCTATTGATTCCAACTTTGGATTGAGGTTAAAACGATATAATCGCTTGTCCAACAAGAAAAAAGACGCCAAGTTAGACATCACCTATATATATCCAGTACCTTTTCTGCAATTGACACAACTAGCAACGGTGTTAAAAAACTCTAAAAATGACAATATTTTCAATAGAAAATGCGATCTTATCTAAACGTATCACATTGACTCAAATCTCCGCTACTCATGCCTGTTCTTAACCACTGTTGCCTTTGCTTCGATGTTCCATGAGTAAAAGATTCAACATTGACTCTACGCCCAGCATTTTTTTGTAAAGTATCATCACCAATAGAAGCCGCTGCTCGCAAACCCTCTTCTACATCGCCATCTTCCAACCAATTTTTTTGTTTTTGTGCAAGATTTGCCCAAACACCAGCGTAACAATCTGCTTGTAATTCCAACATCACTAGATATTTGTTTTTATTGCGTGGATCACGTTGTTGCATTTGGCGCATTTTTTTTTCGGTCCCTAGGATGTTTTGAATGTGGTGCCCTACTTCATGGGCAATTACATAGGCTTGAGCAAAGTCGCCAGGAGCACCCATGCGTTTTAGTTGATTAAAGAAACTAACAGCCAAATAAATCTTGTTGTCTCCAGGACAATAAAAAGGGCCTGTTTTTTCAGAATTCATTCCGCAAGCGGATTGCACGGGGCCTGAAAATAATTTCATTCTGGGCACTGGATAGTTTGACCCTCTGCGTTTAAACTCAACACTCCAAGCATCTTCAGTTGAAGCCAATATAGTAACAGCAAAAGATTCCAACTCTTTTTGTGCTGCAGAAACTGGCGCATTGCTATTCTGCACAGTTGCATTTTGTTGACCACCTCCAACCATTTGCATCAGTGTCAATGGGTTTTTGCCCGTAATTACCGATATCACAACCACAATCAAGATAGTCCAGATGCTCATCTTTGCACCACCTTTTGCCATGCGGCCACCACGGCTATATTCTACATTTGTACTCTTTCTTTGTCCTTTCCAACGCATTTTTGACTCGCTTTAAAATTTAATGTTGCGAGTATAACATGATACAATTGCTAACAAAAATGCTTAAATAGGCTTATTTCAATTGTTTACATTACCAACATGATTAGAAAAATTACCATTGCTCTACTTTCAATTTACTTGTTTTATATTCTAAGCCAGTCATTTTTTAAATTATTCGAAATGGATGCTGAAGTAGTTTCACGTTACAAACAATGGGCAAAAGTTTTGTTTATTAAAGAGTCTAAAACCAAGATGAGTGTTAGGGGTGTCGGCGACATTGGCTATTCAACTTCATGGTTAATTGCTGTTAAAGTTAAAAATAAAACACCCAAACTCAATTTGACAGTTGGGCCTCCGCCAAAAACTGGAGATTGCATTCCTATTATTGCCAATGAGTTATCCAATGGTAATATTATTGTTTCCATCGATGATGCTGAATGGCGTTATGGCACTGAATTTGGTAGTTGCGACTAAGCCATTCATTTCCTGTTAAATTTCTGGTTACAAATTATTACAACTTCAATTGAAAGTGTTGTTTACAGTTGAAATTTGATTATTAATGACACTCAACTTTCATGTTTAAGAATATTTATATTACTTTTTTATTCTCTATGTCATTTATATGCTTACTACCAGAAATACCTATCGAGATGATTCTGCTGTGATCAGCAATCAGATAATTCCAGAAAAAATCGATACCTGGAATAAAGTCATTACCATTGAAAAAATCCCTTATCTACACTTTCATTATTGGTTTGGCCGACACAGTTCTCAGAACCCTGGTAATTATAAAGATAGACATTTTGGCAATGTTACTCACATTTTTAATTGTGCTATAATTACAATAAACAATACAGATTATTAAGTCCAAGTTGATTTTGCGCTACCAAGAGTGGGAGAATGTATCCCTGTTAGAATTGATTTTGATAGTATTGGTCATTCGCGCATGAGTATAAGCGGTCAAAAATTTAAATTTGAAAAAGATTTCATTACACCCTCAATAATATTGCTTTGAGTGCTTGTGCATTTCATTGGATAACTGTTATTTATCAAAATACCACTTTATTCCTGCCTGATTGTTTGGCTTTGTATAAGTTTTTATCTGCAACGTGAATTAATTTTTCAAAACCACCTTCTATACTCAGTTTGTTATGCGCAACACCAATGCTGGTTGTTACATTAAATATTACATTCTGGGTACTACAAAATTCAAACTTTTGAATCTGATTAAGTATTGAATTAGCCCAATTTAAAGTTTCACTAGAGTTTAAATTTTTAATAACCACAACAAATTCTTCACCACCATACCTTACTATACATGATGAGTTGGGTGTTTTTTTCTTGAGTATTTTTGCAAAGTCTTTGATAACTAAATCACCTGTTTGATGACCATGTACATCATTGACCAATTTAAAATTGTCTATATCTAACATGAAAAGGCTAATTCTTAACCCTCTGTCCTGATTGACAGACTCAAACCAAGCACCTAAACCTAAACGGTTATATGTCTGAGTTAACGGGTCAACTAAAGATTTATTATGCAGTTCCTTAGCCAAAAGATAACTTTCGAGTTCTATGTCTCTTATTTTAAAAGTAACAACTAAAGAAAATATATATATCCCAATAGATTTATAGAACAATTCTATTAAAAATAATTTAGCATCTGAAGCAAAGTAAAATACAACCGTGTTTGATAAAATCAACCCAAGTGAAATTGAAAGAAATAACTGTAATTTTGAATACAGAGCAGAAAGCGAAAAAATCACCAACAAAAAATAACTTGATGTTAGCGGAACAAAATATATTTCCCCTTCAATAATAGTGTGCATATACATTATGATAAACATAGGAATAGACCCCATTAACAAAATACAATTACGAATGTATTTATCACACTTATTTGTATATAAAAAATACACAATCACAATTAGCGGAATACAGGATAACCCCCTGAGAAGAAGAATAGTTTCAGTCAATCCGGGTGTTTTCTTAACGTCAAAATAGGCAAACACCAAAAAAGCCATTATCCCAAAACTCATTATTATATATATGGTCTTTCGTAGACGTTTTAACTGATATTCATCATAACTTACAAAGTTGATTGGTGTTTTAGAATTTTTACTCATTATTATTTTTATAATATCAAAATATTATTGAAATACAGGTATTATGTGGGAATCAGATCTCGATTATTTTTCTTATACTCTGACGACATCACTAGTTATTGACCTCTGGTAAAGAGTCTTTGGTTTTTACACACTTAGCTATGATACTTCAAAACCAACCCTAATAACAATGATTTTTAAAGCGGAGTCAGGCTTTCAATGATATCTATTTTCTTCTCTGAATTATTTTATGCGTATCTTCTATGATACTTACCTGCATTCTCAGGCTAACGTGAAAATTCTTTCCAGAAAAATTTTTGAAATAGACTGGCCATAATCTTACAAATCTAAACTGGTATCAAATACTTTAAGGCTTGCTTATTAATTCTCTATTTTTGAAGTTCCTCAATCAAATTTAAACTTCTTAAATGCTAAGTTCAATGCCAAAAATGCCAAAACTACCATTAAAGCCACTTGTACAGTAATCTCTGATAAATGCGCACCAAAATACATCAGCTTATGTAAGATATCCATGATCCATCCTGTGGGCAAAAAACTGGCCAATTTCTGCATCCACTCAGGTGTTATTTCGATCGGCCACCAACAACCACCCAAAGCGGCCAACAACAATGATGAAACGGTTGCAATTAAACTTACTTGTCCTTCAGATTTGGCAAAACTGCCCAACAATACAGCAAGTGCGGCATTAAAAGCAGCCCACAACATCAAGACCACCACGATTGAAACAATATGATTGCCCCAATGAATCTTGAACAACAACCATCCCATGAACATTCCATAAACCAATTGTAACAATGTCATGTACCACTTGCCCAACCATTTACCATAGACAATTTCTTTGCGGGTTAATGGCGTGGCTGCTAATCTTTTTAAAACACCTGATTGACGTTCTAAGAACAAACTTATGCTGCCGCTACTTAATGCAATCATCATGATGAACATCACCAAAATCCCTGGTACAGCTTGATTAAAACCCGAGGGGATATTCAGCTTCTCACCCGCACTGCTGACATCAACTTTAATATTTTTGGATAAATTATTCACCTCATCAAAATCAATATTACCAATGGTTTGATTGAGTTTTTTGAATACTAGAATATCTCCCAGTGTTTGATAAATGGCTTTTTCAATGGAAAATTGGTCTTTATCGTTGCCCAAACCTGTTGCTTTACTGGCATATTTAATTTCAACTTGTTCACCTTTGTTGATGCTTTTTTGCATATTTCCGGGCAACCACAATCTTCGCGTATAGTTTTTGAAATGATACTTTCTTTCTTCTAAATCACTGACCTTATTGAAAATGACTGTATTATAATTTTCCTGCTTTAAACGATAAATAATTTGTTTCGCCAGTTCATCACTTTCGCTCATGCCCTGAACACTTTCCCATATAGCAATATTGGATGGCCCACTTGAACCTGCCAAGCCGCCGGTTGTTGAGCCAATGAATCCAAAGAAAACCAATGGCATGATAAACATCCAAACCAATAAAGACTTGTCTTTTAATGAGTAGAAGAAATCTTTCTTAGCTATAAATAATACTTGCTTAATCATTATTTCTTCCTCGCGAAATTTGATAACTTGGCATTATTAACGAACCACATAATTACAATAAACAACAAGGCAATTATGGCTGGTGTAGTTAATACAGACAAAGAATTGTCTTTAATAAACCAACTGTTAAAACTCTGTAATAAATAGCCATTGGGCAATTTTTCACCAATCATGACCATCCATTTTGGCATGGCTTCAAAAGGAAAGAAACTTCCACCCAGCATCATTAATGGAAATACCATACCTTGAGTCACTAGATTGGCTGATTTTTCTGAAGGCAATGACAGGCTTAAAAAAAGCATCATACTCCACAACACAACGCCTGAAATCATCAACCACAAAACTATAACAAAGATTTTTTGAACCTCAATGTTAAACAAAAACAAGCCCAATAAGCCGACAAATACTGCAATAAATACGAAAACCAAAGCAGCAGACATCATTTTGCCATTCAAGTATTTATGCAAACCAGCAGGAGAAGACAACAATCGATTGACTATGCCTTGAGTTTTGTCCTTCCAAAAGTCCTGTGCCATGCCTTGCGATGAAAACAACAAAGCCATGAACATAATGCCAGGGAACATAAGTATCATGAATGTTTTGGAAGTCGTTTTCTTCTTTGATTTTTGCACCTTTTTTGTGGCCTTAATCATGGGAGGAAATAATTGTTGTTCTATAGAGTCAACCGTATTCTTAATTTGTACACTCATCAATGCAATCTGCGCATCACTGATGTTGGCTCCTGTTAATAATTGGTTGAACTGTTGCAATTCTTTTGAAAACAAGACTTGAATATAATGTCCACCGTCGGCCAAGGTTCCCACCATGGTTTCAGCAATTTGTGGCAATATATTTTGACTGGGGTTTTTCACCAGTTTTAGTGTAGTCGGTTTTTCATCGATAAAATTTTGAGTAAAATCCTTTTCAATCTCAAGCCACACACTGGCATCGCCTTTATCCATGATTTTTTTGGCTTGTTCACCTGAAACTTTTTTAACAATAAACATCTCAGCCAAAGGACCTTGATTAAAGCTGCCAACAAACAATTGGGACAAAAAGCTGTCATCATTGTCTGTAACCAATAAGGTACCAATCGGCTTGGCATTGCCATCAGATTCTGATATCAATGAAAACAGACCTCCTATCATCACTGGTATCAGTATCCATTGTGCTAATTGCCATTTTTCAGTGAATAGCTTTTTAAACGTATTGAGTAATACCGTTACAGTAAAGTTAGATTTCATGCTGCATCTCTTAAAGCTCTGCCCGTTAACTTTATAAACAAACTTTCTAAGTTGGCCTGTTGAATATTGACTTGATTGACCTTGCCCAATTGATTGGCTACTTCCAATACCGAGGTTAAACATTTTGAAGCTTCAGGGATTAGAATCCTTATTTCATTGTCGCAATACTCCAATACTTCAGCACCCAATGCTTCAATGTTTTCTTGTTTGTCTAGTTGTGAATAATGACCCAATAAAGTAATCAAATCTCGCTCACCCACTTGCTGTCGCAACTGTTCAATACTCCCTGACGCTATGACTTTGCCTTGATCCATAATTACCAAATGGTCACATAACCTCTCTGCTTCTTCCATATAATGCGTGGTATAGATAACCGCCGTACCTTCTTCTTTGAGTTTTAGGGTGGCTTGTAACAAATGCTCACGGGATTGGGGATCAACACCGACGGTTGGCTCATCCAATAATAATGCCGCAGGTTTGTGTAAAATCGCACAGGCAAAATTTAATCGACGTTTCATGCCTCCGCTGAATTGTTTTACTGGTTCTTTTTGTCTGGTATTAAGACCCACATCCTTGAGCACCTCCTGAATGCGATTCTCCAATTGCTTGCCGCCCAGACCATAGGCCGAACCCCAAAATACTAAATTTTCATGGGCCGACAGATCATCATACAGCGCTAATTCTTGTGGGACCAGCCCCAATGATTGTTTTGCTTTAACCGCTTGATTGTTAATGTTATAACCATTGATATCAATTCGCCCATCATCTGACGAGACCAAACCACTGATACAATTAATGGCAGTGGACTTGCCTGCGCCATTGGGGCCAAGCAAACCAAATATTTCACCTGGTTTTGCAACAAAACTAATGTCATCTACCGCATTCAAATCACCAAAGGATTTACTTAGCTTTTCTACTTCAATCATAATTTTATTCTCTGTTTAATTGGAGAGCCTGATTCGGCAGCACCCATATTTTAAAATTTATGTACTTAGCTTAACTAAAATGGTGATGCACTTCAATTACAACTTCGTAAAGTGATATACTGGATTCGTAGAATATGCATATTGGAGCCACAAACCCGTTGACGAATCGTAAAATCGACATCAATAAATCTTATAAAATAAATTTGCCGAGCTTAAAAACACTATTTGTAAGCAGTTCCTTAGGGCTGGTTTTGGGTCTATTGGGGCCATTTGGCAGCTATGCTATGCCATTATTGCCAAGATTAACCTATTGGATGGTATTGTTTAATATGGGGTATTTTATCTATCATATCGCACATCAAGCAACCTATTGGTTATATAGAAACAAACAACCCAAGAGTCAATCCGATAAAATACTTCTATTCATAGCACCCACTCTATTGACTTCAGTTCCTTTGTCCTTTCTTGTGGCATTTGCTACTCAACATCTAATTGACATTGACATAGGTTTAATGCCTTTAGCATTTGAGGTATTGCCGCAAGTATTAGTTTTGGGGTTTGCCATAGATTATCTCATGAGATTTATCCAACGCGACTCTTCTGATCCAAAACTGAGCAATATTGCAAACCCTGGACAAACCTTTATCAAAAGATTACCCAAAGAATTGGGCGAAGATTTAATTTGCTTGGTGATGGAAGACCATTATATGGTGGTTTCTACCGAAAAAGGTAAACACATGTTACTGATGAGAATGAAAGATGCCTTAATTGAATTAAAGAACTACCCAGGTATGCAGGTGCATAGATCCAGTTGGATAGCAATTGACAAGGTCAAACGCGTTAAAAAATTCTCTAGAAAAACCCTGCTAATCATGGACAACGACATTGAAATATCAGTTTCAAAAAAATATTTATCTGCGACAAAAGAGGCTGGTCTATTATAGTTTTTATTACAAATATTCAGCATATGGCTTAGAATTAAGCACTACTTATAAATTTTATCCGATTCATGAAAACTGTCAACTCCATTTTATTGTTTTTATTGGCCATCATGTTGTGGATGCATTGGTTTGGCACGGGCGGTTCTGATGAACTTAAAGAAAAGGATATTTTATATAACTTACAAATCGAAAGGAACAAAGAACTACTAGCTCGTAACGAAAAACTAATTGCTGAAGTAGAAGATCTAAAAAAAGGATTAGAAGCGATTGAAGAAAGGGCCCGCTCAGAAATGGGAATGATAAAACAAGACGAAACTTTTATTCAGGTCATAGAAGATAACGAATCTAGATAAACTGTGGAAAAATAATTATGAATGAAACTAGCCTCACATTAATTGCATATATCGCGTGGATAATCGTGTTGATTGTTACTATTATCAGCATCAGAAGCTATTGGGTATTATCGGGTCAAAGGGCAGCCAACAGCTTTTAAGTTAATGGTTCAGATGTCTCTCCTTTTATGGAAAGATTAAGTCGCGTACATGCCAATTGTTTTGAAAATTTTCCAATTTTTGGCGGTCTATTGTTATTGGCTTTGTTGTTGGATATGAGTCACATTACCAACCCGTTGGCCTATGCCTTTTTAGGGCTTAGAATTGCTCAAGGCGTTGTTCATTTAATTTCGAAGAATGTATTTTTTGTTTATCTAAGGTTGAGTTTGTTTCTTGCTCAACTGGCTATTGCCATTTATTGGATTTCTCTATTTCTAAAATGACTGGTTTTCGCATTACACCCTTTACAAAAGAGTATGAGCAACAAGTTATAGATTTGATAGTTGGCATTCAAAGTGGAGAATTTGGGGTAAATATCTCTGCTGCTGATCAACCTGACCTTAAAATCATCCCGGAGTTTTATCAAAAGGGCTCTGGCAACTTTTGGATTGCCTTACAAGACAATGAAGTATTGGGAACAATTTCCTTAACTGACATTGGCAATGCACAAGTGGGATTACGCAAAATGTTCGTCAAAAATGGCTATCGGGGAAAACCTTTAAACATTGGGCAAAAATTAATGGACACTACTTTTAACTGGTGTAATGAGCATTCAATCAAACAAATATTTCTCGGCACCGTGCCTACCTACTATGCTGCACATCGGTTTTATGAAAAGAATGGGTTCAGTCGATTAGAAAAAAATGAGTTGCCTAAAACCTTTCATTTGATGGATGCTGATAAGTGGTTTTATTATAAAAACCTATGAAGGAATTAATTGCTTGGCCACAAACTGTGCATAGTCTTCGGCCTCAGTGCTACCTGGCAAAGCACCATACAAAGTTTTTGCCATGTGCAAAAAACCCACATAGACTGAATAAGCCAGCAGTGATTGCGATTTAGCTCGGGCATTATCATAGCCCATCTCTTTGTAAGATTTTTGTAAATGAGCCAACCTTTCCAAAGTAATTTCTTTAAGTATCTTCGAAATCATGGCATGTGACCTATCGGCCAATAAGGTGCTGTAAATCAGATGTGACTGAATGGGTTCTGCACTGAGTTTAAACCAAGCCAACAAACGTTTCTTTGGATTTTTAATTGGCAAAATATTCTGTTCGATGAGCTGATTGTCATTCTCTCGCCAGCGCTTTAATGCCTGTTTGACCAAATCCATGCGATTACTAAAATGCCAATAAAAACTGCCCTTAGTTACACCCAATGCACGTGCCAAAGGCTCCACAGCAACAGCGCCCACACCTTGATGTGCAATGACATTCAATGCGGCTTCTTGCCAATCTTTGGCAGTCAGTGATTTTTTCTTGGCTAGTTCGCTCATGATGACTCTATTAAACACTAGAAAATTGTTGATTGAAAGGAAAAACTGTATTTTTTGATCTTATCCATACGCTAGCGTATTGACAATAGTATTGTTTGCCACCATACTATGGCGTATGGTATTAATTTTTGGAGAAAACCCATGAACTTTCTTATTCTTTTTGGTGCATTTTTGGCCGCTTCTTTTGCCTGCTCGTACCTAAAAACTAATTTAAAAATTTGGACAGGTGTTACATCAATAATTATGGTGCTAACTACCATGAACTTCACAAATGGCTGGTTTTCAGTTGGACTCGTTTGGGCAATTTTTGTAGCTTTAGCCGTTATCTTGAATGTAAAAAATATTCGCCAACAATTGGTCACGGCTCCTTTTTTGGGGTTTTATAAAAAAGCTTTACCCAATCTATCCGAAACTGAAAAAACAGCTCTTGAATCAGGAACAGTGAGTTGGGATGGTGAATTATTCAGCGGCAAACCCAATTTTAAGAAATTACACGATATTCCACCTCCACAATTAACCACCGATGAACAAAATTTTATCGATGGCCCTGTTGCTGAATTGTGCAGCATGATTGATGAATATGAAATCAATCATGTCAAAGGCGATATGCCCGAAGATGTGTGGCAGTTTATTCGTGACAATGGTTTCATTGGCATGATTATTTCTAAAAAACATGGCGGATTAGGATTCTCAGCTCTCGGCCATTCAATGGTATTACAAAAATTAGCATCACGCAGCGTAGCAGTTGCGGCATCTGTTGCCGTGCCCAACTCATTAGGACCTGCTGAGTTATTGCACCAATATGGAACCGAAGCTCAAAAAGAACATTACTTACCTCGCTTAGCAGCAGGCAAAGACATTCCTTGCTTTGCATTAACCGGCCCAAGTGCAGGTTCAGATGCGACATCTATTCCAGATACAGGAGTGGTTTGCAAAAAAACATTTAAAGGTAAAAAACAATTGGGTGTACTGTTAAATTTTGACAAGAGATACATCACCTTGGCACCTGTCGCAACTGTTGTAGGATTGGCATTTCAAATGTCAGATCCAGATGGTTTAATCGGAGACAAGGAGCATTTAGGCATTACATTGGCTTTGATTCCAAGAGAAACCAAAGGCATGGATATAGGCAGAAGACACAATCCATTAGATGTCATGTTTATGAATGGCCCGGTACGGGGCAAAGATGTTTTCATCCCCATGAGTTATTTGATTGGCGAGGAAAAAATGATCGGAAAAGGTTGGATGATGCTGGTTGAATGTTTGTCGGTTGGTCGCGCAATTTCATTACCATCTTGTTCAACAGGTGGTGCAAAAATGGTGGCATTTGCCACTGGTGCCTATGCCCGTATCCGCAAACAATTCAATATGCCAATTGGGCGTTTTGAAGGTGTGGAAGAAAAACTGTGTGAAATAGCCGGCCTTACATATACTTGTGCTGCAACTTCTACCATGACTGCATTGGCAGTTGATCAAGGTGAAATTCCAGCCGTACCTTCCGCGATTGCAAAGATGCACGCAACCGATATGTCTCGAACCATCATTTCTCACGCGATGGACATTCATGGCGGCAAAGGCATTATCATGGGGCCAAAAAACTACCTAGGCAAAGGTTGGCAGGGTTTACCCATTTGGATCACCGTAGAAGGCGCCAACATACTAACCCGCAGCATGATTATCTTTGGACAAGGAGCAATTCGTTGCCATCCTTATGTGTTAAAAGAGATGGAAGCAGCCAGTATTGAAAATAAAGACGAACGTTTAGAAAAATTTGATAAGCTTTTATTCAACCACATTGGTTACAGTTTTAGTAATGCGGTTCGCTCTTTCTTTATGGGATTAGGGTTGTGGCGTTTAGAAAAAGCACCACACGATAAATTCACCAAGAAATTTTATGCAAAAATTAGCCGTTATAGCGCAGCATTTGGTTTGGCAGCAGATGTATCCATGTTAACACTGGGTGGCGCTTTAAAACGCAAAGAAAAAACCTCCGCACGTTTAGGTGATGTATTAAGTCACTTGTATATGGCATCAGCCGTATTGAAAAGATACCGTGACCAAGGTTCCAACCATGCCGATCAAGCAATCGTTGCATGGGCATTGCATGAACATTTCTACAAGATAGAACAAGCCTTTAAAATGTTAACTTACAACTTCCCAAGCAAAGTGGTTGGTTTCATTCTACGCAGATTGGTCTTGCCATTGGGCACACATGAATTGCCAGCTGGCGATAGATTGGGTCATAAAGCCGCCAGTTTAATCCTTAATCCAAACGAAACCAGAGCCCGTTTAACCGATGGCATTGACAAAGATGTCACCGAAAACAACGTGGTATTGCAAATGAACGAAACCTTGAAAAAAGTCATTGATGCAGAACCTCTAGAACGCCGCATTTTAAAAGCCCTAAAAGCCGGTGAAATTGATGCTATCGCACCAGCCGACCAATTACAACAGGCTTTGGATAGAAAAATCATTGGCCAAAGCGAGTTTGACAAACTCACTATAGTCAGAGCAGAAGTAGCAGAAGTGGTTGCTGTTGACGACTTCCCATTTGATGCTTTTGATAGAACCGCTAAGAAATCCGCTAAAATCACCAAGATAAAAGCGGCTTAAAGCAATATATTTAGTCTGTTTGAAAAGAGCAAAGATTTCTTCTTTGCTCTTTTTTTTGCTTCATTTCTTTTGATTTATGCTAAAGTTAGTTTTATTCAATTAATCTTAGATCCCAATGAAAAAAATGATTTTATTAACGATTTTTGCAAGTACTTTAGTATTTTCAGAAAATGATTACTGTGGTCAAATTGATGGGACTTGGGTTTTAACAGAAAAGACCCCTGTTTCTATAGACAATAGCAATCCGCAAGGAACCATAAATAGTAAATGGTTCTTTGATTCTATTAACTTAAAAGCACATCTCCATGATATTGATTCAAAAAATATTGTTGACTATAATTGCCAAGAAAATCAAATTGTCTTTTCTAAAGACAACAAACCTGTTTTCACTTTAAAAATTATTTCGATTGAGAATGATTATCTTAAAACCTCTATTACACAACAAAGCATGTTATTTGGAGATAGAACAACTTATCAAACATTTACTCGCAATTATTTTCAATGCATTTCTCAAGATTTCGAACCCATAAGTATAGAAGTTCTAATAGGGAATCAGAACAATAAGCAAATTTATATGCTAGATATCAAATATGATGAAGAAAATTATAATCATTTAACTTTAGATAAAAAAATCATAGGAGTTTGGGAGGTTAATAAATATGACAACATGCCAAGAAACGAGCTCCCTCCTTATGGCTTGTTGAATGATATTTACATTATATCTAAAAATAAAATTTGCATTATTTCTAGATATGATACTGATACAAAATCATGTCTCGATTATTCTCTTGACAAAAATAATCTTATCAGGAAATACGACACTAACAGTATTGTTGATTCTATTTCATTTAATAAATGGGGCCATTTAGTCCTATCAAGGTTTGGAGTCAACCTAAGCCTGAAATTATTGTCGAAAGACCTAGAAGAAGAACCTGTTGTTCCAATAAAAGTTGTATTGGTAAGCATCGATAAAAATACGTGACATATAATTAAATTTTCTTTTATAATTTGTACACTCATTAATTGTGGCTATGGTAATCATAAAAATTATGATAAAGTTAATGCTTGTTTAAATTATTGCAATGCAAATGAAAATAGTCAGTTGGAATGTTAATTCCTTAAAAGTTAGATTAGAGCATGTTCTTACTTGGTGCAAGGATAACCAGCCTGATGTGTTGGCGATTCAAGAGACCAAACTCACCGATGAAAATTTCCCCGAAGCTGAGATAAAAGAAGCTGGCTGGCATGTGGTTTATGCGGGGCAGCCTACTTACAATGGTGTGGCCATTATCAGCTCCTCTCCTGCTACCGATGTGATTACCGATATTGAAGGCTTAGATGACCCACAACGCCGGATATTGGCGGCAACTATTGATGATGTAAGGGTTATTAATTTGTATGTGGTCAATGGTTCTGAACCAAATTCTGAAAAATATGAATACAAAATGCATTGGTTAGAACAGGTTACTCTTTTTATTGAACAACAAATTGAAGAATACGAAAATGTCGTGGTGTTGGGAGATTTTAATATTGCACCCGATGATCGAGATGTTTATGATCCTGAATATTGGCGTCGTAAGATTTTGTGTACGGATAAAGAACGTGCCAAACTCGATGGTATTTTGGATTTGGGTTTCGATGATAGCTTTAGATTGTTGCACGACGATGCTGGACATTATTCCTGGTGGGATTACCGCATGGGCGGATTCCCAAGAAATTTAGGTTTGAGAATTGATTTGATTTTAACCAACGAACCCATGAGTGAGATGCTGACTTCTGCTTATATTGACAAACAACCCAGAACTTGGGAACGCCCATCTGATCACACCCCTGTGATTGCTGAATTTGATTATTAGGACCGATTTATGATTAAAAATATTATTTTATTGATTTTGATGTGTTTTAGCGCCAACGCGTTAATACTTGAAGATTATTTACCACAAGATACTCGCTATGATACTTCTATCCCCACTCCCAAAGCCGTTACAGGTATTGAGGTAGGCTATAGACATTACCGCCATGATCAAATTGTTCAATATTTAAGCATTCTTGGTGCCTCTTCTGCCAGGGCACGGTTAATGGATTATGGCATGACGCATGAAGGCCGCCGTTTGGTGTTACTGCTTATCAGTTCTGATAAGAACATGGAAAACCTAGAGAATCTTGCCAAGCGCGATGATATTTTGCGTGTTTGGAATGGCTTTAGTGTGCACGGCAATGAAGCCAGCGGTGCCAATGCCAGTGTCTTATATGCTTATCATTTAATAGCAGGGCATTCTGAGAAAATAGACAAAATATTGAACGAAACTTTAATTATCATTGACCCTACCATCAACCCAGATGGTTACGATAGGTTTGTTACCGATGTTAACTCGAATCGTGGCATGATTGATAACCCAGATGAATACGACAGTTCACACAATGAACAAAACCCAAATGGCCGAACCAACCATTATTGGTTTGATTTAAATCGAGATTGGTTATTGTTGACTCAGCCTGAATCCCGTGCCCGTTTAAAACAGTTTCATCAATGGAAACCGCATGTACTGGATGACCACCACGAAATGGGCAGTAACAAAACTTTCTTTTTTCAACCCGGTGTTCCAGAACGGGCCAATCCTTTGATTCCCGCCAAAAACATTGAATTAACCAATAAGCTCGGTAAATTTCACGCCAAAACATTGAGCGAAAAAGGCATGAGTTTTTATACCCAAGAAAGCTATGATGACTTCTACCCTGGCAAAGGCTCAACTTATCCCGATTTACAGGGCAGCGTTGGCATTTTATTTGAGCAAGCCAGTGCCAGAAGTGGAAAATTACAAACCGAAGAAGGATTGCGCACTTTAACAGAAGGCATTGACAATCAATTTAGAACAGCTTTATCAACATTAACAGGGGCATATTCACTAAAGCCTGAACTAATCAATTATAAAAAAGATTTTTTTATCCAAGCTAAAGAGGAGGCCCGCAAGCAAAACTTTAAAGGCTACGTACTAGACTTTAAAAACAATTTAATTAAGGCGCAAAAAATGGTGGATTATTTATCCATTCACAACATAAAAGTAAGCATGTTGGACAAGTCATTAACCATTGACAAACATAAGTTTGAAGCCTTTGTTTCTCTGTATATTCCCATCAATCAAGAACAGTATACGTTGATAAAATCACTTTTTAGTACCCAGAAAAGTTTTAAAGACAATACTTTCTATGATGTATCCGCGTGGAATATCGCCATGGCTTGGGGAATTGATTATGCCAAGAGCAAGACTGAACCCAGCAGAAAAAACTTTGAATTTGCACCTGCGCAAAATTCATATGCCAAAAATGCCATCGCTTATGCCTTCAATTGGTCAGATGGCAATGCTCCTGCTGCTTTGAACTATCTTCAACAAAAAGACATACTCTCCAAGGCTACAAGCAAGTCTTTTTCCATTAAAGCACAAGGCAAAACTATAGAGTTTAAACCCGGTACAATTATTGTTCCTGTAAATAAAGACAATGAAAATAAAGTCCTTTCAGCACTGTCCAATATTTCTGAATTTTTTCAAATTTCTAGTTATGCATTGACCCAAGGTTTAAATGAAATTGGTGTAGATTTGGGCTCACCCTCAATCACCACACTTAACCAACCTAAAGTTCTACTGGTCAAAGGAACAAGCATCAATGCCTACCAAGCTGGCAGTATTTGGCATTTATTTGATACCCAAGTTGGATTGGCGTTAACCAAAATTACCAAACTTCAATTAAATAAAATTGAACTCAATAATTATTCACACCTCATTTTCCCTTCTGGTAAATTCCACTCATTGTCAGACAAAGAAACCGATAAAATAAAAACCTGGGTTAAACAAGGAGGAACCTTAATCAGTTTGCAAAAATCAGCAATGTGGACTGAGAAAATTGTTCAAGGAATTAAAAAAGACGATAGGGAGGACACCAAAATTGAGAACCAAGAACCCAACAAGAGTTATGCAGAATTTGAGAGTGACCAAGCAAAAAATACCATTGGTGGAGCAATTATTTCCGCACATGCCGACCTAACACACCCTTTAGGTTTTGGCATGCAACAAACTGTACAATATGCACTACTCAAAGGCAACAGTCTTCTGACCCCATCCAACAATCAATATTCAACGCCATTGATTGCAACAAAAAATACACGAGCTGCTGGGTATATTTCGGATGAAAAGCTGGAGAAAATTAATAACAGCCCGCTAATCATTGCCGATAAAATGGGCAAAGGAACCATTATAAAGTTTAATTTCAACCCAACATTCAGAGGCTTTTGGCTAGGCACACAAAGGTGGCTAATCAATGCCGTTTATTTTTCATCGCTTATTAAGAAAACTGAATTGGATTAAAAACAAGGAATTTACCATGAAGATATTGAAGAATATGAAGTAAAAAAGGCAATTGGAATAAGGCTTTGTTATTAATTTTAAAAACCTTCATGTCCTTCCTGTTCTTCAGGGTAGAAAAACAAAAATTGATAAAGAGAAATACTCCAGAAAAGAAAAAAGCCAAACTGCGGAGTTTGGCTTTGAATTGAGGTAATTTTCATTTTTTATTATTATAATTTAACTTAATTAAGTTAAGGGCATCTTTAACTTGCAATAACAATAACATACGATGATTTCTTAAAGCAAGTAATTAATTAAAACAATTTGAAATATAAGGCAAATACAGCAAAATGACACCAGAAAGATTCCAAAAGATAAAAGAAGTGCTGTTTAAACGACAAATGGACTTAACGGTTATTTTGGACAACATACACAAACCGCACAACTTCAATGCCATTGTTCGCACCTGTGATGCAGTCGGTGTTCAGGATATACAATACATTCCTGTTACCAAGGGTTATCGTCAATTGAACTATTATGCTAAAGGTTCACAAAAGTGGGTAGAAGCCCATAAGTTTGAAGATTTTCCAAGCTGTGCCAAAACTTTTCAAGACCAAGGTTACCAATTATTGGCTGCACATTTTTCGGATCAAGCCATCGACTACCGAAAAGTTGATTACACGAAACCAACAGCCATAGTAATGGGCACAGAGCTCAAAGGCATTAGTGACCAAACAGCAAAAATTGTGGACAAGCATATTGTCGTCCCCATGCAAGGTATGGTTGCTTCACTCAATGTATCAGTAGCCTCAGCGGTCATATTGTTTGAAGCTCAGAAACAAAGACTAAAAGCAGGCATGTATAATACCCGTTCTATGCCAGATAAACGCTATGATAAATTGTTGTTTGAATGGAGTTACCCTCGAATTGCCAGAATG
Source organism: Gammaproteobacteria bacterium (assembly GCA_024280395.1). Classification (GTDB taxonomy): domain Bacteria; phylum Pseudomonadota; class Gammaproteobacteria; order Xanthomonadales; family Marinicellaceae; genus NORP309. The sequence continues at coordinate 908 of JAJRQG010000109.1, read as the reverse complement.
TACCGCGAAAAAAACCAGCCTTATCCTGAATTAGATGATGATGGATATTTTTTAGAAACCTAACTTTAGAAATTTAACATGGAATTTTACAATGAAACTTGAAACTTCTGATATAAAAAACTTCATGGCCCAACTGCCAGATGACAAGCAAAGTATTTTCAAACAGTTGAGACAAACCATTGTTGACAATATTCCCAACGGTTTTGATGAAGTCATTAGCGGTAAAATGCTCGCCTATCAAATTCCCTTATCCACTTATCCCGATGGCTATCACTGTACCGACGATACACCTTTGCCTTTTGTCAGCATAGCTTGTCAGAAGAATTTTATGGCCCTGTATCACATGGGTATTTATATGGATTCTGTGTTACTGGATTGGTTTGAAGAACAATATCCAAAGCACAGTAAATACAAGCTGAACATGGGCAAGAGTTGTATTCGTTTTAAAAAGATTGATGCGATTCCATTTGAGTTGGTTGGTGAGTTAATGGCCAAAATATCAGTCGAGGATTATATTGCGACTTATGAAAAGGCATTTAAGAAGTAAGAACCACAATTCGCCTAAGATTATTCTGTCTGATTAAAATGTATAAAGCCTTTGTTGGCAACCTTGACTTCCTGATTATTGGCAAACACCTTTACACCTTCACCACATCCCATTTGCCCAACAACAGTACAATTGGCGGGCAACTGATCTAAATCTTCAGCCGAGAAGGTAAAACACAATTGGTAATCATCACCACCACAAAGTACAAAATTTGACCACTCTGGAGATGAGTCTTTGACCTGTTGATTAACAGGTATTTGCTCCAATGATATTTTTGCCCCAAGCATACTGGCTTTACAAATATGGCCTAAATCTGCCAACAAACCATCAGAAATATCAATACAAGAATGCCCAAAAGATT
>JAJRQG010000108.1 GCA_024280395.1 Gammaproteobacteria bacterium | reverse complement strand
TAATATTATTTAAATAGAAGAAATGTACCAACGACCTATAAAGCAAAGAAAAGGTTGGAACAATTGGTTAAAAGTGAATAAAATGGTTATATATTTTTATACTTGATGATTATGACAGAACTACGAATAATTCTAGCAGTAATTGGAGCCATTATCTTGGCCATCATTTATTATTTAGGGACTCGAGAAAAAAAACCAGAAGATGATTCTATAGAATCTAAAATTGAACCTGGTTTTGACAATAGTTCATCTCTTCGCAATGCCAATGAATTGCCTAAAAAATCAGATAATATTACCATTGATCAAGCCCATGAAGAACACAAAGAAGAACAAAAACAATCTGCCGACAATAAAATAGTCACCTTATTTCTACACGCCAAAGATGGCCAGCAATTTGACTGGCATTTAATCCAATCAGCAGCTGACCAAGTGGGGTTAGAGTTTGGCGAGGATAATTTATATTACCGCTTCAAAGGATTTGGAGAAACCAAAGAGTTAATATTTATGGTTGCCAATATGCTAAAACCGGGTGTTTTTCAACCAGATATGCGCACCACTGGATTGGTGTTAATTATGACTTTACCTGGTGTGATGCCTGCTTTGGACATGTGGGATAGCATGTTTCCAGTAGGTGAAAGAATTGCAAAAATTTTAGGTGGTAAATTAACCGATGAAAATCACCATATATTTAGTCGACAACGCATAGCAGCTATGCGCGATGAAATGCGAGAATTTGATCAACACCAAAGTCAGCTTTAATGTCAGAGGATATTAAAAAAACAATTGAGGAGCTTCGTTCTCAACTCAATGACTATGCTTATCATTATTATGTGTTGGACGAACCTGTTATCAGTGATGTTCAATACGATAAGCTTTATCAACAATTGCTCGAATTAGAAAAAAACTACCCTGAATTTATCTCATCTGATTCTCCTACTCAGAGAGTAGGAGATAAACCTTTAGATGGTTTCAAACAAATCAAGCATGAAGCGCCCATGTTGTCTTTGGGCAATGTGTTCACAGAAACAGAGTTAATCGAATTTGACAACCGTTTAATGGATTTAGTGCAGGTTGGAGAAATCGAGTATTCAGCAGAGCCCAAATTAGATGGATTGGCAGTAAGTATAGTTTATGAAAAAGGCAAGTTAAAGCAAGCAGCCACACGTGGTGATGGTAATGTAGGAGAAGACATTACCGCCAATGTCAAAACCATCAAAGCCATTCCTTTACTCTTGCGTGGCAACAACATTCCTGACAAACTAGAAGTGCGTGGTGAAGTGATCATGACTCGAAGTGGTTTTAATGAATACAACCGACAGGCCGAATTGTTGGGTGAAAAAACCTTTGCCAATCCACGCAATGCAGCGGCAGGCAGTTTACGCCAATTAGACCCGAGAAAAACCGCCAAGCGCCCCTTGATGTTTTATGCTTATTCTTTGGGTGTGGTTTCACAAGAATTAAATTTTGAAAGCCATATTGAAACGCTGGAATGGGTGAAATCCTTAGGAATTCCTGTTAATAATCTAAACCAAACTGTCATGTCAGCAAAAGGATGCCAACAGTTTTATCAAATGGTTGGAGAAAAACGACCCAGTCTTAATTATGATATTGATGGTGTGGTGTACAAAGTCAATAATTTGCAACTGCAAAAGAAACTGGGTTTTGTGACCAAATCACCGCGCTGGGCTACTGCACACAAATTTCCAGCTGAAGAAGCCACAACCGTGATTGAAAACATAGAAGTTCAAGTTGGCAGAACAGGCAGTATTACACCAGTTGCACGATTACAGCCGGTAGTGGTTGGTGGTGTAACAGTGACCAATGCCACCTTGCACAACGAAGACGAAATTCGCCGCAAAGATGTGCGAGTTGGCGATACCGTTTTTGTCCGAAGGGCAGGGGATGTGATTCCTGAAGTGGTAAAAGTAGTCTTGCAAAAACGCCCAGAAAACTCCCAACCCTTTATTATGCCAATCCATTGTCCTGTGTGCGAAACTTTATTGGTCAAGCTTGAAGGAGAAGCCGTACTGCGCTGTCCTGCTGGTTTATATTGCGATGCTCAACGCAAAGAAGCGATTAAACATTTTGCCTCAAGAAAAGCCCTAGATATTGAAGGATTGGGTGATAAATTGGTAGAGTTGATGGTGGATGAAGGATTGATCAAAACACCAGCAGATTTGTTCCACTTAAACCAACAAGATTTGATTAACTTAGAACGCATGGCAGAAAAATCAGCCAATAATTTATTGCAATCCATAGAATCAAGCAAACACACGCAACTGGATAAGTTTATATATGCTTTAGGCATTCGTGAAGTAGGTGAAGCCACCGCCATGACCTTGGCGAATCAATTGAAAAGCGTTGAAGCCATAGAAGACAGTACAGCCGAGCAACTGGAAGAATTGCCCGATATAGGACCGATTGTTGCCAAAAGAATTAGACAATTCTTTGCTGATAAACACAATTTAAAAGTCATTCAACAATTGTTAGATGCAGACATCACATGGGACAAAATAGAAACTCCAACGGCTGATTCGCAACCCTTGTTAGGTAAAACTATTGTGCTCACAGGCTCCTTATCACAATTCACCCGAGCCACCGCCAAAGCCAAACTGATCAAACTCGGTGCCAAAGTCGCAGGCTCTGTTTCTAAAAATACCGATATTCTGGTAGCAGGTGAAAATGCTGGTTCAAAATTGACCAAGGCTGAAAAATTGGGGGTTGAGGTTAGGGATGAAGATTGGTTGTTGGGGTTGTGAATGAATTGCTCGGTTACTGAACTTGGAACGACTAAAGTTACGATTCCGTATGCAATTTGAAGTCATTCC
>JAJRQG010000107.1 GCA_024280395.1 Gammaproteobacteria bacterium | reverse complement strand
TTCTGGCGATTGAGTCCGCAAGTAAGAAATGGACAATGCCGATTCATCGATGGAAACCAGCTTTGAACCGTTTTGTGATAGAATTCGAGGATAGAATTAAAAATGTCTAAAACTAACTTACACAGTTTAGTTTACATACTCTGGTTTTGCTTGAAACTCTATCGGGTAGTTGGCTTTAGTCAACACTTTTGACAGGTTGACTAAAGCCAACTACCCGATAGAGTTTTTTTGATTCATGACTATTTACCCTTTTATTTCAGCGCCATTACCCACATAATGGTGTTTTAACCTTTAATCGACTCTTTGAAATTTAACTCAAAATCAATCCTGACCATTCTAGTGGCGTTTATTATTGTCATTGCTTTGTTTGTGGTTTTATTGTTAACAGAAAAATTATTGAGTATTTGGCATTATTTACAAGAGGCACCGCTTTGGGTGTCGTTTTTATACTCAACGGTAATTATGCTGGTGGCGGCTTTTGGGGTTTATTTGTATTTTATCTTGCTGCGCCCAAAACAGAAGCAGACTAAAATCAAGCCGATTGATGAATCATCTTTGCGTGACAGTATAGCCCACCAAGCACAACGGGGCGTAGATATTGCCGAGGCCCAAGCTGAATTAGTTGAACTGGATAAAAGGCGTTCGAAAGCTAATTTTTATATCGCTTTGTATGGCTCGGTTTCTTCGGGTAAAAGCAGTTTTATCAAGGCCTTGTTGCCCGAGCAACAGATACAAACCCATGTGTTATCAGGAACCACCAAAAATATAGAAGTCTATCAATATAAAAATCTGGCGATAATTGATTTGCCTGGTTTGGATGATGCGGATGATTTTGATGAGGAAATCGAAAAACTGGCCATTGATGAAACTTTGCGTGCACATGTGGTGGTTTTTTTAACCGATTCGGATTTAACCCAAACCGAAATGCGGGTGATTTCCAAATTAAAAAATACCAAAAAACCGATGGTTATTGCTTTGAATAAATCCGATAGATATACCCAAGATGAACAAGCTGAAATTATTAATGCACTAAAAAACAAGACCGATAAGAAATATCCTGTGGCCTTGATTTCAACGGGTGGTTTAGAAACCGTTGTCTATCAGGATGCCAAAGGCAAACAACGCAAACAGGTTCAAAGCCGAGATGCCAATATTCAACCGCTGTTAGATGCCATAGAAAAAGTGGTGGCAAACAATCCTGAAATTCTCAATCGGTTTCGTGATGCATCTATGTTGATGTTGGCCCAACAAAAACTCAATCAAGCCCAAGTCGAGTTTAATAGACAAAAAGCCGAAGAAATGATTAAAAGTTATACCAAAAAGGCGGTATTCGGTGCGATGGCATCGGTGGCTCCGGGTTCTGATTTGGTAATACAGGGAACCCTAGCCACCAAAATGGTGCAAAGCATTTGTCAATTGTATGATATTTCTCCCAAAGCGATGGAAATTGATCAGGTAATACGAATGACGGGCGGCAAATTAAAAACTTCGGTCTCTTTGATCTTGGCAGTCGCAGGCAACGCTTTAAAGTCGTTTCCTGGATTGGGTACTGCTGCTGGAGGCATTACCCATGCAGTTTCATACGGCATGATATTTAATGCATTGGGCAATGCCGTGTTAGAATCGGTATCTACCTTGGGTGTTTTAGATGCCCAAGCAACCAAACAAAAATTTGAGGAAAACTTACTTGGACCTGCGCAAACCTTGGCGAAAGATTTGGCGAAAATGGCGCTCAAAATCAACTAAACCTGAGATTGAACCCAAAGCCAAACCTTCTGCTACAGATAAAACTCTAGACAGCTTAAAGGAACTGCTCAAAGATGAGCATATTCCTGCCACTGTGCGTGTGCAGTTAAAGGACGAGTACCAACAAGTCCAACAGTTAATTGACAAGCTGGAAAATCAACAGGTACATATTATTGCTTTTGGCAAAGTCAGTTCGGGTAAATCCTCTTTACTCAATGCCTTGATTGGCAAACAACAATTCAGCACCAGTCCATTGCACGGTGAAACAAAGACGCAACAATCGACAGAATGGAATAAATACCAAGACCACAATATGGTCGTCATTGATACACCAGGTACTGATGAAGTGGCCGGTGAAGCACGCCAACAAATGGCACACAAAGCAGCAGAGATAGCCGATATCATCTTGTTTGTTACCGATGGTGATTTGACCCAATCACAGTTACAACAATTAAAACAAATCGCTCAACCCAACACGCAAATTATTTTGGTGTTGAATAAAGGTGACTTGTACACCGACGATGAAATTTCGGATTTGATTGGATCACTAACTGACAAAACCAAAGACATTATTCAAGCCAACAATGTCGTAGTTTCAAGTGCTGCTCCTATTCAACAATTGCTTATCAAAGAAGATGCCAGCGGCAAGCAAACGCGTGAAAAAATAACCGTTAAAGTGGATGTAACACAAGTCAAACAACGCATTTGGGATATTTTAGAACAAGATGGCAAAACACTAACCGCACTCAATGCCAGTATATTCGCTGGAGAAATCAGTGACAAAATTGCCAAAAAAGTCACCAAATTGCGTGCCAGTGCCGCTGATAAAGTGGTCACCACTTACAGCATTGCCAAAGGCGTTGGCGTGGCATTTAATCCCATCCCTGTTGCTGATTTATTGATTGCTGCGGGATTAGATGTTGCCATGATTCGCAAACTATCACAAGTCTATGGCTTGCCGATTGTCGGCAAAGAAGCCAGCAAACTCACCATCACCATTATGGCACAAATTGCCGCATTGATGGGAGCTGTTTGGGGGATTAATTTATTGTCATCTGCTCTAAAAACCGTCAGTGCAGGACTGTCCACCACCCTTACCGCTGGTGCCCAAGGCGCATTGGCTTATTATGCGACATATTTGGTGGGAAAGATTGCCGAAGAATATTTTATCCGCGGTAAATCGTGGGGAGAAATAGGCCCCAAACAAGTAGCCAAAGACATTGTGAACGGGTTGGATAAAAATTCTATCTTGATAGAAGCTCGAGAAAAAATTCTTGATAGGATTAAATCAAAATAGGATTGTCTGATATAATGACAATCGATTTTTACTAAAACATTTGACCCATGAAAATAATCATTTTTACACTGTTGCTAATTACTTCAACACTTGTTTTTTCGCAATCATTGAAAGGAATGATTGATACTGTCATTTCACACAAACCAACATTTACACAAGATGCCTATTATCAAAAATCCAAATGGAACGATGGTTTAGCTGAATATTTGATTGAGCACAGTAATGCTGATATAAGCATTACTGGTTATCAATATTTGTTGCCGACCTATACCAATATATTTGTTCACTCCGAACTTGAAGAAAAATGGAGTATCCAAGATATGGCCAATGATATTAACCGAATGGTTAAGCTTGATCAGCTTAGCCCGTTTGGATTGTCAATTGCATTAAAGGTTTGTGTAGAATATTTTGAGATTACAAAATCTCATTGTGATATTGAACTGATTTTGAAAAAGCAAAAAGAACTTGAGCCAAATAATGCCTATGTGTATTTATATCCAATACAAGAATCTGTTGAAACAGAAGACAGTAAAAAATTAGAGGTTCTATTGCAACAAATGGCTCAAACTAAATTCATAGAAATTTTCGACTATACACATGAAAAGCTCGATTCGGTTATTGATGAATACTATAAGAACAATCCTTTTGGTACTGCCTTTCTTGAGTTCAAAAAAAATCAATTAGATGATTCAACTGAATTTAGTGAACAAAAAAAGCAAGAAATGTTAGAAAATCTTAGAGAATATTTACTCTTAGAAGAAAAAATTAACTTCCAAATAGCTTTAGAAATACCCTCTTTTAAACCAATGGTTGACACTTGCAAGAGTAATTTAAACTATCAAAAATCCTGTTTGGCTATTGCCAATATTCTAATACCCAATAAAGACATAATTTCAGTTTTTATAGGACACGTAATCAAAACTGAAATTTTAAAGAAAACTAATCAAGAGGAATTTCTAGTTGCTGAAGCTGAACACCAAAAATATAGGGATGAATACGACTGTATCAGTAATCTGAACAAACTATACAATCCAGATGAGAACTTCGACCAAGAATTATACGAAATAATCTCTAAGGAACAACGAAATAATGGCAGCCTTGCTTTTTTAACAAAACAAACTAAATTGTATTATCTAAAGGAATTAAAATTAGGCAATACACAAATAATGAATCCAAAAGATTGTTTTAGTAATTAGCCAAGATTTTAGAGAGAATTAAATCGCAATAATCCCCTCTAAAAGTTATGGATTTTACTCAAATCCATCATCAAAGATAAATATATCCAAACATGCTTGAGGAACATCTATATTGTTATAGGTCAGTTCATCCAAATAAAAACCTTCTTCTTCAGAGCCTGGATCGGTCGATAAGCTCCATCTGATTTGTACGGTTTGTCCTTGATAAGCCGACAAGTCATGAGTAACCGAAACAAAGGCTCCTCCAGTATTGCCATTAAAAGCACC
>JAJRQG010000106.1 GCA_024280395.1 Gammaproteobacteria bacterium | reverse complement strand
TGGTTGATTATATTGTGGCCAAGGATTTAACATTAACGGTTTGTCCTTTGTCGAATCTGAAATTGTGTGTTGTTGATGATTTAAAAAAACACCCGATAAAAACCATGTTAGATAAAGGCCTAAATGCCACAGTAAACTCAGATGATCCTGCCTACTTTGGTGGTTATGTGAATGATAATTTCTTTGCAATTACCGAAGCTTTGGATTTATCCAATGAGGATATAATTCAGTTGGTCAAGAACTCTTTTGAGGGCAGTTTTTTGCCTGATTCTGTTGTTAAAGAACATCTTTTGCAAATAGATAAAATTATTGGGTAAACTGTTTATTGATCTCTATGTTGAGTATTTTCTGCCCAGATAATCAATGGAAAATACCAAGACGATAGCAATCACAATCAAGCTAATTGCCAGTGGCGTCTGTGCATCTGGAAAATTGTTGGGCCAGACATTGATAAGTGATTGCAGGTCATCTTGATTTGCTTTCCAAGGCCAAACTTTAATTAAGGAACCAATCATTAAACCGCTTAAGAAAAACAAGGTAATATTGTAAAATTTTGCTAATACCCATTTGAGTATTCTTGAAAACAAGACCAGCCCAATTACAGCACCTGCAATGAATATTAATAACACATTAAACTGCAAGTCTTTAACTGCGGTTAGTAGTGTTTCATACATGTCCAAGAGAACCAGAATAAAACTACCAGAAATACCTGGCAAAATCATGGCGCAAATAGCCAGCATGCCAGCCAAAAATATAGCCACTTGACTGTTAGGGAAAGGAATAGATGCCATTGAACCAACCCACAACCCGACGGCAATTCCAGGGATTAGCCAGAAATATTGGGCCAGTTTCTTATTGGGAATGTGTTGAACAATTAATATTGCAGCTGCAATAATTAAACCGAAGAAAAATGACCAAGTCGGAATAGGGAGGTTGGAAATAGCATATTTTATCGGATGAGCCAATAAGGCAAATGCCAGTGCAATGCCAAGAAGTAAAGGCAATACAAATGATCCGTCAATGGCCTGCCAGAAACCTTTGATGTCACCTTTAAGTAATGACTTGATGGATTTTAAGTTTAATCCAGTGATGGCATTAATCAAGCGGGGGTAAATGCCCGTTAATAATGCGATAGTTCCTCCAGAGACTCCCGGTACTACATCAGCGGCACCCATTGCTACACCTTTGGTAGCAATCAATAATTTATTTTTCATTAATTATTTTCATCAATCAGTCATCCGAAGATAAGCCAGCTAAAATACAACGCAAAACTCCGTAGTTGTATTCTCCATCAAGCATTTCAAATACAGGTTTCAGTTTGTTGTCTTCGAGATAGCCGGTAATTTCCGCTACTTGAATAATTTCATCTATTTCGTCTTGTGGTAAGCCCACCACTTTGGTGATTTCTAATGAACCAAATTTAACAGCCTCGGCTAAATGAGAATATACGGTATTCAAATTTATGTCTCTTTCTTCGGCTATTTCATCAGGCGTACGCCCTTGATCAAACAAATAGATAGTTTCTTTACTGTTATCGCTTAATCGTGCATTAACTTTTTGTTGGTCAGCAAACTGGTTGATTACTCCGCAGAATTTTTCTCCATATTTTTCTGCTTTAAATTCACCAACACCTGTAATGTATTTGAATTGATCATTGTCGGCAGGTCGAGTTTTAACCATTTGCAGCATTGAAGAATCACTGAAGATAATATAGGGAGGAACACCTTGTTCTGTCGCCAGTTCTGTTCTTAATTCTTTCAGGGCTTTCCAAAGTGGCTGGTCATAATTTTTAAGCTCATAATCTGATTTTGATTTTTCTTTTTCTAAAGATTCAGGTTCTGTTTTATTTTGTTTCTTAATAAAAAACTTCTCTTTGCCTTTAAGTAAGGGGCGACACTTATCTGTTAAATTCAAAGCATTGAATTGATCTTCGTTTACAAATAAATACTGATGAGTAATCAGTTGTCTGAAGATAGTGCGCCAACAAGTTTTGGTTTCACTTCCTCCGATTCCAAATACACTTAATTTTTCATGGCCATTCTTTTTAATACGTTCGTCATCTTTACCAGTTAACACATCAATCAAATACATCATACCAAAGCGTTGATCAGTTCTGTGCACTGCGGAGAGTGCTTTTTGCGCAGACTCGCTCACATCAATTTTTTCAGGAGGGTTCAAACAATTGTCACAGTTGCCACAAGGTTCTTTTAACTCTTCTCCAAAATACCCCAATATGGTTTGCCGACGACAAGAACTTTGTTCACATAAATCTATTAATGAATCAAGTTTATTGTTGAGGATTCTTTTGTGCGCATCTTCGGCATTAGAGCCGGTAATGAATTGCCGCAATAGGACTACATCTTGATAGCCATAAGCCATCCACGCATTCGCAGGTGCGCCATCGCGTCCTGCTCGCCCTGTTTCTTGATAGTAGGACTCAATGTTTTTAGGCAAACTAAAATGTGCAACAAATCGGACATTGGGTTTATCAATGCCCATTCCAAAGGCGATAGTAGCAACAATAATAACATCATCTTCAACTAAGAATTTTTTTTGATATTCTGCACGTTTTTTGGAACTCATGCCTGCATGATAAGGCAGTGCAACTCTGCCTTTTTTATTTAAGAAATCGGCTGTAGCTTCAACCTTTTTTCGTGATAAACAATAAACAATCCCTGCATCTTTGGGGTGTTTTTTCTTAATAAATTTATTCAATTGTTCATGACCACCATCGCGTTCAATAATTTCGTAAGAGATATTGGGTCTATCAAAACTGTTGACGAATACTTCTGCATTTTTAAGAATCAACTGTTTTATAATTTCATTCTTAATTTTCTCATCGGCTGTTGCTGTTAATGCGATTTTTGGGGTGTTGGGAAATTTTTCAGTCAACATTTTAAGTTCTTGATAAACTCTTCTAAAATCATGTCCCCACTCTGATACACAGTGGGCTTCGTCAATGGCAAATAATGCAATATCAATACCTTGCAATAATTCTAAGGTGTCTTCTTTTAACAATCTTTCTGGAGAAAGGTAAAGAATGTCTAGATCCCCGTTCTGTAGCCTGTCTTTTACCTCGTTATTCTGTTTAACAGTTTGACTAGAATTAATAAAAGAGGCACGAATTCCTAATTGTTGTAACGCTTCAACTTGGTCTTGCATGAGTGCAATCAATGGTGAAATAACAATCCCTGTGCCTTTGAGAATTAAGGATGGAATTTGGTAGCACATTGATTTGCCACCACCTGTAGGCATGAGAACCAAAACATCGGATTTTTGAGCCAATACCGTTTCAATAATCTCATGTTGATGATGTCTAAATTCGGAATATCCAAACACATCTTTTAAAATTTGTTTTGCCTTTTCCATAATCTTGAATGTGAAATAAAGTATTATTATAGCACTAAAATGCCAGCTGTGTGAATAGATGACATTTTGTAACAAATTTGAAAGTTTTCTATTGTTGTGCTTTTCTGATAACATGTAATTATTACTAATGAGATATTTTATGAATTTATTGAAGTCTTTGTTTATTTTTGTGGCTCCAGTTTTGCTGATTTTTATTGTTGTTCAGGGAGCAATGATTTGGCTTGATAGTAAGAGCGTTCTAGTGAGTCTAGGTGTGGTTTTTAGTGCTTTGCCATTGTTGTTGTTTCTATCCTATATTATGTTGTTCAGAAAACTGGCAAGGACCGATAGACATTTGTTGGCAGTATCCATTCCAACTATTATTGGTTTATTGTTGGTATCCATTGGAGGTTTTGATAACACTGCATTGGTTCTGTCTGTTTCTGGAGTTTTGATAACAGCAATCTATGTTTATTGGTATTCAGATAATGGGAGGCAACACAATAATTCTCTGGGTGAGGGGGAGTTATTACCTGAGTTCATGCTCAAAGATCTGGGAGGAAACGATGTGTCATCGGAGTCCTTTCAGCACAAAAAATCATTGATTTTCTTTTATCGAGGCAACTGGTGTCCATTGTGTATGGCGCAGATTGACGAAGTGGCGGACCAATATCAAAAATTTAAAGACAACAATGTTGATGTGATTTTTATTTCTCCTCAACCCTCAAAAAACACCAATAATTTGGCCAATAGATTTAATCTAGATTTTCGGTTCTTCATTGATAAGCATAATAAGGCAGCGAAACAATTGGGTATTTTTCATGAATTCGGATTGCCCATGGGGTTTCAGGTGTTGGGTTATGAATCTCACAGTGTGTATCCGACCATTATTGCTTTAAATGATAGAGGTGAGATTATTTACAGCGATCAAACGAGCAACTACCGAGTTCGGCCTGAACCCGAAGAGTTACTTAAGTTATTTACAAGATGAAGTTTTTAAGTTTTTTGTTGCTATTTTTATCGGCTTGTTCGGAAACAAGTCTCTCTCAATTTAAAGTTGTGAATCCCAGGCAAATAGAATCTGTTTGGGTTAAACACGTTGGTTTACCAGTATTTAATCCCAATGTTCATTCTGACGGTTGTAGTGGTGGTATGTCTGCAATTTATGGAAAATTAACTTTCTTGCATAAAAAACATGGAAATACACTGAATTGGCGTCAGTGTTGTATTGTCCATGATGAAGCTTATTATTACGGTGGGACACAACGAGAAAAAAAGCAGGCTGATGCCAATTTAAATAATTGTGTTACGCAAGTTGTAGGTAAAAGGTACTTAGGTAAGGCCATGCAAATTGCGGTTGAAATAGGTGGAGACCCAAATCTTCCCACGCCATATCGATGGGGATATGGGGAAGATTTTAAAGAACCTGACTAATTCGAATCAAGAGCCACACGAAAGCCAATACTGTTTAATCGCTGATCAATCTTTATAACTCCGCGACTGGCAGAACGCAAATCTTTAGGTGCGTTACCACCACTGCCACCCCTAACCACAAACTTACTGCAGCCGTTTGGTTCCCAAGCCAGTCCGTCAGATGGTGCACCATAATAATTGGGGTGCCAACAATCGGCAGTCCACTCCCAAACATTGCCATGCATATCAAATAAACCGTAGGCATTGGATGAATAGTTTTTTATGTGGTTTATTCTATTGGTATCAGCACTAATATTACAACCAATACAACTGGCGTTGTTTACACCTATGCTATCTCCCCAACTGTATTCTGTGGTAGTTCCAGCTCGAGCGGCGTATTCCCATTCGGCTTCTGTTGGCAAACGATAGTTCTTTTTGGTAATGTTGTTCAACCATTTAAGGAATTGTTCGATGTCTTGATAATTGATCCGCATCACTGCTAAATCATTTCTTCCTAAACCATCATCTTGGGGGCTGTGGGAACAAAAACGATCTTCAACACAGGCATCCCATTGTTTGAAAGTGATTTCGGTTTTGCTCAGGATAAATTCTTCAATCTCTACATTATGTCTGGGCAATTCATTTGGTTTGCCATTCAAACTGCCCATCATATAACTTCCTGCGGGGATAACTATCATGGCGGGACAAATGGGACAGTCTTGAAAGGCTTCACCTAAAAGTCTTCCTGGCCATTTATTTTCGGATTTTAGTTGAAACAATAAAGTTTTGGTTGGTAAACCTGTTTGCTCCCCTTTATTTAATTTCTGATAGGCGACAATCATTTTTTTCAATGGTCTAGTCATTTTGCCATCTATCGGTAAGTCCTTAAATTTTAAACGTTGAAATTGAGTCTGGACATCTTTGATTAACTGTCTTTTTTCACCAACAATCTGTTTCATTCTTGTTTCTTGTTGTTGCTGTTTTTTTTG
>JAJRQG010000105.1 GCA_024280395.1 Gammaproteobacteria bacterium | reverse complement strand
CTTATAATCAACGGCTTTGTTAAAACTATTGAAAACTCTATGTTGACGTTTCAGGAAATCATATTAAAACTACAGGAATTTTGGGCTAAAAACGGTTGTGTTATTGTACAACCCTTAGACTTGGAAGTCGGTGCTGGCACATTTCACCCCGCTACATTTTTGCGCTCTATTGGCCCTGAGCCTTGGAACAGTGCTTATGTGCAACCTTGTCGCCGTCCAACCGATGGTCGATATGGTGAAAATCCGAATAGATTGCAACATTATTATCAATTTCAAGTGGTGTTAAAGCCTTCACCTGACAACATTCAAGAATTGTATTTAGAATCTTTAAAGGAATTGGGTATTGATACTTTATTACATGACATCCGCTTTTTAGAAGACAATTGGGAATCCCCTACCCTTGGTGCTTGGGGTCTGGGTTGGGAAGTCTGGCTGAATGGCATGGAAGTCACGCAATTTACTTATTTTCAACAAGTCGGCGGCATAGAATGTAAACCGGTGATGGGTGAAATTACCTATGGATTAGAACGATTGGCGATGTATTTGCAAGAAAAAGACAGCATTTACGACCTTGTTTGGGCAGAAACACCCAATGGAACGGTTACCTATGGCGATGTCTTTCACCAGAATGAAGTTGAACAATCGACTTATAATTTTGAACATGCCAATGTTGAGGTATGTTTAGAAGACTTTAACCATTGTGAAAGTGAATGTTTAAAATTAATCGAAGCAAAGTTGCCTTTACCTGCTTATGAGAAAGCTTTGAAAGCATCACATTATTTCAATCTGCTTGATGCACGTAAAGCCATCAGTGTTACCGAGCGCCAACAATACATATTAAGAGTAAGAACAATGTCTAAAGCGGTTGCCGAAATGTATTATGCCAGTCGCGAAGCCTTGGGATTTCCTGGTTGTAAGAATACTGAAAACGGAGAAGCCTCATGAGTAACATCTTATTTGAACTGGGCACAGAAGAACTTCCTCCAAAAGCACTGAACAACTTGGCCAGTAGTCTATACAACGGCGTAGTGACAGAATTGGAAAAAGCAGGGATAAACTTTGATAAAGACACCAGCCGTTGGTTTGCCTCTCCCAGAAGGTTGGCCTTTGTATTGAACAACATTGATTCAGGCCAAGCCGATAAAACCATTCAAAGACGCGGGCCTGCTGTAGTTGCAGCCTTTGATGATAGAGGCAACCCTAAACCCGCTGCCATTGGTTTTGCAAAATCTGTTAATGCAGATGTGTCCGATTTACAAACCTTAAAAACCGACAAAGGTGAATGGTTGGTTTATGATATTAAAGAGCGCGGAAAGAAAACCAATGAACTGTTGCCAGAGTTTATTCAATCCAGCATTAAAAAACTGCCTATTCCCAAGCCCATGCGCTGGGGCGGCAATAGTTTTAGCTTTATTCGTCCAGTACATTGGATGATATTATTGCAGGATAAAAAAATCATTCCTTTCGAAATGTTTGGCATTACTGCCAGCAATCAATCTCGCGGTCACCGATTTCATGCTCCCGACTTTATTGCCATTCAATCCGCAGATACCTATGTGCAGCAGTTGTTAGACGTAAAGATTGAAGTAGATCAAATTACCCGCAAAGAAAATGTTAAACAACAGGTATTAAAAATAGCACAGTCCATCAATGGAACAGCCAGAACTGATGACAGTTTATTGGAAGAAGTGACGGCTATTGTTGAAATGCCCGTTGCTTTGATTGGTAATTTTAACGAAGATTTTTTACAAGTGCCTGCAGAAGCATTGATTTCGTCCATGCAAAAACACCAGAAGTACTTTCCAGTTTTTGATGGTGACAACAATTTAATGCCCAATTTTGTGGCATTGGCCAATATCAATTCTAAAGATGAAAAACTTGTCGCCAAAGGTTTTGAAAAGGTGATTACACCTCGGTTGGCAGATGCTAGATTTTTCTGGGAGAAAGATCAAAAGCAACCGTTAGATAATAATTTTTCTATGCTAGAAAAAATGACATTTGAAAAACAACTCGGGTCTATTGGTGACAAATGTAACCGGATTAAAAAAGTTATGTTTCAACTGAGCAGGCAATTGGATTTGGACCTTAACCTAACTGACCGTGTTGCCACATTAATGAAGTGTGACTTGGTGACTGATATGGTTGGAGAGTTCCCTGACTTACAAGGCATCATGGGCGGCTATTATGCCTCTGCACAAGGCGAGGATCCTGATGTGGCTTTGGCCATTACTGAACAATACAAACCCGCATTTTCTGGCGATGAAATACCACAAATACCATTGGCACAAGCCTTATCAATGTCTGATAAAATGGATACTTTGTGTGGAATATTTGCAGTCGGGAAAAAACCAACTGGTAACAAAGATCCTTTTGCCTTGCGCAGAGCTGCTTTAGGAATCATCAGAATTCTACAAGAATCAAAATTACCCATTAACATTTATCAATTAATAGAAACCTGTTTAAATCAAATCCAAATTGAATCTTTGGACAGAAAACAAGTACAAACAGAAGTCGAAAAGTTCATCAACCAAAGACTAAAACACAGCTACTTAGAACAAGGATTCAGCCACGATACTGTAGATGCTGTTTTGGCAGTAAACCCAGAAAATTTGGCTGATTTCGATCAACGAATTAAAGCCTGTGAAACATTCAAACAGGACAATTCTGCTCTAGCATTGGCTGCGGCCAACAAACGCATCAGCAATATATTAAAGAAATCTACTGAGTCTATCCCTGACACTATTGCCATTCGATTATTGGATCAAGAACAAGAGAAAAACCTATTGGGAGCGATTGAATCGATAAAAAGAAGGTTCCAACAAGAAGTCGAACAACAACAATACAACGCGGCATTTAAACACCTGACCTCTTTGGCAGAACCTGTAGAAAACTTCTTCAACAATGTCATGGTTAATAGTGAAGATAAAGCCATTCGATTAAATCGATTGGCTATTTTAAAACAATTAAACAGTTTGTTTATGGCTATTGCTGATATTTCTGTATTAGAAATATAACGAGGGCATTTTTTCTGCACCTTTGTTAATAAAGATGCTATTATAAAAGACAATTATTAATTGTTGAAAACTACCGCAATATGTCATTACATGCATTAAAAGAAGGCTACATGCTACTTGAATATCGCATTGAAAAACTCCTTGGAGAAGGTGGTTTTGGCTTAACGTACCTAGCATTTGATACAAACCTAGAAAAATTGGTCGCTATTAAGGAGTATATGCCAAGAGAACATGCCGTTCGTAAAGATGATTCAAAAATTTTGGCATCCAGTGAATCTTCAGAAAAAGTTTACAATTGGGGACTCAATGCATTTTTGAACGAAGCCAAAACCTTGGCAAAATATGAAGACACCAATATTGTTAGAATCTATCGGTTTTTCAAGAAGAATGGCACAGCCTACATTGTCATGGAATATTGTGAAGGTGGCTGTTTAATCGATCGTATTTCAAAGACAAAAAGCATGAATGAAAAGGTACTCATGCGTATCATCAGCTCCATTGTCAATGGCTTACAACTGGTTCACAATGATGGAATTCTTCACCGTGATATAAAACCTGATAACATCATGTTTCGCAGTGATGACACACCGGTCTTAATAGATTTTGGCGCTGCAAGGCAAGCCATTGGTACAAAAAGCCGTAAAGTGACAACAATTATCACACCAGGCTATGCTCCCTTAGAACAATACAGCAGCAGTGGAACCATTGGCCCATGGTCTGATATTTATTCATTGTCTGCGGTTTCATATTTGTGCATCACCGGTAAAAGACCTCCTGACATTATGAATCGGTTGCATCAGGACACCATCAAAAAATTGGGTGAGCGTTCCAATTCTAGCCCTTTTCTCAAGTCTATTGATGAGGGCTTACAATTACAAATTGAAGATCGCCCCCAAAGTTTGTCCGAATGGTCTAAAT
>JAJRQG010000104.1 GCA_024280395.1 Gammaproteobacteria bacterium | reverse complement strand
ATAGTCTATATTTAGCGCCCCATTAATCAAGTATAGTGTTACTCCATTTAAGTCTATTGGAGAAGAGGTAGGATTGAAAATTTCTATAAAATCAAGTGTATCAGCACCTGGTTGATCATAATCAAATTCATTAATGACCAATAAATCTGGCGGTGCTAGTACAACATTTTCACTACCAGGAGTCACCCCTGCATTGATTAAAAAATCAAGACTATTGTCGTTAGTGTCTACACCATTTGGCATTCTTGCTAAACTACCAACTCCAGGATCTGAAGGTGCTGAAGATCCTTCAGTAACAACAACATTTATATTCACGTCTGGATCTGGAATCAATGCTGTTACAATATCACCTCCGTAGGACATACCATCAATAACGCTGTTATCAAACAAATCCATCAACACCATTCCATCGACGAGGCCATTCTGTATAGAACCTGTCAACTCCTGTGACAATGAATTGGGAGGGGCAATTGCTAGGACATTCAAAGATCCAAGAACCAAATATTGACCAGCACCTAGCATGACATGAGAATCTAGGTCATATCGAGCATAACTCGTATTGGTTGAACCATTAATTAAAAAAAGTGAAACCTGAGACATTGAAATAGCAAAATCTGTTGGATTATAAATTTCGATGAATTCATCCTCATCTATACCCAGTTGATTATAATCGACTTCGTTGATAATCAACAAATCTGGCGGGGTTAAAATAATTTCTTCAAACCCATTAATAAAAATCATGTCACTTCCAGCTTTAACAATCATAGGAAATGACAATAAAAACAGCAGAATAATATTAAGCATAACAAGTCCCAAGTAAAATTTCTTGATGTATTGTAACAAATTCTATGTGATTTTTTCTATAATAGATTCAGGGCTACTAGTTTTCAATGGATTAACAACAATATTTCTCAATATAGATACAGTCACAGCTTCGGCTTGTTGCTGTGATTTAGCATGCACAAAAGCAATAGGCTTATCCAATTCAACTTTGTCTCCAATGTGACAGAACTCACTAAATCCAACAGAGCAATCTATAGTATCGGTTGCCATTCTTCTGCCACCTCCCAATTCTACAACACTCATCCCGATCATTCTGGTATCCATGCCTGAAATGTATCCAGATTGAGTGGGATATATCGGTTGAATAATATTGGCTTTACTCAAATATTTATCAGGGCTTTCTAACAAGTCATTTGGCCCCCCTAGGGCAGAAACCATTTTAGCAAATACTTCAGCCGCATTACCATTGTCTAAAACTTCATTAACCTTAAGTAAACCATCATCAAAGCTGTCCACTAACTTTCCTTGCAACAACATTTCAGCACACAATGTTTCAACCAATTTGTGTAATAAGGGCTCTTGTCTATTTCCGGTTAAATAGTTTATCGTTTCCCCGACTTCCAAAGCATTGCCAGCAGTATAACCAATGACCTGACTCATATCGGTAATAATGGCGGTGGTATTGACACTGGATACATCAACTATGGCTTGAGCCAATTCTTTGGCTTGTGATAAATCTTTCATAAAAGCACCACTGCCCGTTTTTATATCCATCACCAAACCATCCAATCCTTCGGCCAATTTTTTAGACAAGATAGAAGCAGTAATTAACGGGATACAATCAACCGTTGCAGTGATATCCCGTGTCGCATAAAAACGTTTATCCGCAGGTGCTAGATTAGCGGTTTGTCCAATAATCGCACAGCCCACATTTTTGACCGTTTTTCTAAACAATGTATTATCTGGCGTGGCATCATAACCAGGAATGGCATCAAATTTATCCAAAGTCCCACCGGTATGCCCAAGACCTCGACCTGAAATCATCGGTACATAACCCCCACAAGCAGCAATTATTGGAGCCAACATCAAGCTGATTTTATCGCCCACTCCGCCTGTTGAATGCTTGTCTAAGATTGGGCCATTTAAATTCATATCCGACCAATCCATCACATCGCCCGAATTGACCATGCTTTGAGTGAAGTCAATGCGTTCATGTGAATTCATGCCTTGAAAAAAAACAGCCATCGCAAAAGCGGCTATTTGACCTTCGCTGACTGTATTATTGGCAATGCCTTGAATAAAAAAGTCAATCTCGCTTTGAGACAGCACTTTACCATCGCGTTTATTTTTAATTATTTCTTGTGGGAGGTATGTCACTTATCATCTGCCTTGTAATTGTTCTTTAGGCAACATACTTTTATGTAATACTGCCAGAATAGTGAGAATTTTAATATCAAATTTATAATATATCATATGGCTTGTATGAGGAAAACTATAAATTTCACTAGACAATTCTGGCCTATTGACTCCAATATGAGGATTTTCAATTAATAAAACCATTGTGTTATGTAAATCCACTAAATATTTGTTGGATTGTTTTTTTCCCCACTTAATGGTTGTGTACTCCATTATTTGAATTAACTCAACCTCAGTTTGATGAGAGATTTCAAGTCTTCTCATTCGTAAATTCACCAGCCAATAATTTTTCAAAAAATTCATCACCATCACTTGTCATTCCATTGTTTACTTCATACTCTGCTATCTTCATTCTCGTTTTTAGCATTTCTAGTTTGGCTTTTTCCGAACCTTCATACTCTTCAATTGAAACTACAACGGCTGTTGGTTTACCATTTTTATCAATTTGCACAGGTTCTTTTTGTACTTTCATTAACATTTCACCAAAATGTGTTTTGGCTTTGTTTGCAGTTAATATTTCCATTGCTATTCTCTATTTCGTTCGATTCGCTTATTTTAAACGATGCTGTATTTAAATTCAATAACTAATCTTTTACACACATTGCATTATTTTTCTTTATTTTTAATAGATTTGTAAATTCCATTTATCAAGTGACACAAAGCCCAAATAACTGCTACAGAAATAACTATAAACAGTATAATCGGAATAAAGATAAGAGGACCTATATGAGCGAGTCCGCTTCCACCTGCAAACACCAAAGAAGGAAATAGTAAAAGGATTAGTAGCACTCTCAACATACAACACACATTATCATTGATTTCTAATAAACTCTGTCAATATAGTTTTGAATGTCTGTGAGGCTTTGTCCGCATATTTCATGGTTTGCTCGTGGGACAATTCACCATCATCCATGCCTGCGGCATAGTTGGTAATCACCGATAGCGCCAAGACTTTCATCTTTTGTTGTCTGGCCAAAATAGTCTCAGGAACGGTTGACATCCCAGCTGCATTAGCCCCGAGTATTTTAATCGCATTAATTTCCGCTGGTGTTTCAAATTGAGGTCCGCACATCCACGCATAAACACCTTTACTCAAGTGGATATGATTGTCATCCGCAATGCATAACAATTGACGGCGCAAATCCTTGTCATAAGCATTTACCATATTCACAAATCGTGCATTGCCTGTTTCGGTAAACAATGGCGACATGCCAGTAAAATTAATATAATCCTTAATCAGCATAACACTTCCAGGGCCTGCATTGTAGTCCAAGCTGCCAGCAGCATTGGTTAAGATAACTATGTCACAACCCAATTCCTTGAAACAATGTATAGGAACTCTCATCGCATCGGCTTGTCCATTCTCATAATAATGCACTCTGCCTTGCATCGCGACAACTTGTGTTCCACCTACGGTACCTAAAATCAACTTGCCTGCATGACCACCCACCCCAGAAACAGGAAAACCTTCAAGATCTGCATAAGATATTTCTGCAATTTTTTCGATAGAATCCGCAAATTCTCCTAGACCAGAACCCAAGACTAATGCAATTTTGGGGTTAAAATTTTTGGCTTTACTTTTGATATATGTTGCACACTTCATCATACGCTACTGGTTCTTACAATTTAAAATAGGATTGTAGCATATTTAAATCTAATCCTGCTCTCAAATCCTATAAGCTATTGAGATAAGGAAAACAACAAATCCTTTAATTCTTATCTATCGAACACGACCAATCAATGCAAAAATACTTGAATCACTAATACCACATGTAACATTAAAAACATTTAATTGTGGTCATAAGTTTATATTAACTCGATTAAAAGAGTCCGTTCAATTAATCGCTGAATTATTAAATGGCACAATAGAATAAAATCAATCAATTAATCAGATTCTATATTTTGTATTAATTCCAAATGGGTATTGTCACAAAAAGGTCTGGTTTTTGATTGCTTACAATTGCATAACCGCGTTTTGCCATCACGCATTGCTTTGAATAGTAATGGTTTTATTTTTGAACCATGATGCGAGCCATCACAAAAGGGTTGATTTTTACTCTTTCCACACTGACACCACAAATAGGATTTGTTTTTTTCTAATTCAATAATTGCTGGTTCTAAACTACTGGTATCAATTTTTTTGTACCCTTTTGACAGTAAACTGTTTTCATCTTTGGATTTTATCAATGGATACAAATAAGAAGATTGCCAATTTTCTTTGTGGTCAGTTAACAAA
Organism: Gammaproteobacteria bacterium; assembly: GCA_024280395.1. GTDB lineage: Bacteria > Pseudomonadota > Gammaproteobacteria > Xanthomonadales > Marinicellaceae > NORP309. Next base: position 72,845 of record JAJRQG010000104.1, on the reverse strand, counting down.
CCATATTCACTTGGATATTGCCTACTAAAGACAGCCGAACCAAATGCCTGGTCCCAAAGAGAAAACATATTGCCAAAATTACCGTTTGGATCACTGATGCCATCCAATCTTGATCTGCCATGATGTCCATGATGAAAGGCCGGGGCAATGATAATTCTTTCAACCACTTTCATTAAGTGTGAAGTAAATTTATTTTTATACAGTGGTTCATCCCACTTTATGGTACTGTGTGACCCGATAATAATTAGTTGTTTTGCAACCAATCCAATGGCGACAGCATAGCCTCCTCCAAGAAAAGTGATTAATGCTAAATACCATATATTTGGCATCAGTAAATAATACAATGCCGCATTTCGGTAAGATATAAAGAAACCCATTTCTTCTGCTTGATGGTGTGAACGGTGTAATTTCCATAAAAACTCATACTCATGTCCAGAACGGTGGTACCAGTATTGCATCAAATCATCGACTAAAATATAGAGTGGAAAGACAATCCATAAACTGACATTGGCAAAGGCATTTTGTGCCTGAGGAAAAATATTATGACCAACACCAATAGTAGCTATCACTATAAATGGTTTTATTATTAGTGACAATACAAAAAAACCACCCGCTTCTTGTATCCAATCACTAAATGTTCGCTTTGAATTTTTTAAATGCCCAATGATAATTTCCATTAAAGCAAAAAAAACCAGTATTCCAAGAACTAGATAAGCATCAATACCCAAACCACCTTTCATGTCACCTCCAAAATATTCTAAAAAATGTATTTACTATTCAAATTTAATATAAAAAAACTCTACCTAGGTAGAGTTTTTATTTACAGCTTGTCAATAAATCACTTTGACAACTAAAACTTCTTACTAACTTGTAGGGAAACCGTTCTACCTTGTCCAGGAACTGCAACATTGGAACCAACACCAAAAGTACCTCCTGCCAATGGTGTTCCACCAAAGTTGAATACGACTTTTTTGTCACTTAGATTTTCACCCAATATTGCAATACTCCAACCATTGTCCGTATTTGAGATAGAGAACCTTAGATTATGTTTTGCAAAACCGCCTTGCTCACCAAGAGGGTCAGATGTTCCGGATGCATTGTAGCCATCTGTGAAGTACACATTGTATGATGAAATCAACTCCCAACCACCTGAAAATTCATGGTAGTGATCAGCACTAAAAGTTCCTGACAGATCTGCATTCATCCGATCTGACTGGCCATTGTATGAACAAAATCCTTGGTCTGCCAGAGGCCCGTTTGGTGTTTGTCCAAAATAACACTGTCCATTGGCATAGTCTTTAAATTTAAAATCATTAAAGGCAATTGATCCACCCAATGTTAGGTTCTGGGTTGCTTGCCATCTACCATCAACCTCTAATCCTTTGATATCTGCTTTTGCAGCATTGCCCACATTAAAGCCTAAAATACCATCGAAGACTGAGACTTGTAAGTTTTCAAACTTAGTTAAATAGGCTGCAAAGTTAAGCTGTGCAGCACCATCAAGTAAAGACAACTTGCCACCAAATTCAAAACTGTTTGCAGATTCACTGTCAAATATAAAAGAATCTTCCATTGTTGTCGAAGTACCTCTGTTGTTTGCTCTAAAGTCAAAACCACTAGACTTACTGCCCTTTGCAGCACTGACATATAACATAGCATCATCAGAAACATCCCAGTAGAATTTAACATCTGGTGTAAACTCTGTTTCTGATATACTGCCAGAAACTGGATGTGCCCCCAAAAGATCCGCTACCGGAAAAGCAACGTTAAGTGCATTTGATGCCGATATACCAAAGACCGCCCCATATAAATCAGCAACAATGGCTTGTGCAGCTGGTAACTCTCCACCACTTGGCAATGAAACAATTCTCATGCCTCTTGTACCATCTTTGCTTTCGTGTGTAATTCGACCACCTATTTGTAAAGTCATGCTGTCATTAAAATGCCAATCAAGTTGCCCAAAAGCAGAAATCACACTTGAGTCAACATTGGCAACTCGTTGCGCGGCAGTATTCGAAAACAAATCACCAAGGCCTGGGCTAGTTGCATTCAATAATGGCACTAGAACAGAAGTGTTTGTAACATTAATGGAGTCACGATATACGTGATCACTTGATTGATAAAAAGCACCAACTATATAATCAATGGATCCACCACCACTGGATGTTAAGCGAAACTCTTGAGAAAACTGATCATAATCTTCAGACAAGTCCACTGAGAAGATATTGGCGCCAGTAAAGTCACAATCGCACAAATCATTAAAACTATAATTAGAAATGCCCGTTACCGAACGAAATGTACTGTTTTCAAGTTCCCAATCTAAAGTAAAGACACCTTCAAACTGGTCATTGTTGCTAAAATCACCATTTGATGTTCTTTTTCCATCTAATTCATTATTCAATATTGATTCATCTTGACCTAAACCGAGTACCAAAATTTGAGCGTAGGTTAACCCCGTAAATGGACCCGCTGTAGCAGGAGATTCTGTAACAATTTCATTGGGTCGTCCAACCACATCAAATTGATTCTTCTCAAGTTTCAGTGTTGCCATCACAGTATCTGACAGATCAAATTCAAAAGTGGTTCTTAAAGTCTTGTTATCATTGGCTGGTTCAGTTCTATCGAGTAATAAATTTTCTACATATCCATCTGATTGAGAAGATCTTCCTGCTATGCGGTACCTAAATCGATCAGATATTGGTCCTGATAAAACTATTGTTCCTTCGGTTGCACCATCAACAAATTCATGAGCGAGGTTAATGTAACCTTCAAATTCATTGGTTGGTTTGGCCGTAGTAATATTTAATGCTCCTGCAACTGAGTTTTTACCAAATAAAATGGACTGAGGGCCACGCAACACTTCTACACGCTCCAAATCTAAAAAAGGAGCACGTGCTTGTTGAGCGCGACCATGATGGATGCCATCGACATAGATGCCAACAGATTGTTCAAAACCTTGATTGTTACCAGAACCAATTCCACGAATGAAAATATTTGTTCCAATAGCAGTTTCTGATTGAGAAAAATTGGGTACAGAGTATTGTAAATCTGTCATATTCTCCATGCCTTGATCACGAATTAAATCGCCATCTACAACAGCAACAGATAATGGAACTTCTGCCAATGTTTGTTCTCTTTGTTGAGCTGTGACAATTATTTCCTCTAATGTTGGAGAGTCATCGTCTTGAGCAAAAATTTGTGTAGGGGCTAATACAGTAGCGGTTAATGCCGACTTTATTAGTATGGAAAGAATTGATTTTTTAAATTGCATTATGTGTGTCCCACTCTTTTTATATTCTAAAAATTTAAGATTAACGATTGTTTAACAAAGATTCTTGTCATTTCACGACAAATAAGAATTTATTTTGATAGTTTTAGAAAACTATAATCCGAGATCCGAGATAATCGGGTATTATTCTTATGTTTTTTACAAAGAGATGTTAATAAAATGAAAGTATCACACATTACAAATATGATTTATATATTGGTTTCGTTAATCGTGTTATCTAATTGTACCGCTATTAAACATCAATCCAACATTACACCTGAAAAATTAATACAAACCTCTCCATCAACTTTTGGTGTGAGCAATTCGCAATATAGGATTGCTGAATCTAATTTCTATTTGAAAAAGAGTTTAAAAAAAGCACCCATCAATACTTTTGCTCACCAACGCAATATTGTCAATGTTAAAACTCAGCAAGTGATTCGCGAAGCACAAGATGTTCTTTACTCAAGTGCCATTGTTGACATATCTAAAGGTGCCACTATTACTGTCCCAAAGTTTTCAGCTTATTCTGTAGTACAAGTCATAGACATGCAAAATTATTCCATCGCTACAATTTATGCAGGGCAAAGTAGAACCATTAATCTAGATGAATTAAGCTATGGCCATTATGTATATCTCAATGCACGAACCAATCCAATGCCTAGTGATTCAAATGGTTTAATTGAGGCACATAAGCAACAAGATGCTCTTATTATCGAAGCTGAATCCTCAATCCCATATACAGAACCCGAAGACTTGATTAGCGATGAAAAAATGCTACAAATCAGAGCAGCATTATTTAAAGATGTGGCCAAAGGAAAGATAACAAATTTCACAACATTGATGGGAACAAAAGCCTTTGTCGATGAACAAGGGCATTTGTATGCAACCGCTTATGGTTGGGGTGGACTCCCCATATTTGATGCTGGTTATTTGCCCATTTTAAATAAAATATCAGGCAGTACTTGTTCAAGTATTATCATTGATGAGCCGCCTGTTAACTATGCTAAAGGTGGCTTTTGGTCTATTACAACTTATAACAAAAAGGGCTGGTTGGCAAACAACAAAGCCGCACTATCCAATGATGAAGTAAAGGCAAATACTGATGGAACGTTTACCGTACACTTTAATTGTGAAGCTAAAATCAATAACATTAATACAGCAGAAAATTTTGCTGTGCTGATGCGAATTTATACTCCCACAAATGTAGGTGCAATTAGTCAATATTTAGATCGTGGTCGTAAGAAATATGCAGTTCAAGAGGTCAATTTTGATGTCAACAACCCTAAAGATTGGCCAATAAATTTTTCTGATTATGGCTACACACCTGAGTCATATGCCCAGGCTGAAACTTATACATTCATGAAAAACTTTATTAAACGCAGCGGTATAAATAACTTTTTCCATTTTAAAGCCTTAGCAACAAAAGACGATCATTGGGTTGTTTCACCCAACAACGATGTACTGTATTCATTAGTTACGGTTGATTCAAGTGATGATTTCAGTCTAATAGTACCAGAGTATCGAGATGACAGATTGATGTCCGTACAGATAGTTGACCCCAACCACTTCACAGTAAAACATTTTTATGGTGCCGGCCATTATAATTTTCCAAAAGGTACTTTTAGATCCAATCACGTTGTCATCGGTATCCGTATTGAGGTCGATGGCACCAATCCAAAGGAGATTGCTTATATAGTCAATGAGATTCAACCAAAAATGGAAATTACCGCCAAATCTACTCAAGACCGAACACCTGAGATTGATCATCAATCACGTTTAAAACTACGAGAAGCCTTGGTTCATTATTACGATAACTTAAAAAACTCCTTTGGTGGAATGACCCAAAAAGATTCTCAAGTACAAAATCAATGGTTTAGAATGTTATGTACAGCTGGTGCTTGGGGTTTGTCCGAAGACGAGCATGCTATGTATATCATCTATGCACCTAATCTAAAAGCCAATCAATGTTATACAGCCACTTATGAAGTACCAAAAAATGATGCCTTTTGGTCAGTAACCGTTTATGGTGCTGATAAATTTTTAATCAGCAACGACCACAATACCATCAATAAATACAATGTAAAATATAATGAGAATGGTAGCTTTACTATTCATTATGGAAGTCCTCAAATTTGTGGCATGGTAAAAAACCGACTAAATACTGTTGATAACTGGAATTTATTGTTGCGTGCCTATAAACCCGATGTTGGCTCATTTAAAAAGTACCGTATACCAGATGTTCAATTGGTAAAATAAATTAATATAGGATTTTAGTTAATTTTGATTAATGCTGGCATTAGAAACACTGGGTTTATTTGTTTCTGCTTTAATGGCTATTTTCTCAGGCAAGTATAACTTTAAGTAAGCCAGAGATGCTTCTATCGAAACTTCAAAGTATTTATCAGTTACCTTTTCATGTTCTTCATAAGAACGCTGCCAAAACCCATCCAGTATAACAATTGAATTTAATAAAATTTCTTCAAGGTTTTGTACAAACGAAAAATCAGAAATTTTATTGAATGTTTTTGTCAAAACAGTAGCCATACGCCTATGTCCAGCTGCATCTGCAAGTCTTATTTGCCAATTAAATGCTTGGCCGAGCAACAATATTGATGCTGGTTTTGAAGTATTATAAATTGTTGCTCCTTGAAGCGCTGTGTTACGAAAATAATCTTGCCAACTCTCGATATTTTCATTAATCATTAAGTTTCTATGATCTACCATGGTTGTGAACTGATCCAAGAACCTGTCAGCTGCGGCCAGTAACAAGGCATCTTTACTTGGGAAAAAATGATAGACAGAGCCTACGGCTATATCCATTTCTTCTGCAATATCGTTGAGATTAATACTTTTTAATTTTCCCACATTAAGCAATGACTCAGTATGATCCAATATTTGATTGAATTTAATCTTACTTCTTTCTTGCTTTGGATATCTGTACTGTGACTTATGGTCAACAAGTTTCATGACATTCTCATTCTATTTTTTCTCTATTCTATATTGCATTACTCAATATTGGTATATTTTTTTCAAATTAGATAAAATATTAATATTAGTAAAAAATATAGCACTATTCGAAACAATATTAGATATAAATAATGATTTAATAGTATTTTATCTATATACTGATAATAAATATTATTGAAAAACACTAAATATAAAGAAAAATGAAAGCCAAATACTTAATACATCACAAAACTTTATTGGATTTTGCACATTTAGTCACACATCTAGGTGGCAATTTAGAGTCTTTGTTAGATAAAGTTAATATAAGACAAAAAGAGTTGTTAGACTCAAATGTCAACGTATCCTATAAATCATTTATCAAGTTGATTGAAATCGCAGCATTAGAACTAAACTATCCAGCTTTTGGTTTGCGTTTATCAACATCGCTAGATTTGAATACAATGAACTGCCTAAGTACACTGAATAAAAAGAAGCTTTCATTTCAAGAAGCGCTTATTTCTACTCAACAATTTTTATCTTTATATAGCAATCGTTCTGACTGTTGGGAGTTAACCAAAGATAAACACCTGTTAATTATTTCACGTTATACTAATGCTAGTGATTTAGATTTATCTGTACAGGAAAAAGAACTGTCCTATGGTGTTTATTTACGTGTATTACAGAAAATTATGGGCGATACTTTGAAAAATTGTCGGATCGAATTTACCCACAATAATATAACAGAATTGCGATTATTTAAAAAATTCTTGAAAGTTGATGTGGCATTTAACCAAGAGTGTGAAAGGATAATTATTGATAGTCGTTACTTAAATCAACACTTAACCACTATTAAACCTATGTATATACAACAATCTCAATTTAATCATACAAATATACCCAAAAATCATGAAATAGGCATTGAACAACAAGTTAAAAAATTAATCATGCAAAACATGACAAATAAAACCCACACCATTGAAAACATAGCCAGTCGTCTGGACATGCACCCAAGAAGTTTGCAAAGGCGATTGGTAGAAAAAAACCTGTCATTTAAACAGCTTTTAAATGATTTGCGGATAGATGTGGCTTGTTGGCACTTAAAGGCCAGTAATAAAAGTGTTACGCTTATATCTGAAATATTGGGCTATAACGAAGTCAGTTCATTTTCACGCACCTTTAAAAAACAAAAAAAATGTTCGGCTTTGCAATGGCGTAAATCAAATGCTATTTTTGCATAAATAATAGAATCCTCGATTTGTAATATGCGTATAAGACATATAACAACTCATTGAATTATGAAATTGGCATAGTGTATAGCTATGTAACCCTACATCAAATTTTTGGCAAACTCACTTTTAAACAAATTATTTATTTTACATACTCTCAATTCAATAAAATTTAGAGTTGTATATGACAAATAATACCCGAGTTAAATAACTAGACGATGATAAATTCTTACCCAGTAATTTTCATCAACAAATCACCACTACCATTAAGAGCAGATACTTGTCCTTTTAGAGGTTCGGAGAATTGAATGCGTTTGATCTTATCTGCAGATTCTTGGTTAAATACTGGAACTTTACTCATGGCATATTCACTTAAAGCAGTAATAGTTAATGATGGATTAACACCTAGGTTGCCAGGAATAACCGAGCCATCTAATACACGTAAGTTTTTGTAACCAAAGACTTCACCTGATTCATCTATAACGCCATTCTCAGGACTACTACCTATGGCAACACCACTCATGATGTGTGCGGTCATGGGAGTACCGAGTAAAATTTCTGACAATGATGAAGCAGCTTGTCCGCCAAGTTTTTCGGCATACAGTTTGGTGGCTTTTTCGGCGGCTGGAAAGGATACAGTAAGCGGTGTGTCTTCAGGTTTTTGAATTGCAGAGATGTCTTTTTTGAACAATCTGTACCATTTTCTGCGCCATTCAAAATGAATAAAAGATTCGGATTTTTGCATCACTAAAAATATCAATGAACTTTTGGCTTTGCCCTTTATGCCCAATACTTTGAAAAACTTGATGGGATGAACAATCATGCTACCAAACATTTTTAATACACGCCCAAAGCCTTTGCCTGTCACCATAGGAACATAAGGCAAATAACGCCAGGTTTTATCTGAACCTTCATTAAAGCGGTTCAACTCAATATTTGTATCATCGTCGACAGAAATAAATGAACTAATAGTCACACCCTCACTGACATTGGCATCCATATTAACTACGGATGTAAGTGTTTCTGAATTGGTCCTGACCTCTTGACCCAATTGTGTTGAAATATTGGGTAAAGTTTTGTGTTGATCACGCATACGCAACAATATTGGAATTGTGCCCAATACACCTGCTGATAAAACCACGCCGTGTGAGGTTAAAGTGTATTCTTTTTTCTTTCTCTTGCCCTTGTCATCTAAATATTCCTCAGTGACTGTCACTTTGTAACCTTTACTGCCATCGGTATTTTCGGCCACATCCAGAGGTTCAATTTTGGTGACTTCGCAATCGGGTCTTATTTCACAACCATTGCGTTCAGCAAAAAATAAATAATTTTTCAATAAAGTATTTTTTGCATTAAATCGACAGCCTAAAACACATGAGCCACAAAATTGACAAGTCGCCCGTTTGGGTCCATCTCCATTAAAATATGGGTCTGCAATTTTTTTACCTTGTTTACCATCTTCTTCAGGGAACAAAACACCAGTTGATACAGTTTGGAATGAATCTCCTCGACCAAAGTCTTCTGCCACTTGTTTTAAGGTATCATCGGCAATATTAGTGTGCGTGTTTTTGGTTGTACCTAACATACGTTGGGCCAGTGAATAAAAAGGTGCTAATTGTTGTTGCCAATCATTGCGACTTTTACACCATGCTTCACTGGAAAAAACTTCATCATCGGGGATAAAATGTACATTGGCATAAACTTGCGAGCCGCCACCCACACCAATGCCATGAATCACCGTAGTTTTACTGGTGTAGGAGATTTGCGTTGCTCCCCTTAAACCCAGCTTAGGTTCCCATAAATAATGTTTTGCTTCTGAATTGTCTTTGGCAAAATCTGTATCAGCACGCCTTGGGCCTTTTTCAAGCACCAACACTTTATTGCCTTTTTCTGTCAATCGTAAGGCACTGACAGAACCGCCAAAACCCGAACCCACTATTATTTGATCAAAATCGAATTGTGTTTTACTCATTGTGTTTCTCTTTAAGCTGGTATTATTTTTCTTATGATTTCATTTTAGCCATCATATTGATGACTTTTTTGGCGAAATCACCATAAGGAGGGTGTAAAAATTTCATGCTATTGACATTGGCTTGGTACATCACTGGGCGCATTTTTGAAAAGGTTAAAAAACCTTCATAACCATGATAATGTCCCATACCGCTAGCTCCAACACCGCCAAATGGCATGTCATGTTGGCCCACGTGAAATAAAGCATCATTAACCGTTACACCACCTGACATGATTCTATCAATATACAGATTTAATAAGGTTTTGTCTTTGCTAAAAGGATAAAGCGCCAAGGGCCGGTCTTTTGAATTGACATAATTAATCACGTCCTGAGGTTCTTTATAGTTTTTGACCATCAAAATAGGCCCAAATGTTTCTCGTGCACTGATGTGCATTTCATCTGTTGGATTTAAAACCAATGTAACGGGGAATTTGCGTGTTGCTTCATTGGCTTTTTGCCCACACAAATCAACAATTCGCGCTCCTTTTGACTCAGCATCTTTTAATACACCTTCTAAACGTTTAAATGAACGGTCATCAATTATCGATGTATAATCTTCACTTTGGATATCTGGAATATGTTGTTTGACCCACTTCAAACTTTCCTCAACAAAGTCTTCTATTTGTGATTCATGTACAAAAACATAATCAACCGTCGTACATATTTGCCCCGCATTAAACTGTTTGACAAACAGTATGCGTTCGACTGCTTTCTCCAAAGGGTAATGGGGATCAATAACCGCTGGAGATTTTCCTCCCAACTCTAAAGTAACAGGAGTTAAATTTCGCGAGGCAGACTCCATTACTTTTCTACCAGTTGCACCAGAACCCGTGAACATCAAATGATCAAAGGGAATTTGTGAAAATTCGATACCAACTGCACCAGTCTCTTCAAAAAATCGCAATTTTTCAAGCTTAAAATATTTAGGTGTTAACTCTATCAATAATCTTGTTAAATTTATCGAATTTTCTGACATTTTAACCATAGCACGATTGCCTGCGGCAAAAACAGCAGACAAACCAGAAAAAGACAGATTAATTGGAAAATTCCAAGGGATAATTAATCCAATCACACCTAACGGTTGTGGAATCACACGATTTTTAGCACCAAAATACAAAGTTTTATCGACATGACGTCGTTGCACTTTCATCCATTTATTTAATTTTTTTATGGTGGTTTTTATGTCATCGGTGACCACAACTACTTCAGCAAATAAAGTTTCAAATTTTGAACGGTTCCCATAATCTTGACATATGGCATCCACAATCGCATCACGGTTTTCTGTGAGTAGATTTTTTAAACTGGTTAAATGTTCTTTTCTTTCTTTAATAGATTCTGTCGGGCTATTGAAAAAGCTTTGGCGCTGCAAATTGAAACTGGCATTAAGCATTTCTGCATCTGAGTTATTGTCGTTTTGTACTAATGGCTGTTGCATATTTGTCTCTCATTAAAATTTTATAGTCAGGTAAACTGACCCTGTTAACCTATTTAAGCCTGAGATTATTTTTATTTATCAGAGTTTGCTTAATAAATCGGCTTTTCTTTGTGGCTATGATATCACCAATTATATTAATTTCTTGTCTTTACACGACAAGACAACCAGATTTACAATCATGAGAAGTAAAGTGCAACAATACTCTAATATTTACTAACTAAAAAGTGGATAGTGTACTCAACATTTATCAATGAGGGGTTGGCAACTAGAATAAATATATACGTACGTTATTATTTTAATTGATTGCAACTTGATGTATCAGTTTTATACATTCGAAACACTTCTGTTTGAGTTGGAAACACTTCACCGATAATCACTCCTGCTTTTGATGCTGCCTGATGATAAGCACAAGCACCATAAAATGTATTTTCCAAACCATCTAATTTAAATACTGGCTTGGGCGACCCTTGATTACCATTAATAAGCTTCCCAGATGTTAAATCAGAAAATTTATAGCCCAAACAACCATTATAAGCTTCATCAAAGGGAGAGGAACTAACAGGAGTAACCCATAAAAACAATTCTCCATTGGACTCAAATATATCGCTTGCAGAAAATTTTTCAAACCCCAATGAAATGGCATCCTCACTGTTGAGTAGTGTTTTGACATAACTCCAGCTCGATGCTTGTGTGACATCACAGGGTTGCTCACAACTGAGTAATACAATGCGGCTATTCTCTGGGTTTATTTCGATACAAGAAAAGCTTAGGTATAACATAGACTCAGTTGAATAAAGGCCAGGCTCTGTAGCAATAATACAAGCAGATAAATCACTGTGTAATTGCGAAAACATTATTTTTGGAGCACCTGTAACTGGTGTTTGGGTGATGCCATTTGAAGTATTGTTTACCATGTCATAACCAAACCCTGAGAACAGTTTTATTTCTTCTGCTGTTGCCAGTTCTTGTACATTGGCTGCTGACTTGTACCCAAACCAACCATGTTCAAATCTTCTGTCCCCATTAATCTGTAGATAATGGTGCCAAATAAGCTTCCACTTTTCTTGATCACTTGCCCCTTTGTCATAAACCAAAGAAGACACCTCACTCACCCAAGTACCGGCATTTAATGGAGCTGCAAGCTGGACAGTCACATCTTGTGCTTGATTTAAAGTAACAACATTCATCCAGTCTTCACCTTGGTTACTTGACACGGCTAACTTTGTAGAAACCACATGAAAATTCTGCGCTGGCCACATAGTTGATGGGGTTACTTCCGAATAACTCATCCAAACACTGTTGTCATTGGGTTTTGCTGCCAGATTTGGATCAAAAACACCTATTGCACTTTGAGAATCAAATGAAATCTGTTGTCGATTATCCAGTGAAATTTGGCATATTTCATCATCACATTGATCGCCTTCAACACCCGCTAACAGAACTACTTGTGATTGTTTCTGTCCATCTTGTCCATTTAAAGTAAATTGTCCCGTTGTAGATGAATCAAATACAATATCAACAGTTCCCCAATTTGTTAAATTAGCTGGAGTAACTGGTGACTGAAAATCACCACCATTTCCTTCAAATAAGGTCATACTAAATGATTGATCAATAGCGATATCATCCGTATGTATATCACTAATTAGCCACAACCTTTCATTGGATTGGCTGTATCCATAGTATGTCAGAAGAAGCCCACCGTCTATTTGCAAAAGATTATAGCCTTCTCCATTCAACGCAGGATTAAACCAAAGCCCTGATACACGAGGGCATGAATTAGCTTGTGCCGAAGATAAGACAATGACACTTAACAACAGGTTTAAATATAATAATTGTATTAATTTCATGTTTTTCTCTATATTCTTGCATCTCATTCCTCACGTTCAGAGCGGGAATGTATATTTTATTTTGTTGCTCCATTTTAAATAAATATTGCTATTGAACATATACACTACAACTCAAAGCGTTGGAACGAGGCCAACTTTAACTAAAGTCGATACTAACTTTAGAAGATAAATCATTTTTTAATGATTGAATGCCTTTAACGCATATTCCCTTTTCTAATAACATACTTAAAGATCTATTTAACATTTCAAACAATAATTCTTTCGATTTATTTTCATCTGCTAATTTAAAAGAAGAGCAACCAACTTGTAATCTAAAATCCATTTCTTTATTTTTCTTTGAATACTTGGTAATTTCACTAAATTCATCATCATCTCTAATAACAACTATTACATCCCAACCATCTCAATCATTACAATATATTTTTGATCCAATAACTGAATTAATTTTATTTTCAATATACATTATTGAAACTCTAAATTTTTCAAATATATCAGCTTCAACTTCTCCACTCATCCACAATTTCATTTTAATTTCTCAAATCTTAATTTAATTACCATTTATTATATAGGCTGGGCTTCGTTGCACTCTGCACCAACCTAAATTCTTTTCATTTTCGCTATGCCGTCGTGCAACTGTGTAATTATTGTTTTAATACAATTCTGACCTTGTTATCTTTCCTTAAACTTTCATGAATATCATGTTTGAGATTTATAAAGACATAGAAGTGTTGACTAAAGCCAACTACCCGATATGAGTTTTTCTTTGCGTCCTTTGCGTCTTCTTTACGCTTTTTGCATTACAATAAACCTCCGTGCCTCTCCGCACCTTCTCTGCGAACCTCTGCGATACTTAGCAGTTTCAAACGGAGCCTATCACTCCCCATAAGGCGTCCAAATATTCTTCACATCAGTGGCTTGGTTTAAAAACTCTAATCCTTGGGCGACTTTGTTGTCAAACCAGTTTCTGGATTTGCCGTTGTTGACCCAGGTGCGTTTTAGGCTAGCGGCTGAGGATTTTTCGACCATTGTGGATCCTTCCTGGTCACCGAAGTACCAGATAGATTCAACTTCGTAATGATCGGCCAATACTTGTGCCAGTTCATTTTTATCACCAGTAATGATATTCACCACACCTGCTGGCACATCGGAAGTTTCTAAAACTTGATAGAACTCTAATGCCATTAGGGCTGAAGCTTGGGACGGAATCATAACAACACGATTACCCATTGAGATAGAAGCTGCCATTAATGAAACAAAACCCAATAATGGATTTTCATCGGGGCAAACAATGCCCATGATTCCATTGGCTTCAGGCATGGCAAGAACCACACCTCTCAGTGGAACAGTATGCACGGCGCCATCCAGTTTGTCTGCATAAGCCGCGTAATAAAATAATCTTTCGATACTGGCATAAACTTCTTTTTCGGCGTCTTTTTTGTTGTTGCCCGTTAATGATTGGATGTGGGTAGAAAATTCTTCGGCTCGAAGAGCCAAGTTTTCAGCGATAAAATATAACACTTGGGCGCGATTATGGGCAGTAGTATTGGTCCAACCTTTCGCTTTGGTGGTGGCTTCTACAGCATTGCGAATATCTTTGCGGTTGCCTTTACCGATATGTGCCAACAATTCGCCTTTGGACGAAACCACGGCTTGTGAATAACCGCCATCAGGTCGGGCTTGTTTGCCACCAATATAAAACTTAGGTGTTCGATCCACTGTTGCCATGCTGTTTTTTATCTTTAATACAAAAGGCTTTTGTTCTTTTCCTGATTTTAACTTTCTTTCGTATTTGGGCTTGAGATAAGCATACATGCCTTCGATGCCACCTTCTCTCCCAAATCCAGATTCTTTTTTGCCACCAAATCCAGCTGCTGCATCAAATTGATTGGTGCAATTGATCCAAACCACACCCGCAATTACTTTTGGCGCCATGTCCATGGCTAGATTGATGTTTTCACTCCAGATTGAACACGCTAGTCCATATCGAGTATTGTTAGCAAGAGCCACAGCTTCATTGGGTGTTCTAAATGTCATGGAAACCAAAACTGGACCAAAAATTTCTTCTTGTGCAACATAGTGAGCAGTATCGACTTCGGTTAATAAAGTGGGAGGATAAAAACAACCGCCTTCTGGCAAGGTAATTTCTGGTTGAAACAATTCAGCACCTTCTTCAACACCAACCTTAACTAATTCTGCAATTTGAGTTTTTTGTGATTCATCAACTATGGCACCAATATCAATTGACTTGTCTAATGGATTGCCAATACGCAATTTTGACATGCGCGCTATTAATTTTTCATGAAATCTATCGGCAATACTTTCTTGCACCAACAAACGAGAACCCGCACAGCAGACTTGTCCTTGATTAAACCAAATGGCATCGACCAGGCCTTCAATCGCTGAATCAACATCGGCATCATCAAACACGATAAAGGCCGATTTTCCACCAAGTTCCAAGGTTAATTTTTTACCTGTTCCAGCAGTTTGTTCACGAATCAATCGCCCAACTGCGGTTGAACCTGTAAATGCAATCTTGTTTATGTCTTTGTGATTAACAATCATTGCGCCTGTTTTACCATCTCCAGTAACAATATTAACCACGCCCTTGGGCAAACCCGCTTGTTGACATATCTCAGCAAACAACAAAGCGGTCAATGATGTATACTCGGCTGGTTTCATCACCACACAATTTCCCGCGGCGATGGCTGGTGCAATTTTCCATGCCATCATCAACAAAGGGAAATTCCATGGAATAATTTGTCCGGCCACGCCTATGGCCTCATAATCATCCAATTTGTCTTCCATCAATTGTGCCCAACCTGCATGGTGATAGAAATGACGAATGACCAAAGGAATATCCACATCGCGAGACTCACGTATAGGCTTACCATTGTCTAAACTTTCTAATACTGCAAATAAACGTGAATGTTTTTGTATCAATCGCGCGATTGAATACAGGTATTTGGCCCGTTGAAAACCTGATAATCTAGACCACGAATCTTGAGCGATATTGGCAGCAGTGACAGCCATATCTACATCTTTTTGCGTGCCTTGGGTAATCTTGGCTAACTTTTCACCATTGGCGGGATTACTGGTGTCAAAATAGCTGGCCTTTTTATTTTTGATGAATTCGCCATTGATAAATTGTCCAAATTTTCTATCGTGTTCTTTTAACCAGTTCATCGCTTCATCTGTGTTTTCTGGTGCAAGACCATAATCCATTGTTTCAAATATTTTCATAATGCTCATTGTGTTTCTCTTCTTTTTTTGTCATTCCCTTAAAAATGGGAACCCAGTTCTTTTTCTGATGGATTCCCGCCTTCGCGGGAATGACGGTTGTTATTTTGAGAGTGCTTGTAATTGATATGCATAGGAGACTAGAAAAAAATGTAGTTGCCGAATTGGTAATAAGTCTTTTTTCTGGTTTTCTAGGCATATTAAGTACGAGTGCTATCATCCCATTGCGTGACGGAAACTGGCCGAGTATTTACCCGTCACATGGTGTTCTAATTGCCGCTCTATGTCACCCAAAAGACTGGATGCACCAAACCTAAATAATTCTGGTTCTAACCAATCTCTACCCAATTCTTCTTTCATCAAGACCAAATACATCAAACTATCTTTGGCTTTACTGATTCCGCCTGCGGGTTTGTAGCCTATTTTGTAACCTGTACGTTCATAATATTCTCGAATTTGCCTAACCATCACCAAACTCACTGGCAAGGTGGCATTGACAGATTCTTTGCCGGTTGAAGTTTTGATAAAATCAGCACCAGCCATCATGCAAACCATGGATGCTTTGGCCACATTACGAAAAGTTGCCAGCTCACCCGTTGCAAGAATGGTTTTCAAATGGGCTTCACCACAGGCTTCACGGTATTGCTTAACCTCATCGTAGAGTTTCTGCCAATCCTGGACAAAAACCAACCTTCTTGAAATAACGATATCAATTTCGGTAGCTCCAGCTGCCACCGAACGCCTGATTTCCTCAACCCGCATATCAAATGGAGTTAATCCTGCAGGAAAACCGGTTGAAACCGCAGCAAGCTCTACACCTGATCCTTTTAAAAACCCAGACGCAGCTTCTAACATTTCGTGGTAAACACAGACAGCACCTGTTGTGATATTCAACTTTTCTACACCCAATGCTTTAAGTATCTCTTTGCGCACCGGGTTTTTCGCTTTGTTGCATAATCGCCTAACTCGATTTACCGTGTCATCACCTGATAATGTGGTTAAATCGATACAACTTAATGCTTTTAACAACCATGCTGCCTGATGTTGTTTTTTGACTGAACGTCTACCGCTATAACTGGCTGCACGTCGTTCAACAGCTGAAGTGTTGACTTGAGTGTTTTCTACCCAATCGAGATTGAGTGGCATTCCGGGGTTTCTTTCTATTGTACTCATAATTTCACCTTTTGATGGGCGTGGCCCATCTTACATAATATTCTTTGCTGATTCTTCACTGATAATTAAATCCGTGATAGTATTGGTTTTTAGTGCTGCTAGTGTAGCCTTGCCTTTGTGAGCGCCACCTACTATAGCCACAACTTGCTTTCCTTTAATGTCACTGATTGATAAACCCAAAGACAAATCATTGCTCTTGTCTTGAATTTTGTTGCCCTCTTTGTCCATGAATGCGCCCATAAAATCACCCACTGCATTTTTGTCTTTCATGGTTTGCCAAATGCTTTCTTCTATCAAACCGGTTTGGTGTACATGTGCATCACCTTCTAACGATCCCAAGCCAACAATATAAATACTGGCCGTTTTCGCAAAATCCAACATTTGAACAACGCTTTGTTGAGACAATAGCATTTGTTTTTCTTGTTTATCTTTAGCCATGTATGGCACAGGCAAAAAATAGGATTCAGAGTTGGTTCGTTCTGAAATTTGGTGAATGACATCATAGGGGTTGGTTGAAAATTTACGCGTTAATCCACCAGATACAGAAACAAATTGTAAATTATTGTTATGTGTATGGGGCAAATGATTGACCACCGATGACAAAGTACGCCCTTTACCAATACCAATCACGGTGTCTTGGGTTTGTTTAAACAATTGATGTAAAAAACTGGCTCCTGCTGTGCCAATGGCATTAAATTCATCCATCTCCGAGTCAATAGTCGGAACCACGGTACAGGTATTTAATCCAAAACTGTGGATTAACTTTTCTTCTAACTCCACACACTCAACAATTTTACCTTCGATAAATATTTTAACTACATTATTGGCATGCGCATAAGCAATTAAGCGATGGGCTTTAGCTGAAGAGACATTCAAGCGCTTGGCTACTTGTGTTTGCGTATAGCCACCCACATAAGAGAGCCATGCAGCTTTGGTTGCTAAATTGAGTTGGGTTGTTGGCATTTTATAAATTTAACCATGTTGAAATATATTTCAGTAAGTGAAATATATTTCATAACAATAAAAAATGCAACTATTTATTGAGCTTTTTCGGTCTTTCCCATTATGTTGCAGTAGATGCTGCTTGTGAATTTTTCTGTTGTTGATCATGATTGACAATATATGCCTGTTGTTGAACCGTGTTCTCTGTGGCAAATATACAAGCACCATAACCATAGCCCGTTAAAGGATTTTTCCAAAGAACCTTTCCAAAATCAGCATCCAAACAAAACAAATGACCACTGGCGTAGGCAAATATTTGTTTATTGTTGTAAATCACATTGGTAATGCTCATGCCCTTTAACTTAGTACTCCAAACTTCTTTTCCTGTTTGCTTGTCAATACAAACAACTTGGCCTTTGATTCCTACAAATAAATTATTCATCTTTAACCCTTATTAATATCAATGAGTACAACTATAGCCTCTATAGCCAGTAAAAACAATAGGGGAAAAGTCACAATTTTGATAGTAAAGTTGGCGTTGAAACATGAAATATAAGGAGATTGTTCAGGATGTCATTAAGGGTACTTTCAGGCGATATATTGCAGATAATACCATCAAAATTCCAATTGAAAAAATTGAATATGGCATCATTCCTAAAGTAATCACCAGAACTACAATTAACAACAAAAATAGAGAACTTGCGGGTTTTGTTGCGACTATTCTTTCTTGACAATACCACAACCCAAAAAGAAACAACGCAACAGAAACAGCAAATCCTAAATTTGCAGTGGCAATAGATACAACTGCATGATCAGTTAATACATCCACATTAACACTCACCATTGCACCGATTGCTGCAGCCGATGCAAAGATAATAACATGACCATAACCCCATTGAAATGCAATTTTTTTAATGCGCAGTTTATGTTCAACAGAGCTATTAAAATACAACCACCAAGCTCCAAAGATAGTAAAAACACACCCCAATGCGACGAGCAACAAGTCAAAAGAAAAATGTTTAAATAATTTTTCCAAACTATATGTCGAGGCTAAAATAGATTCTCCCAATACAATAATGGTCAGCAAACCAAACCTTTCTTCTATGTGTTCTGGGTGGTACTCAGTTTGAGTATGGGATTCTGCAATATAAGGAACCATGAATTCTGCTAACCACAATAAAGCAAAAACAACATAACTAAACGGGAAAAATGCTTGTGCAATCCAACCAACTTGACACAAAAATATTCCCAACGCATAACGCCTAGCAGTTACCTTCAAAGCAGGGTTGTCCTTTGCGACTTTAAGCCACAAATAAATCCCCGATGATCGTATAATCACATAACCAGCCACAATGATGGAGAAATCCCCATTGAATCCTTTTTTGACTCCAACAGCCAACAATAATGCACCCAGCATTTGCCACATTGTAACCAGTCGAAAACGGGTACTGTTATTGTCAAAGGAGGAAGCAAACCATGTGTATTGGTTCCATGCCCACCAAATAGAGAAAAATATAACCACAAAATTGACCGTAGCGTGTTGTACGTTGCCCTGAGCAAAATCGTGATGAAACACAGTAGCGAGTTTGGCAATGGCTACCACAAAAATCAGATCATAAAACAGCTCCAGCATGGTGGCTGCACGATTTTTCTCTGTTACGTCTCGGACCAATAATTCATTTTTAGTATTTGTATTCATAGATTTTTATTATCATGCTTGTTTCTGGATTTATTAATCTCCTCAATATGTGTAGAGCTCCATTCAATCAAATCATTGAACAAGGGCTTAAGGCTCTGAGCCAATTTGGTTGAAGAATATTCAACTTTAGGAGGAATTTCTTCGTACTGTTTACGAACGATCAAACCATCTCTTTGGAGTTCGCGCAGTTGTTGAGTCAGCATTTTTTGAGAAACATTCCCAATGGCTCTTTGTAGTTGATTAAAACGCATGGTTTCATCAGTAAGATGCCACAATATTTCAGGCTTCCATTTGCCTGCGATAATATCGAGAGTTGTGCCTATTGGACATGAAAATTGATGTTCATCTTTGTTCATATTGAAATTAATTAAATAGTTAGTGCCTGACCAAGAAAGAAGTAATCTATTGCAGAAAAGGCTACGATTCCTTTCACGGTCAGACACTAGTTACTAAAAGGTACCTAGTTGCAATTTTATAGGTACACCATATATAATGGCTTTAACAGATACAATAAAATATGATGAAAACAATAAAATTAAATAAACATGAGTTACATTTGGGTGGATTTGCTGGTTTAAAAGAGCACCGCTTAGTTGTTGATAGAAAGATAGGTGGAAACCAAGATACCTTTGATGGAATTGGCCATTTTGTCTATTTAGCAGATGCTTACTTTATGCCCAATGGCGAAACAAGAATGCACCCTCACAAGGAGATTGATGTCATATCAATCATGATTGATGGCAATATAATACATGAAGGTTCGTTGAAAAATGGCCAAAATATGCAAACCAATCAAGCACAAACTCAACGTGCTGGTGCAGAAGGCTTTGTACACAACGAAATTAATCCCGATGACAAACAAAACCGCATGTTACAACTCTGGGTACTGCCTGAAGAAAGTGGGGAAGCAGCTGATTATAAGTTTTTTGAAATTGAAAAGAACAAGCTAACAACCATCTATGGTGGAGCAAAAACCCAAAACAAGACCCTTTACAGTCACACCTATATTCAAGTTGGAATCTTCTCGAAAGATCAAAAAATCAACGCTAAAGGTGACTTTATCGCGTACTTCACCAGAGGAACAGGCACCGTGAATGAACTTTCCGTAAAAGATGGGGATATTTTACGGGGTGAAAATTTAAATTTCAAATCAACTGACGATGATGTATTGTTAGTCTTAATAACCCAAAAGAGTTTATCACTTGATTAAGCTAATATTTCTTGCTTGTATCTACTGTGAAGAGTCTCTGAATTCGTATAGCCATTTACACAAAAATATTCTGGCCATCCATTGATGAATTCATGAGTTACTAAAATTAAGAATAAAAAAACCAGTATTACCGGGAGGCAACACTGGCTTAAGGCACAACCGTGGAGTTATGCAATCCCACTAAAATAGCTATAGTCTAGGTTTTGACCAGACCTAAGTCATAGCATTTATCCACGAGTTTTTATTATAGCTTTTTTAGAAATTAATCGGTATTTGGTTTTGTTAACAATTGTTACAAGGATGTCATTCCCAAAACCATTGAAAAATTTTGGCTGAATATAAAAATTGATCAGAAACAATATAATAGTACATCAGCGCCAATACAGAGTGAGAAATCGCCAAAGGTATGAACCTTTTAAAAACCAACCAAGCATAAGCCCAAAAAACACCCGCAATAAAGGTAATTAGCATCAAATGAAACGAAGGAAGATGTAACAATGAAAATATCGATGCTGCCAACAAACTAGAAAGCAATCTATTTTGAGTCCTGTTGCAAAATATCCTTTGTGCCAATACATAGCCCAATATGAACTGCTGAAACATTGCCCAAACAAAATACATGGGCAATAGTTTAAAAGTTTCAGTATCGGGAGTTTTGATAAACATCAATGTCACAAACACCAATGCGGATGGAACCAATACTACTGTATAATTTAGAATAAAATGATAAGGAGCAATTGATTTGTTTATGCCTTTAAAAAGCATTTTTTTTACCAACCATTTATACCATTTTTCTTGTTCGGTTAAATCTTTTTTAAATCTAAATATTTGAGTGATTAATACAATCGACAATACATACAAAATGATAAAGATATACAGTGAGGAGTTTAATATCCAATTATCTGTATAGGATTTATTGATTTTATGGGGAGTGGCTTGTTGCCAAGAGTCAACACCATCTAGCGATAATACCGAGCCAGGATAGGCTTGTTGTACATAATTTTTCAACCACATATAATTAGATGGTAACCAACAATTTTGTTTTAAGACAAAGGTGTTAAATACATCTGGTTGTGGCATATCTCCTTGTAAGCGGCTACCATTACACGCAATGTCATAATTAGAACCGTATTGTAAATTTTTGTTATAAGGAATCACAACTGACTGAATGACAATGGTATTGGTTCCATTAAATTGCAACACCAAACTGCTGATTTTTCCAACCGATTGATTCCAATAAAATCCATCTATACTTTTAGATTCCTTGTTAACACCCTTCCAAGTTTGATTCAGATCAATCGATATTGATTGACCCGAGAGTGGCACATTAGAAAGGTAGTAAAAATTATCGCTGGATAAATCTACTTTTGCTTGAAGGGTCAATGTACCAGTTAACTCTTCTAACGAATTAATAATCAATTGAGAATGCTGAAAAGTATTCAACACCTCACCAGAAAAATTTAATGACAACTGAGGGTTGTTGACAACAGAGACAATTTGATTGTTGTCTGTTTGTTTTTTCCAGAACGGTTGAAATGGTTCTACAATATCCGATGAAAAGGATTCAAAATTCCAAACGTAAGGTGAAACATTGGTTTCTATATTGTGTAACTTGTTGATGGCTTCAAGCTGCACTCTTTGCTTGGTTAACTGCAAAGACACAAACCAGGCCAATACCAATAAAATGACAACCAATGGCAATGCTTTTAGATAATTTCTGATATTTGTCAATTTCTTATAAATTTTAAGGTGATTAATGAATAAAGGTCTTGTGATATTTCTAACTGCGCCTATTATGCCATTATAAATTATTTTTTGGAGAATTATTATGAGTCAAACAGTTACTGCCCACTGGTTACAGGATTATACATTTGTTGGAAAAACCGACAGCAATAAATCCGTTATTATGGATGCGCCCATAGTCGATGGTGGAGAAAAAATAGCTCCATCACCCATGGAAATGGTGTTGTTTGGGTTAATTGGCTGCACAGGCATTGATGTTAAATTGATTTTAACCAAGTCAAAGAAAGAAATCACCAAACTAGAAGTAATTGCCACAGCCGAACGTCGCGATGAATTTCCACGCATTTTTACTGATATCCATGTTCACTTTAAAGTCTCAGGAACAAACATTGATGAAAAATCGGTAGGCCGTGCAGTGAAATTGTCAGCAGAAAAATATTGTTCTGTTTCTGCTATGCTGGATAACACTGTTAATATTACCCATGATTTTGAGATTGTAGAATAGTTATACAGAAACCAAAAAGTCGTTGTCCAAAGTTATTTCAAACATTGGACAACGATTCTTTTAGAAAATCAAGATTTAGGAACCATTCATTTTTCCTGAATTTGGAGTTTCATTGCTATCCATTCATCTACAAACTCTTCAAGAATATTCAATGGCAATGGTCCATTGCTTAATACCACATCATGAAATTGTCTAATATCAAACAATCTTCCTAATTGAGTCTTTGCCTTTTCTCTTAGCTCTAATATTTTAAGCATGCCAATCTTATAAGCCGTAGCTTGTGATGGCATGACAATGTGTCTTTCTACCATTTTAATCGCATCACCCAGAGGATTGGGCGTGTTCTTTGAATAATACTCAATTCCTTGTTCTCTGGTCCATTTTTTTGCGTGAATTCCAGTATCAACAACTAGCCGACATGAACGCCAAAGCTCCATAGACAATCGTCCGAAATCAGAATAGGGATCAGAATATGCACCAATTTCTTTTGGCAAAAGTTCAGAATACAAGCCCCATCCTTCTGTATAAGCAGTATATCGTCCAAATTTTCTGAATTTAGGCAGCCCCTCTAATTCTTGTGCTATGGCCAGTTGCATATGGTGTCCAGGAATTCCCTCGTGATGAGCCAATGCCTCCATTTGATAAATGGGCATATTTGACATATCATAGAGGTTGGCATAATAAATTCCTGGTCTGGTTCCATCCAGTGAAGGGCTATTATAAAAAGCCTTACCTGCTGATTTTTCTCTAAATTTTTCCACTTGTTTTACGATGATATCGGCTTTGGGTTTTCGCAAAAATAACAAATCAAGCTTAGATTTCATGAGATCAATTACTTTAACATTCTCAGCCAAATATTTAGCTCGACCGACATCAGTATTCTCATAATAAAAGCGTTTATCGGTACGCATAAACTCAAAGAACTGTTGTAAATCACCTTCAAACTCGACTTTATTCATGATTTTGCGCATTTCACCATGAATTCTGGCCACTTCTTTTAAGCCAATCTCATGAATCTCGCCTGCACTCAAATCAGTGGTTGTGGTCATTTTCAATGCTGAATTATAAAACGCCTCACCATTGGGGAATTTCCATGCACCCGCTTCATCTGTTGCTACTCCTTCTAGTTCTTTGGCTACTGCTATCAATTGAAGATAACCCGGCTTTACAGATAACAATAGAGCTGCATTTGCCTTGGCAATTAGATCTGTTTTCACATTTTCTTCAATATCTAATGCTGTAACTTTCTTTTTGAAATCAACCAATAACACGCTGTCTTTTCCTGAATCATCAAAGGGACTACCTGTAATAACATTTTGACTGTCGCTAATAACATAAGGATAAACAAACTTAGGTGCAACAATTCCCAACTCCTGTCTGTGCTTCAAGTTTTTCACCAAAGTAGCAATTTTCGTATCCACTGTATCCAATCTGGTAATGTAGTCTTTGGCATCCTGTATATCACTCACTCTGTGCATATTGATCATAAATGATGGCATACTTGATTGAATCCCGCGCATTTGATTGATTGGATAATTGTGAAACCTATACTTGAAATTCTCAATATTATTCTCAATAGAATTTACAAAGAGGCGATAACTCACTTGGGTTTGTGCATCTAATGCAGAAAAATCAATGTACTGTTTTAACTTGGCTAAATGTTGTTTTTCTATTTCCAAATCAGCTTGAGATTTTTCATCGCTGATGTCATTCCATTTAGAATAGTCATCTTTTACCCCTAAGTATGTCTGCATTTCAGGGTTTCTAGATAAAGTATCCTTAAAAACTCTCGCAAAAAACTCATTGGCCTTTTCCGATTCATTGGCATATTCTTGCTGTAACCAACCACCCAGATAATTATCTACAATCTCAACTTCAGGTGTTTGTGATTCAGTGGTTGCCACTTCAACTGGCTTGTCACTACAGGCCGTTAACAACAAGACCACCAGCAATGCTATTAATTTAAGCATAGTCATAAGGCCCTCCTATTTCTAGAGCTTTTTTATAAGCATCTCTTGCATGGATCTTTTCAACAAAGGCTTTGGTATAAGGGTAATCATCCATCTTGGCTCTCGCCATACTGGCTTCTAATGGAAAACTCATCTGTATATCAGAACCAGTCATTTTATCACCAGCAAACCAAGTGTTTTCCGACAAATGTTTCTCCACAAAATCCATGTTATTCTTAACATTCGGTAACACATAACCATTCAACACTTTATTGGCTATGCCTTTGGCAATGGGTTTAATAAAAAACGGCATGGGTGCAGTTTTAATTTTATCGAATATCAGCTTTAACAATAGCTGTGGCATCAATGAACCTTCTGAGAAATGCAGCCAATAAATATATTCCCTAAAGGCTTTTGAACCTTTTCTGGGCAATAAATCCTTGCCATAAATTTGTGCCAAGTATTCAATTATGGCTCCTGATTCCGCTACAGTAATATCACCATCGGAAATCACCGGAGATTTCCCCAACCGATGTACTTCGAACAACTCTTTGGGTGCCAATTGAGTTTCTTTGTCACGTTGGTAGTGTTTAACTTCATACTCTACCCCAATTTCTTCTAGCATCCATAGAATACGCTGAGAACGTGAATTGTTTAAATGGTGAACGATAATCATTATTATTTACTTGCGATTTAAAGAACAACCATCATATAATAAAGCATGACATTTTGGAGACTAATATGAGTAATTTTCACGACTTTACTGCAAAAACCATAACCGGCGTTGACACACCCATGGACAACTACGATGGCGATGTAGTTCTTGTGGTTAATACTGCCAGTAAGTGTGGCCTAACACCACAATTTGATGGCTTGCAAAAATTGCACGAAGAATACAAAGACTCTGGTTTAAAGATATTGGGCTTCCCTTGCAATCAATTTGCCAAGCAAGATCCTGGAAACAATGAAGAAATTGCTTCATTTTGTTTAAAAAACTATGGTGTTGATTTTGAAATGTTCGACAAAGTTGATGTCAATGGCAAGAATGAACACCCGATTTTTAGTTATCTAAAAGATGAACTCGGTGGCACATTGGGCAAAAAAATCAAATGGAATTTTACCAAGTTTCTAATCGGCAAAGACGGCCAACCGATAAAACGATTTTCGCCAACGACCAAGCCCAAAGATATTGAAAAGCACATTAAGAAAGCTTGGGATAGTTGACAATTGATAATTGAAAGCAATTTTAATCGCTTAAACTGCGCCAC
Source organism: Gammaproteobacteria bacterium (assembly GCA_024280395.1). Taxonomy (GTDB): domain Bacteria; phylum Pseudomonadota; class Gammaproteobacteria; order Xanthomonadales; family Marinicellaceae; genus NORP309. The sequence goes on along the minus strand of JAJRQG010000104.1, from coordinate 46,383 downwards.
AAATAAAAATTCAGATAAGACTCCCAACCTGCAAAGGGTTTGAAAATTTTATCTATGGTGACTTTATCGGGTTTTTTTTCGGTATTAAAATGGGCGTGCAAAGCAGAGCTCAATCCTGTGTCACCATAAGCAATGCAAGTCATATCACGCAAGGATTTCATGGAGACATAATTGGCAGTCCAAGGGCCAATGCCTTTGATTGCTAACAGCTTATCCATTTGCTCTGGCTTTGTCAGTTTTAACAATTCATTTCTGTTTAATTCACCCGAACAAAAGGCTTCGGATATGTTATAGATATAATTAATTTTCTGCTTTGAAAACTGCATGGCAACCAATCCTTCCCTATCAGCATTGAGCAACTTCTGTGGAGTTGGAAAACAATAGTGAATTACTCCATTTACAATTTTGGTATCGCCATACCGGTGCACCAATCTGGTTTTTATTTTATGAGCGAATGTTAGATTAATCTGTTGCCCAATAACGCACCAACACAATGCTTCAAATAAGTCGACAATACCGATTAATCGCAAGCCAAAATATTTATTAGGAAAGTCTTTGGTCTGAGAGTGCGTTTTTAATAAGGCATAAAACCCTGACAAACCTCTGTTTAAATCGAACCAATCTGTAACGCAGTGTACAACTTCATCTTGATTGGCTTGTTGGCAATTATATGCAACAACCAAACCTGATTCATCAGCAGAAACATTAATCAATACCAAGCCTGTAGATAAGCGTAGTAATCGTGTTACAGAGTCTTTATTTACAGAGTACAAACACTCGTCATATCCTCGGTTTAAAAACTGCAAACAGGCTTTAAAACTAAAATTTTCAGGCTTTCTAATATTTATAGTTTTCAATTTTCAACTTTCAATTAACTAAGTTGTCAATTATTTTAACTTCTTGCAGGTTTCTTAAGCGTTCATTGCCACGAACAACAACAGTGTCTCCTGGTGACAATAAGCCTTTAACGGCAATTAATTCCCCTTCTGCCATACCCATAATCACATCCACTTTGTGTGATTTATTTTCAACAACGGTATACACAAAAGTGCCGTTCTTACGAATGACCAAAGCATCTCTTGGCACTGCAACGACTTTCTGCCTGGCTTGTTTGGGTACCATGACATTGACCGATTCACCTGACCACAAAATATCGTCGTTAACACTTAAATGCACTTCTATGGTTCGTGACATGCCTGTGGCTGCAGGTATGAATTTATTGATTGTTGCATCAATAAGTCTATTGTCGTTGGTCAAAATTTTCCATATGGCATCCTTGTTAATTTGTGATTTAAATTTGAACGGAACATAAACCACTACTTCTAAATTATTATCCTGCATAAATTCTAAAACATTATCACCCGAATTTAACAATTGCCCTGGTTGTGCAAACTGTTGCATAACATGTCCATCAAATGGAGCAACAATCGTCAGCTTTGTCATCTGATCCAAGTACTGATTTAGTCGTGAGTTTGTTTGTGCCAAATCGCTTTGCGCAGACAAATAATTGGATTGATTCTGTTCTAATTCTGAATTTGATATCAGATTTTTTTTCAGTAAATCTCTTAATCTCGAATTTTCGGATTTCAAAAATTCGTACTTTGCACGGGCACTTTTTACTGCGTCTTTTAGTTCTTGCTCACGCAATTTTGACTGAGTATCGGTTAGCTCTGCCAATACTTCACCTTGTTTAATTTGCTCTCCAATCTCTGCCAACTGGCTCACTACGCCACGAGATTCAGCTTTTATGGTCGAGACAAATTTGGCCTGAACATTGGCTGGCACTTTGCGAACTGGAGACATCATCACCTCTTGGGCCAATGCCACTCTTACCGGAGTTGGACCTCCAAATTGTGCATAAGTGTTCATGCTAAAAAACAATAGACTAACAGCTAGGATAGTATACTTTAGTCTATCCATAAAAGCGCTGTTTTTATCATTGTGTTGACTAAAGCCAACTGCCCGAAAATCAGGATAAAATTTAAACATTTTCTAGTTCCATATTCGTTGAGTCATTTGAAAACAGTTTTAGAAGACTCGGTAATAAAATTAAGGTAAATAAAGCGGACAAGAACATACCACCCACAATCACTGCTGCCAAACCTCGATACAGTTCTGTGCCTGAACCAGGAATAAGCAATAACGGCAGCATCCCAAATATACTGGTCAATGTTGACATCAGAATCGGTCTTATGCGCAACAATACTGCATTTTTAACAGCCTCATCTCGGCTCATACCATCAGCTTGTGCCATACGTGCTCTATCAACTAGCAATATCGCATTATTCACCACTAAACCCAATAAAATAATGAAACCTATCATAGTTAATAGATCCATTTGTTGCCCAACAGCCATATCCATTATTCGAATCGCCAAAATTCCGCCAACAGTTGCCATTGGGATTGTGGTTATGACCAGTAATGAGTCTTTAAATGATTGAAACATCGCAGAGATTAATAAATATAAGATGATGATTGCCAATAAGAATGAATTGGTTAAACTTTTTAAAGCAATGGTCAAAGATTCAGCAGTTCCGCGATAATTCACCACACTGTTATCAGGCAACATTTCTGTGAGCATTGGTGTTAATTCTTTTTGTAAAATATTCATGCCAGTTTCTAATGGGATGTCATCTGGTAGGGTCACTTGTAAGGTTAAGGTTCTCAACCTTTCAAGTCTGGCAATTTGACTGGGCCCAGCCGTTCGAGTAATACTGGCTAAATCACCCAATGCCAATATTTCACCTGATGCCGTATACAGCGGAACATCTCTAAATTCTTCTGGAGTGAGCCATTTATCATTGCGCATAATCACATTGTAGCGGCGTGTGCCATTGAAATATTCACCGACAAAATTACCATTGCCCAAGGATCTGATTATTCCTGACAATTGTCCTCTGTTCCAGCCAGCCTCAGCAAGCGCTCTGTCATTGGGTTTTATGCGCAATTCTGGCTCGCCAAATTCTAATGATGGAGAAGGTCTAACTTGAGCTTTAGGAATCAGTTGTTGGATTTTACCAAATGCGGCTTTGCCAACATCGAGTATTTTTTCAAAGTCAGGTCCTTGTAAATCAACATTAATTTGTCTGGCGCCACCAATGCCTCTAAATATTGAGGCCCGTCTTGTGGCTCCAAAAGTATCAGGTAAATCTTTCAACACTTGTCCATTGATTATTTCTAATAGTTGATCCACTTCTGCAGGGTTTTCAGCATTGACTCCAAAAAAAGCACCTTGGCCAAATAACCCCAGAAAATATTCATTCACTTTGGGTTGCTTATCGCCATCAACATAAGGTTGAATTCTTTGTTTTATTACATCAACCAAATCTTCTTGTGCTGATTTCACAGACAGTCCAGGTTGAGGCAATATAAAACCAAAACTCTGATTGCGTTTACCCGCTGGCAGATAATCTGCAGGCGGCACAATCAAATAAGCAATCAACATTGGGACGATGGTCAAACCCACAATCCAAGAAATTTGTTTAGTTTTAGTATTGGTAATATTGGTTATAAAATCAGATACACCCTCCCACCAATGGTAATGGTGATCTTCAAAATTGTCATCCCTTATCCATTTTGATGCAGCAGCTGGCAAAACCGTTACCGCAACAATTAAAGAGACCACGATAGAAACAGAAATCGTCACGGCCAAATCAGCAAATAGCTGTCCTGATTCATCCTTTAAAAATATTATCGGCAAGAAAATAGCAACAGTAGTCGCGGTTGATGCCAACAACGCGGCCCAAACTTGTGTAGTGCCAATTAAAGAGGCCGCTGTGGCTTTCAGTCCTTTTTCTCTTTGCCGAATAATATTTTCCAATACAACAATGGCGGCATCCAATACCATTCCTGTGGCAAAAGCCAGACCCGCTAAAGAAATAATATTCAATGAACGACCCAATATTTCCATGGCTATGAAAGATGCCAACAAGCAAATAGGAATGGCTAATGCCACAATAAAAGCTGGAATCGGGCGCTTTAAGAAGAACCACAATATTCCTATGGCCAGAAACATACCTAATAGCAAATTGTTGCGCACCATAGAAATGGAAGATTTGGTATAGACTGTCTCATCATAAACTTGCTTAACTGACAAGCCATTGTCTTTTAACAGCCCCAATCCCAACTCACTTACTGTTAACTTAAGTTGTTGCATCACATCTAACACATTGACGCCCGTTTCTGGAATCACATTCATCATAATCGATGGGGTTCCATTGCGTACTATTGAGCCGCTCTTGTCTTGCATTTGCATGTTGATATCGGCCACATCGCGCAAATAGATGGGCTTTCCATCACGCCACTGTAAAATCATATCAGCCAAATCAAGTGGGGTATATTTGCCTTCATAACGAATCGTATATTTGCGTTTACCCACATCTTTGCTGCCCGCAGAAACATTCCTAAATGAACCACTTAGATTGGCAAATTGGGTTAAATCTATACCCAATGTTGCCGCCTTGAACGGATCAAAGGTAATACGCAGTTCATAAGGACGGCCACCAAAAGAAGATACCTTGGTCACGCCACTGATCTGTTCAATTTTAGGCACCACATTATCATTGATAAAATCTTGATAAGTGGCTATGTCCTTGTTGTTGCCATCCAATAGGTTAAATGTAAACCAGGCGATTGGACTGCCTCCAAAACGTTTGGCCCCTAAATTGATTGTTGGCTCAGTGGCATCAACCGGATAAGTAGGAACTTGGTTCAACCTATTGATGACCTCAACCAATGCCCGTTGCATATCCGTGTCATTAGAAAACTCTAGGACTATACCCGCACCACCTGGACTGGCTGTGGATGACATCTGGGTTAAACCAGGCAATCCTTGAAAAACTTTTTCTTGCGGCTCAAGAATTTCTGATTCTATTTCTTCAGGGGCTGCACCACGCCATGAAGTGTTGATTCCGATAGCCGGGCGATCAACATTGGGTGCCAATTGTATGGGCAGTTTGGTTAAACTGATAAAACCAAATATCGCTACCAATAAAACACCAACGGCTACGGCGACTCGATTTTTTAATGAGGCTTGGGTTAATTGCACAGAATTTCAAATTATTTAAGGTTAACAGCGTATTATACTTAAATTTTATAAATTTTGTCCATGTCAAAAGTCATTGTTTTACAGTATATGGATGAAAAATCGTAATCCGATTGCGTCCATTTTCTTTAGAGTAGTACAAAGCATTGTCAGCGTGTGTCATTAACTTGGTATAATCATAGCCCGATATTTTGGATGTGGTTATACCAAAACTAGCAGAAACTTCAAAATCATGCTTGGAACCATCCAAAGTATTGATGTCACTTATGGCCTTTCTGCATTGATCTGAAAATGCAACGGCTTCATCAACACTAGAATCACGAATCACAATTGAAAATTCCTCGCCACCCAGTCTAGCAAAAGTGGCTTTTTCATTAATCAGTTCTTTACACACTTCAATACTTTGTTTAATCACCCAATCACCAACCACATGCCCATAAACATCATTGACTCTTTTAAAAAAATCAAGGTCAAAAATAATATATGCAACAACTTCATTTTTCTTAGCAGCATACGGCAATAAATATTCCATGTATTCTTTGATGCCCTTTCTATTAAAAACCATAGTCATGTGGTCGTACTCTGATAAGCGTTTGAATTTTCTTTGTTGTTTAATCAGTCGATAAGCAAAAATAACAAAGAAAAACACCATACTTCCATAAAGGATATTTAATAACTGTTGGTTCTTTTTAGACTTTTCTGCCAATTTGTTTTTTAATTGCAATAATTTGTTTTCTTGGCTAAGTGATTTGATTTTATAGGTATCTGCCAAACTATTGTGCTTTACGGTTTGGAAAGCCATAAATTTGGCCTGTTCATCGGTGTTGTATTTTTTTTCAGAAGCAATTTTTTCAATCAGATACTCATTGGCTTTTTTATAATTATCTTGCTTTTGGTAATAATTCACCAAGACATCCAAAGCTTTGATTTTTTGTACAGTTTCGCCAATTGTAATACTGCCTTCTATCACCAGTTTAGCATAGGTTTTTGCCAGTTCTGATTGGTTTAACTTGTCATACAGCTGAGCCATCAAACTGTTCTTTATACCAATAACATTCTTAAAATGTGTGCCTTCAATGCTATATTCATTCGATTTCAATTTTTCTAATAATTGCTGATAAATCAATAATGAATCGGTATCTTGCATCTTTTCACTCAACCAGTAAATCAAAAGTATTTGTGCGTAAAGTGTTTGTTTACTTTTCTTACACAGGTCAATGATATGTTTTATCTCTTCATCGCTTTCATCCCTGCCTTTTATTTTAAAAATAGATAAGCTTTTATTCACTTGTGCCTTACATAAAAGTTGTTTGGGTGGGTTTTCATTCATCATCAATTCTGAAAATTTGATACTTAACTCAGCTTGATTAACCAAACGATATACGATAAAAGCTGCTTGATAGATATGATGTTTGAGTTGTGGGTCTTCGGTAGTATTTATCAAAGGAAGAATGTCATCTAGTCTTGCAACTGCTTGAGTGTAGTCTCCTGAGATAGCAGAAATATTGGCCAATGTTCCGTTGAGTCTTATATACACATTGGTGTCTTTACACCCGTTTAACAAGCCAATTATTTTCTTCTTTGCAACATCAAATTGACCTGCATAAAGAATCTGATAGCTTTTCAAATATTGATAAAAACACCGTTGATTGTTGGGGAAATAATTTGCTTTTTCATCTAAAACAGATAAGTTTTTGAGAAATTGTGGATGATTGGTTAACTTTATTTTTTCTGTTGTTTCCAAAAAACGTTGTACTTCTGACTCTGAGTCTTTATTGGATTGAGCTAAACTCTCTCCCATAAAAAAAAGACAAATGAGAATAAATAACATTTGTCTAGTCTTTAACATCATTAATAACAACCTAAAGATTAAATGTTTATTTCTTCATCAGGTTCATCATCTTCAGGCATGACTATACACACATATTCAATCGTATATTTTTTCAAATCCCCAATAATACCATCTGACACATTCACACTTTTTAATAACTCTAATGAATTATCAAATTGTTTTAATGATACAGATTGGCCGATTTCCTCTAAAGTTTTAATCATAGCGTTCATACTTTTATTCCTTTTTGATTTCACTTGAAAAACTATAGTAACATAGCGACTAGAGTTTTTCTATTTTTTTAATGGTATCCAGATTAAGGCTTTTTTGATTTAATGGAGGGATGACTAAGGTGGTTTTCAAACTCATGCTTGCATTGGCCAATTTTTTCAACATAACTGCCTCAATATGAACCTGTTCAATTGGCAAAACCGCACATTCGTACAAAATCACTTCAAAATCTTCAGGATAAGTTTCCAATAACATATCCACCAACACTTGTTTATAATCAGCCGAGGTGGAAAATTTTGTTAATGTTTTGTCTCCTGCTATAGCAACCTGCCACAAAATTACATAGCTTGATGGATCAATAATTTTATTGCGGAACATATATTGACTGGCTTCTAAATGTGTACAACCATATTTCCCTGGATCAATACCCAAATCAGCATACAGGCAATCTTCAGCTGAGATACCGGCTTCCATGTGTGCCCGATAGCCTTCCTTTCTAGCCTGCTTGATTGACTCATGAGGCGGCCAAGCAAATACCCCTGGATGGCCATAAAATGCACCACACACTTGTTTACCCAAACGGACTTCTTCCATCATGACTTCTACCATTTTGCGATAGGTTTTCATACGAGAAGTACCCTCTTGATAGTATTGTTGCAAACTGCGCACATCGGAATTCATGCCCTCAACCCACTGTTCAACAATATTATTTGAAGTGGCGACAAACACCACATCGGCTTTTTCAATGTAACTTCTAGAAATCGGTGTAATATGCGCACCCAATGTCATGCCTAGACCCACATTGACCAAACTGCCTTTTTTTATTTTGTCTTTTCCCATATTGTTTTACTTTTGTTATTTAAAATAGATTTCTCAACACATTTAAAACCCAGTTTTTTGTTTGCACAAATTGCAACGACATTATCTTTATCACAAATCGCGACAATTTTAATGACATTTAGATTATTAAAGGCATGTTCAATGAGCAAGGATTTTGTCGCATGACCTACGCCTTGTCTCTGAAATTTTTCCAAGACTATAATGCCAATTTCTACGTGTTGCGGATGATGCTGGTTCCAACGCAAGCCGATAACACCCAATCTCTTCTGGCCTTTTTTAGATTTTATGACAAACAGAAGTAACTTTTTGGGTGTAGCTGACATTTTATCGAAAGTGATGTTGAAACTTTTATTGGCAGATTCGATACTTAATGGGTCAACAACAAACTCCATCAATTGATTATTGGTATAAATTTCACAGTAAAAATTTCTGTCTTCTTGTGTGATTTCAGATAAAAATATCTCATCATTCTCAATCATTTATCATGTTTTTTGCTTCAGCTAAATCAACACTGACTAACCTTGAAACTCCAGGCTCACGCATAGTGACACCATTAAGTTGATTGGCTATTTCCATGGTCACTTTGTTGTGAGTCACAAACAAGAACTGGACTTTATCTGACATTTCTTTGACCATTTTGGAAAATCGCCCAACATTGGCATCATCCAACGGTGCATCAACCTCATCCAGCATACAAAATGGTGCAGGATTAAGATTAAAGATAGAAAACACCATGGCCACAGCGGTTAAGGCTTTTTCACCACCAGATAACAGTTGAATATTGGATATGCGTTTGCCAGGAGGTCTAGCCATGATAGATACACCAGTGGTTAGCAAGTCATCACTGGTCAACTCAAGGAAACAGTGTCCACCACCAAATAATTTGGGAAAGAGTATCTTGATATTGGTGTTTATCGCTTCGAAGGTATCTTTAAACAAGGTGCGGGTTTCTTTGTCAATTTTACGGATGGCTTTTTCCAATGTTTCAAGGGCTTCAACCAAATCATCATTTTGTTGGTCTAAATACTCTTTGCGTTCACTTTCTTCTTCGTATTCCGAAATGGCAGCTAAATTCACGGGCTCAAGCCTTACAATACTGCGATCCAATCTTTCCAATTCGTTTTGCTTATACTCTGCATTTTGTCCTTCTTGAATTTCTTTCAAGATATCTTTAATTTCAAAGCCTTTCTCTGTGATTTGTTTGGCATATGCATCTGCACGCAACTTGTTGCTTTGGTGCTCTAATCTGGCATTTTCTAATTTTGAACGGGCATGCTCGATACTGGCGTTGTGGTCACTTCTTTGACGTTCAAGCAATTCCAGTTCGCCTTGGCAAGATTGGGTTTGTTGACGCAATTCGTCTCTGAGTTTTTCAGTTTCTATGCGCTTTTCCAACAAATCATCTAGCTCTTTCTGCTTGGCATCTAGCGGATTGGAATCTTGTGACATTTGTTTGATTAAATCTGTTTTTCGTTCTTGCAGCCGCTGGCAATGTTGTTCAAGTCGTTGAATGCCATTTTGCGAAGAATCAACCTTACTTTCTAAACTTTGTAACAGTAATTTTTGTTGATAATAAAAACTAGAAGTCTCAGATAAGGTTTTCTTGGCTTGTTCTTTAGTTGCGACCAAATCGTGTTGACTGCGTTCTTGTTCAGATTTTTGATTTTGTAATTCACTGGCAATTTCAATCGCCTCTTCTAGACTTGCTCTGGCTTTTTTAACACTGCTTTCATCAATTTCAATCTGCACTTGCAGTTGTTCCGACTCGGTATTAATTTGCACATTACGCAACTGAATTTGTTCGATTTTGTGTTTTTTGGACGATATATTAGCACTGAGCTCTGAAACTCGGCGATGCCCCATGTTGACATCCATTTGCAATTGTTCTTTTTGCCCTTCGAGTTGTGCTATTTCATCTCTGGTTTGCTCAATCATACTCACCGTTTGCTCAATGGTTGCTTCTGATTGTTCAATATTATCCTCCAGCTCCTTGAGTTCTTTTTGTCGCAGCAAAAATCCGCCTTCATTTTCACCTGCAATAGTTTTTATCCAACTCTTTCCTACCAACACACCATCTGTGGTGACGGACATTTTACCAGAGCCCAGTTTGTCCCTGTTTTTTAATGCATCAGTTAAACTTTCAGACAAATAAATATCATTGAACCATTCATATACAACATCTGGTGCTTGCACCATTTCTGCCAAAGTTCCTTTATTGGCTTTGATATTGCCATGGGTGTTTTCAACCATTACCAAATTGCCATATTTCCAATCCAGCAATGCTTGTTCATGCGAGGTTTTACCACTGGGAACTAAGGCTTGCAATTTATCGCCCAAAGCTGTTTCAACTGCTTTTTCCCATCCTGATTCCACACTTAACAGTTGTGACAACTTTTGTGAATCATCTAAGGCGTTGTCTTGAAACCATGTTTTTACTTGTTCATTGTCATCTGCCATCGCTGCTTGTTGTAAGGCTTGTAAAGATCCTCGTCGGCCTTTAGCTTGGTGCAATTCCATTTGCAATTGATTTAATTTTTCATTCAGCGTTCTTGATTGCTGTTTTTTACTTTCTTGGCTTTCTTTGGTTTGTTCTAGTTTTTCAACTTTTTCTTCTTGTGCGTAATTTTGTTCTTCTTGTTTTAGCTTCAATCCTTCTAGCTCATTCTCCAAAGGCAATGCGACCGCTGTTGAGCTTTCCTCTTTTAACACCTGCAATCTATCAGACTGGCGAATCAGTTGCTGATCTAAACTGGCTATTTTGGTTTGTTCCACTTCTACAATGCGATTTTTCTCAGAAATTTGAGAAACCAATTGATTCCAACTGGTTTGCCATTCCAACAATTCGTCCTCAAGAGTTGAAAAAGCTTCTTGTTTGGCTTGTAAATTTAATTCTGTTTTTTCAAGTTCTGGAACGACTTGTTTCAAATCTTGCTGGGTTTTTTCTAGCTCTTGTTGATCTCTGGTTAATTGATCTTGACTGACTTTATAAGCATTTTCCGCATCTTCTAATTCTTTTTGTAGGCGCTGTGACAAGGACTTAGTATGGCTAATAAATTGTTCAATTTTACCAATTTCCGTATTTACTAGATACAGCTGTTCTTGGACTTTATTGCCTTTGTCTTGTAACACATGATAAGCAATGCGTTGTTTGTCAATATGGGTTTCGCTACCGGTCAAACTGGTTTTAATTTCTTCAAGCGCCAAATCAAATTCCGTAACCACTTGAGTACTGTTATCGGTTTTTTTATTCCATTGTTGCCATTTCAAAACCAGCAACTCCACTTCCAGAACTCTATATTTTTCCTTCAAACCTTTGTATTTTTCGGCGTTCTTAGCTTGTCGTTGCAAATGATTGATGTGTTTACCAACTTCTGCCCGTAAATCATCTAAACGCTCTAGGTTTTCACGGGTGTGTTTTATTCGACGTTCTGTTTCTCGGCGGCGCTCTCTGTATTTTGAAATGCCAGCTGCTTCTTCAATATAACCACGCAATTCTTCAGGTTTGGATTCAACAATGCGAGAAATCATGCCTTGTTCAATAATGGCATAACTTCTGGGTCCCAATCCTGTTCCAAGAAACAAGTCAGTGATGTCTTTTTTGCGGCATTTGGTTTTATTCAGGTAATATTTGGATTGGCCATCACGGGAAACCAAACGCTTTACGGATATTTCGCTGTATTTAGCAAACTCTCCTTTTACTGAGCCATCACTGTTATCAAAAATCAGCTCTACAGTGGCTGTACCCACTGGTTTTCTGGCACTGGATCCACTAAAGATGACATCAGTCATGGATGAACCACGCAACATTTTGGCACTGGTTTCTCCCATCACCCAACGCACCGCGTCAATGATATTTGATTTCCCACAACCATTGGGTCCAACCACGCCTATGAGGTTTGAAGGCATGAGAAATTCAGTCGTGTCTACAAATGACTTAAATCCTGATAGTTTTATCTTTGATAATCGCATATAGGCTTGATAATCCCTTTGTTATTGGTTAAGGTGCAATTTTTAAACGCACCATTATGCCATGACTACAACCGCAAGCAAAGAATTAGAAACATTTGTTAACCCACAAAAAGGCAGAGATTATAAAATCTCTATCAAAATTCCTGAATTCACCTGTCTTTGTCCAAAAACAGGCCAACCAGATTTTGCAACCATTTATCTTGATTACACACCAGATGAATTGTGTGTTGAATTGAAATCTTTGAAGTTATATGTTTGGTCATTCCGTGACACAGGTGCATTTCATGAAGCCGTTACCAATGAAATTTTAGATGACTTGGTACGCGCTACTAATCCGCGTTGGATGAAAGTTCGTGTTGAATTCATGGTCAGAGGTGGAATTTATACCGATGTTACCGTTGAACATACCAAAGATTGACACATTGGAACTTTGAAAATGTGACAGGCATCACAGAAAAGTCCACAGCTTGGACTTTTTTTTTGTCCACAAATTAGCACATATATAATTTCAATAGGACATGCTATGATTACTATCATGGAAAATATTGAAATGTTAAATAAAATGTTTTATCGCATTGGAAGCTGTTTTTATCTAGCCTTCAATAAATCTAACACTCTGATATATAAATGTTTATTAACATTTGTTCTTATTCCGCTTAGCTTAACAACTACAGCCCAACAACTGCCTTTTGCACACCTAAGTATTTCCGATGGATTAGAAGACACTGTTGTTTTTTCAATCAAACAGGACAAATCTGGGTTTTTATGGATAGCAACAAGAACTGGAATCAATCGTTTTGATGGCAATCAATTTTGGACTTATGGTAAAAAACAAGGATTGCCTCATAATCTAGCTAGAGATTTATTGAGTACCAAAAATGGTACTTTGTGGGCCTCCAGTGAATTGGGCTTAGCAAGATTTGATGGGGAGCGCTTTCACACAGTAGAAGGATGGCCAGAAAACACTTCTGCCCGAGCCCTCAGTGAAGCAAAAGATGGTAGTATTTGGGTTGCGACTTATGGCGCAGGTTTATTGCAAGTCCAAGCCGGCAACAATCCAAAGATTATCGAACAGATTGATTACCAAAACGGACTACCAAAGGACAGAGTTCGCAGTATCATGGTTGATAACCAAGGTAATATTTGGGCAGGCATGTCAAATAAAGTTGTACGCATAAAATCAGGTGTTGTTGAAATCATTCCATGGCAGGCAAAAGAATCTGAAATTAGAACATTTTATCAACATTCCGATGACAGTATATGGGTTGGTACTCGACATGGTGTGGTTAAATTTAATGGAAAAGCTTTTATTCCTTTTGACTTGGGATTGGATCTAAGCAAACAAACCATCAACACCATTATTCGAGACCAACAAAATAACATCTGGCTCGGCACGCGAGATTTCGGCGTCTATAAACTGGATGAAAACTTGAATTCCCAACATTTTGATATGGATGATGGGTTACCTGATAATAGTGTAAATAGTATTTTCCAAGACAACGAAGGCAATATGTGGTTTGGCACTTATGGTGGTGGACTAGCTAGATTAAGTACATCTAAAGTATTGAACTGGAAAGCACAAACAAACTTACCCAATCCCAATGTTTATTCTATAGCTGATGATCACAATGGATGCATTTGGTTTGGCACCAATGGTAATGGAGTTAGCAGTTTATGCAATGGACAAATGAAGCATTATTCTCGCAAAGATGGGTTGCCGCACAACAAAGTTCTTTCAACCATCATCGATAACGATGGTTCGCCTTGGTTTGGCACACTGCAGGGCTTAAGCCATTTAGTCGATGGCCAATTCATCAACTATGATCAAGCACAAGGTATGAGCGGTTCAATCAATTACCATATTATTCAAACAGACAATAACGATTTATGGATAGGGACCAACAATGGACTAGATCGATTTGATGGCGAAAAATTCACTCAACACAATACCAGTAATGGTTTATCCAACAATAGAATTAATCGTATCTTAGAAAGTAAAAGTGGAGGCTTATGGATAGCATCGGCAAACGGCTTAACCTACTATAACAAAGACAAATTTACCAACTATTCAATTTCTGATGGATTGCCCGCAAATTTCATCAATGATTTTAATGAAGATGATTTGGGAGGCCTGTGGATTGCCACCAACAATGGCTTAAGTTATTTTTTTGCTGGCCAGTTTAAAAACTGGACAACCCAAGATGGCTTACCACACAATAATACCACGGTGATTTTGCCTGGCAATGGTGATGAAATTTGGATAGGAACAAGCCGCGGTGTTGCTATATTCGATGGACAGGAGTTTACTATAATCACATCAAGGGAGGGATTAGTTTTTGATTTGGTCAATCGAGGGGCAGGTTATAAAGCGCAAAATGGAGATTTATGGTTTGGAACAGGCGAAGGCATCAGTCGTTTCTCAGCTGATTTTAAACCAGGATCGAGCACACCTCCACCTGTTCACTTGTTGTCTATCAGTAATAATCAAAACGAACTGCCCTTAAATATTCATTCTACAATCCAACAACAAGGCAGCAGTTTAAACTTTAGATACTCGGCCATTAGTTTTCAGCGTTCACCTGACATTAACTTTAAATACCGATTGAAACAATCCGATACAACTCCTTGGCGTGAAACCCGTTTAAGAGAGCTACAAATCAACTCTTTAGCCTCGGGAGATTATACATTTGAAGTAACTGCAAGAATAGGAACAGGTAAATGGAACCCACAAGCTTCAACTTTTAACTTTACGGTCACTCCTCCTTTTTGGCGTACTATTTGGTTTCTTGCGCTGGTCATTGCGGCCATTCTTGGTGCCTTCTTTTACCGCAATCATAGAAGCAAGCTGCATGCATTGCATTTAGAAAACACAGTATTGGAAAGAACAAAACAACTCAACGACTTAAATAAAGGTCTTGAATGGTTGGCCAACCATGACAACTTAACGCGCCTAGCCAATCGCAATCATGTACACAATATAATTGGAAAACTCCAAGAAATGAGCCATATAGGACAACTGGGAATATTAATTATAGATTTGGACTATTTTAAAGCAATCAATGATAAATTCGGCCATTCCGCTGGTGATGTTGCACTAAAAGTTTTCGCTCAAATGCTGCAAAAAATAATACGCAAAGAGCAAATTGCCTCCCGTTGGGGTGGTGAAGAATTTCTCATCATTTGCCCTCAAATTGATGCACAAAGACTAGAGCAAATCGCGCAAGAAATCATTCAAGATTGTCGAAAACTTGACATTGTAATTTCGCAAAATAAGAAAATCAGACTTAATTGCTCGATTGGTTTTGCTCTTACTCCCTTGGAACAAAATCCCAATGAAGAATTGCCTTGGGAAAAAACCCTTCAATTGGCAGATTTGGCATTGTACGATGCCAAACAAAGTGGCCGAAATTGTGCCATTGGTTATATCTGGAAATCTCCGCTGTCTGAAACCTGGAGCTTTAAAAAAGTCCTCTCCGATAAAACTATTGCCATTGAACAAGGGCTATTGGAAAGAATTAACAATAAATCATAAAGTAGAGTTACTGTCTAACCCAGTTAGTTATTTAGTGACCATTAGCCTATTGTTTTGAATTTGCAGATAGATTATTCTAGGTCCACTAGAATAATACTGTGGATTCAATCATGCTTGAAATTAAAAACCTATCAAAAACTTACAGCAACGGTGTCAAAGCAATTGACGAAGTCAATCTTAAACTTGAACATGGAATGTTTGGTTTACTTGGACCCAATGGAGCAGGTAAATCATCTTTAATGCGTACCATCGCCACTCTTCAACAGCCTGATTCAGGAACAATAAAATTTGATGGCATTGATGTGTTAAAAAACCCACAAGACTTGCGATTAAAACTGGGTTATTTACCGCAAGATTTTGATGTTTATCCGCGGATTTCTGCAATAGATTTATTAGACCACATGGCAGTACTAAAAGGATTAGACAACAAGAAGGAACGTAAAAAAGCGGTTGAAGGCTTGTTGTATCAAACAAATTTATGGGATGACCGTAAAAAAGCTGTCAGTTCCTTTTCTGGTGGCATGAAACAACGCTTTGGCATTGCCCAAGCTTTATTGGGTGACCCACAATTGATTATTGTTGATGAGCCGACTGCCGGGCTTGATCCAGAAGAACGCAATCGTTTCCACAATTTATTGTCTGATATTGGTGAGAACAAAGTGGTTGTTTTATCCACACATATCGTTGATGATGTTGAGGAACTCTGTTCTGATTTTGCAATATTGGCTGATGGAGCTATCCAGGTTCAAGGCAAACCACAAGATCTAAGAGAGCAATTGAATAATCGGGTATGGAAAAAAATCATTGCCAAATCAGCGTTAGAAAAAGCACGCGAATCCTATCAAGTGATATCAACCAAATTAAAAGCGGGTGAAACTTTGATTCATGTATTATCCGATCATGACATAAGTAGTGAAGGCTTTGAAAAAATTATCCCAGATTTGGAAAACGTGTATTTTTCCACATTGTTTAATTGTAAGAAATTTGCAACAAAAAAAAACACAGCGGAGTAGATTATGTTTACTAAATTAGCAAGTTTTGAATTTAAATACTTCAGAAAACAACCTTCTTTCTATGTGGTTTCATTATTATTTTTTGTGTTGACTTTTTTAGCAATGGTTATTGAAGGTGTAACAATTGGCGCCAGTTCATCAAATGTTAACTATAACTCACCAAATGCAATAACTGTAACCATGTTAACATTGTCTATTTTTGGAATGTTCTTGGTGGCGTGGTTCGTTGGCGGAACTGCCACCAGAGATTATAGTTATAAAATGAATGGTATTATTCATTCCATGCCAATAACAAAGAACAGTTATTTGTGGGGCCGTTTATCTGGAGCCTTATTGTTTTGTTTAGCTGTATTTGCAACTGTCCCATTGGGAATGCTTCTAGGTAGCTTGATGCCTTGGGTAGATGCAGATAGATTAGGCCTTACGTCCTTGTTACCTTACATTAATACCTATTTTATTTTTATCATCCCCAATTTTATTTTCATGGCAACTTTATTTTACTCATTTGCCATGCTATCACGTTCTATGATGGGCATGTATTTAGGTGTTGTAGCTTTTTTTGTATTGTGGGTTTTTTCTGGAGTTTTTTTACGTGACCCTAATATGTTAACTATGGCTGCAATGCTAGATCCTTTTGGTCTTAGGGCTTTCGCACAAACGACCAGATATTGGACATCACATGAGATGAACACTTTAACCGTTAATCTTGAGGGCATTATTTTACAAAACCGAATATTGTGGCTCTCGATTTCAGCAATAATAGTAGGATTAACACATTTTCTTATCAATATTCGTGAAGAACTTAATTTTAAAGTCTCCAAGACAACAAAAAAAGAGAATACAGACTTTAATAAATCAATTATAACCCTCACACCTGTTGATCATTATTCTTCGCAGTGGGCGCGCTTCATCATTCGTACAAAATTCGAAATTTCTCAAGTTATTAAAAGTCCAGCCTTTATCATCTTAAGTCTTATTTCTCTGTTTAATTTATCGGTAATATTTTTTGTGCCATCCGGAGCTTTTGGTACAGATGATTGGCCACTGACCCGTAAAATGGCAAATATAATTATAGAATCATTTTTCATGTTAATCATGATAATTATTGTTTATTATGCTGGAGAAATGGTTTGGCGTGAAAAGCAACAAGGCATGGGAGAAATTGTTGAATCTACCCCATCTAAAAATTGGGTTCTGTATTTTCCAAAAGTACTGGCACTCTTTGTTATTATGTTTTTGTTAGTTGCTTTTGGGGTTGCGTTTACTGTTTTATTTCAAGCATCTAAAGGATATATGATTTTTGAATGGGGTGTTTATTTTTCCACCATTTTTTATACCTTTTTAATTCCTGTATTAATGACCTGTATTCTATCTGTGTTTTTCCAAGTCATTAGCTCCAGTAAATACATTGGCATGGGATTATTTGTATTATATATTATGAGTACACTGATATTAACCCAATTGGGCCTAGAACACAATATGTGGAATTTTGCTGAACTACCCAGTACCACATTCAGTGACATGAATCAGTATGGACATTATAATTTACCGATTCTATCCTATAATTTATACTGGTTGGGATTAAGTATCATCTTGGTTACAATGGGCTATGGCTTGTACAGACGTGGTACTGAGTATAATTTAAGATACCGTTGGTCATTGTTGTTGGGCAATCTAGGCAAGTCAGGAATCACCGCCACAATTTTGGGCACAATACTGTTTATTGGAATGGGTGGTTTTATTCATTACAATACCCGTATACTAAATAATTTCGTCACAGAAGATCAAGCTTTCTCTTTTGCAGAAAATTACGAGAAAAAATTCAAACAGTTTGAAGATAGACCTCTGGCAAAGATTACCGACCTTTATGTCAATGTCGACATATATCCCAATCAACGCAAAGTTGAAGCCGATGGATATTACATCGTAAAAAATAAAACCGATGACTATATTGACAAAACATTACTGAGTTGGGACAAACAGAGCACAATAGAAATCTCAGGTGTTGGTATTGAGTTAAAAGATTTTGATACAGAATATAATGTCGGATGGCTACATTTCAATCCAGTATTAAAACCCGGTGAAAGCATAAAAGTTGAATTTAAAGTTTTCAGACAGGCACTTGGCTTTGTTGATAAAGAATCTGACAACACTATTGTTGCCAATGGTTCATTTATTAATAACATGTTGTTATTGCCGCACTTTGGCTATTTCCCCAGTCTGGAAATGCAAGACCGACAAGAACGCAAGAAACGTGGCATGAGCCCGCCACAACGTACTGCCAAATTAGAAGACGAATCCATGTACAGAACTGGTTTTATTGGTCCTGAAGCGGATTTTATTAATTTTGAAGCAGTGGTTTCAACCCTGGAAGATCAATTTGCCATTACACCAGGTTATTTACAAAAAGAATGGGTTAAAGAAGGCAGAAGGTATTTTCATTATAAAATGGATTCCCCTATTTTTAACTTTGTGGCTTTTTTGTCGGGTCGATATGAAGTGGTTAAGGAAAATTATCATGACATCAGTATTGAGGTATACCACCATCAAGGACACTATAAAAATGTACAGAAAATGATAGATTCAGTGAAAATGTCATTGGATTATTACAAGCAAGAATTTTCCCCTTATCAGCACCGTCAAGTACGTATAATCGAGTTTCCACGCTATGCATCATTCGCGCAAAGTTTCTCTAACACCATTCCATATTCGGAGGACATTGGTTTTATTGCAGACTTACGTGATGAAGAAGCCATTGATTGGGTATCATTTGTCACTGCTCACGAAATGGGGCATCAGTGGTGGGGGCATCAACTAATGCCAGCAGATGTACAGGGTTCAGCTACATTGTCAGAGTCATTGTCTGAATATTCTGCTTATTTAGTTATGGAACAACTTTATGGAGAACACCATTTGCGTAAATTTTTAAAATACGAAATGGACAGATACTTACGTGGGCGCAGTAGTGAAATTTTAGAAGAAATGCCGTTAATGCGAGTCGAGAATCAACAATATATCCACTATGCAAAAGGCGGCATCGTCATGTATGCGCTTAAAGACCTCTTGAGTGAAAAAACCTTCAATACGGCCTTGCGAAATTTACTGACTGAATTTCAATATCAGTCCGATCCTTATCCAACCACATTGGATTTAGTGAGGCATATTAAAGCAGTGGCCAGTAATGATGATATGAAATTCATTGATGATATGTTTACTAAAATTACTATATTTGATTTAAAAACCAAAAAAGCCACCGCTAAAAAACTAGCCAATGGTAACTACCAAGTGGAACTAAGCATCGAAGCCGATAAGTATTATGCCGATGGCAAAGGTGAAGAAACCAAAGATGTGGTTGAAGATTATTTTGATATTGGGATATTCTCAACTGATCCAGATACAGCCAAAGACGACTCACACGTTTTAAAATTCGATAAAGAATTTGTTAAAACGGGTGAAAACACATTCACCTTTGAAGTCAATGAGCTGCCAAAATATGCAGGCATTGATCCCTATATCAAGATGATTGACAGGAATTCTAATGACAATATGATTAAAGTCGAATTGTTAGACGAATAGAAAAAAACTAAAACTGTCTGAACTTCTATTTTACAGATATTCAGACTTTTTAGTGTATACCATTTAAATAGTGCAACCTCCCAAATTTTGTTAATTCAACTTACTAAATGTAAATTTATTTGCATTAATTATTCATTTCAAATTTACTGGAAAAAATTTAGTATATAAACCGCTACAATGCCAAATAATCATTTTGTTGCTGTTAATTTTTTGTTAAGATTGTGAATCATATCGCAAATTTAAATAAGAGAGAGTAAATGAAAATTAAACTAGTAACTATTGTGGCTTTGTGTATTTCTGCCATCACATTAAATGCAAAACCCTTAACAAGCACTTCAACTGGATTATTAACAACCACCAGCAGTCCAACACCTGTAGTTCCCGCTGCTAGATCCATTACTGGTTTTGAGGTCTCTGAAGGATTTGCAACTGGCTTTTTAGGAACACAGGCAGGTTGGTCAAATTTCGGAACGTCAGCTACTACCATAGAATCATCCAACCCTGCCCTGGGAGTACAACATTTAAGAATTGCAAATGACCCTGGTGTTGCAGCCGGAACCTTAACAGGTGGATTCAGCCCCAATATAGGACCACAACCCAATACAGAAATCACTTCGGTCAGTGTAGATATTTTGATATCTGCTGGTGGTGGTGCTGATTATGACGTTATAGGACAAGCTCCTTCATTGGGACTATTAACTTGGAGAATAAATTTTAACTGGCTTGGCAATATTTTCATACTAGACGATGTTGGTGCTGGATTGGCATTTATTGATACAACTGTAGCATGGCCAGTAAATACCTATTTTAACTTACAAGTCATTTCAAACCCTATACTTAACAGCATTGATTACTACATTGATGGGTCATTATTCTATTCAGGTGCTGCTGGTGTATATGCTGCAGACACTGTTGAACAAGTTGTTATTTTAAGTGATAACTTTCAATTTGGAGAGGTCGGAGATTTTGATAACCTAAACATAAATACAACATATGTCGCACCTGCCGTGCCAGTTCCAACATTAAGCACCTTGGCATTATTATTGATGATGTTGACTATGTTCGGTATACTTTATAGAAATCAGACCAAAGAAAATAATTAATTTTCATTAGAGCTTTAGTTCTTAAAAGAAAAAGGGTGTTTTCAACATTTTGGAAATACCCTTTTTTTATTTGAATTCACTATTGACAGAACATTGCCTTATCGAGAATGCCATTTTATTAAAAAATTGTGGAAAGATAAATTCTATGGAAAAATACACAACTAAGATGATATTGTATTGATGTGAATATATTAAGTGACTAACTAAATGAAGAAAATAAAATTTATTCAACTTACTAAACCTACACCTGAAATTGCCGCTGCTTTCAACAAGTGGGACAATGATCCAGTGCTTAAGCCTTTGATGCGGCCTAACCGCACCCAAGCTGATATTGATACCCAAACCCATATTACCTTAGATTCTCTTATAAAACGCCTCGAACATTGTTACACCTATTTAATTTATTTAGAAGATCAACTCGTCGGTCAAATGAATTTTCAAACAGATTTCATGCATTTATATAAAAACGAACCAAATACAGCTTGGATTGGCATGGGAATAGGAGAAATATTTGGGCGCAATAAAGGTGTGGGCACAAAAGCACTGGTGTATCTTGAAAATCAGATTAAATCACAAGGTCTTAATCGGATTGAGTTAGGGGTATTTGCATTCAACGAGCCTGCCCTCAAATTGTACAAAAACAACGACTATCAAGAGATTGCTCGCATCAAAAAATTCACTTTTTGGCAGGGCAAAATGTGGACATCAATTCACATGGAAAAGTACCTATAATTGCAAATTGGGGTTAACGCTTATTTACCCAGAGATACTTTAAATTGTCATTATTTTGGTTGTGGAAAACTCTTTGAAAATGTAAAGGATTTTTGAGTGGGCCCAAATTCTTGCAAGTGTTCTAATTTTTCTTTCGCTTCTTGTATGGTTGGAGTGGTATTTTGTGGTATCCACCATAGAGCTTGATGAACATTCAAGATTTTATCAAACCAAGCATCACGATTTTGTATCAACTCAACATGAAATGTTTTATAAACGAAGTTTTTCAATGATTCTATGTCTTTCCACACACTCATGTTGACCAACAAGTTTGGGTCCTCAAAAGCTTGGATACTTGTCGCATCTCCCTCTTCTGATTGTAGTCGCCAAACAAAGCCATCGGCTTGATCTGCATAAGCATTAATTTCATCCAGTCTATCGACAAAACCTTTCATTGTCTTTGATTCTACTGCATCTTTTCCTTGAGCAATATTGATTTGTGCTAAATGAAATTTCATGATTTCTTATGATCAAATGATTGTGCCAATTCTATTAGATTTTTTCCTGAGACACGATTGACCGTCCAATCATCCATGGGTTCTGCGCCAATTGACTTGTAAAAATTTATTGCGGACTTGTTCCAATCCAATACCCACCATTCAAAACGGCCACAGCCGCTATCAATGGCTGTTTTTGCTAAATAGGCCAATAGAATTTTTCCTAACCCCTTACCGCGCATTTCAGGTTTGACATACAGGTCTTCTAAGTACAGGCCAGGTTTGCCAAGAAAGGTTGAAAAATTGTGGAAATAGAGTGCAAAAGATACGGGGTTATTTTTGTATTCACCAATAATTACTTTGGCATATTGATTTTCTCCAAACAAATTATTTTCTAGTGTTTTAACATCAGTTACCACTTCATGTGCCAGTTTTTCAAATGTTGCCAACTCCAGGATAAATTCATAGATTAATTTGCAATCATCTACTGTAGCTTGGCGAATAATAAAGTGAGGATTATTGGTCTTCATTTTTATAATCAACTTAACAATTGTTCAAAATAATGACTAATTTCTTTGTTTGTAATTTCAATAGACCCTACCCCAACTTGAATTTCTGCCACTTGGATATTCGGGTTGGCTGTATTGTTAAAAGCAAAAAACAAATTGATACCCATTTCTTGGGTTAATTGTTTCGCTTTGTCATTGAGCAGTTGCCTATCTCCTTCAACAAAAATGAGAAAACCATTGGTCTGAGGTGTATTAACGGTCATACCATTAATTTTTGCTAAATCTTTGGCTATTTCATGTGCTCTTTCGACCCATGAAGGTATTTCTGATAAATTATTATCCAACCCTTCTAAAGCGGTGATCAACATAGGAAAGGCTGACCACAAATTCCCTCCCATGCGTTTACGCCATACTTTGCATTGCTCGATAAACTCAGACGTACCTGCCAACAAACTGCCATTCATGCCACCCAAGCCTTTGTACAAAGATACATAGACCGAATCAAATAATGATGAAATTTCTGCCAAAGTCTTGTTGTAATAATGAGTGGATTCCCATAAACGTGCCCCATCCATATGAAAATGTGTATTTGACTGTTTAGCCCAATCACTCATTTGTTGCAACTCCTCCCATGGGGTGAGTTTAAATCCCACTCTTCGCAAGGGCATTTCAACCACCAGTGCAGCTGCTTTTTCGGTGATGGATTTAACATTCTGGTAATTAAAGGGTTCAAAATCCGTACCAATGGTGATGCCTTTCAAACCTGTTAATGTTTGATAAGCATTTTCCTCATCAAACGCAATGTGGCTTTTGGGATGAAGAATAATGTTCTTATTGTTGCGTGATTCACTGGCAACTTTCATTGCGATCAACTGTGCAGCGGTGCCTTTATACACAAACAAGGCTTTTTCTTTGCCCAACAATTTTGCCACTCGGGTTTCCAACAAATCAACCAATGTTCCTTGGTTGTACCAATCTATACTATTATCCAAATATTTTGATTGTGCCATAATGTCCAACCAATATTGGTGACTTTGGCGAAGCATGCCTAGCTGGCGTATGTTTTTATTTTTCATATCCACACATCATTTTGAGCGGTTAATTCACTGTCCTTATCTCCAGTATTAACAACTCCTTTGGGTTCAATCACCATTAGTTGGCATTCTTTATGTGCAACAGGCTTATGCTCAACACCATTAGGTACAACATACATTTCACCCTTTTCTAGAGTGACTTTACCCTCTCTAAATTCAATGTCCAAGCTGCCTTCTATCACGATAAAAGTTTCATCGGTATCAGGATGATTGTGCCAAACGAACTCACCTTTTACTTTGACCAATTTAAATTGGTAATCATTCATCTCTGCAATAACTCTAGGCTTCCAATGATCATTAATCATGGATAGTTTGTGTTTTAGATTTATGGCTTGTTTATTCATTGTAAATGCCTCTATTAATCTAGATTAAAATAACTATCAACCTTAGCACCTTAGAACTTTAATGTCATCTGATGATTTCAAATCCTCCACAAGTGACTTTCATAAATGGGTTTTGTTACCGTTCTACTGTTGCCATTTTAAATGCTGCAAAGATTAACATACTACCAGCTGTACGATTAATTATTTTAATTACCATTGGTTTAATTCCCACATTAACAGATTTAAAGCCAAGGTAACCATAAAGAGAGTAACAAAAAAAATCGATGAAAATTGTTATTGCACATAATATGACAAGTTGGGGAACTAGGGGATTAGATATATTGATAAATTGTGGCAGTAATGCCGAAAAATATATTAGTGCTTTGGGATTAGATATTTCCAAAATAAAGCCTCTTAAAAACACTTTATGTGGCTTACCCTTTTCTATGTTTGAAGGCTTGATTTTTATAGGGCCTGATTCACTAAAAATCGCACCGAGTCCAAGATAGAGGAGATATAAGACTCCTACCCATTTTATTGCTGTGAAAATGGTATGAGAAGCTATTATTAGCGCGGCTATGCCCGTAGCAGATAAAACAAAAAAGACAATATTCGCTGTTGCTATACCAAGTATAACCCAAGTTGATCTTTTGAACCCGTTAGACGCAGCTTCGGCTGTTACAGCTATCGCTGCTGGGCCTGGTGAAAGGACAACGACAAATGTTGTCGCAAGGAATAACAATAGGGTTTCTGTTGCAATCATTTTATTCTCCTAATAATTAATTAAATATAAGTGAAATATTTACACAACTTTTGTAACTGTCAATAAGTTGTAAAAATACACATGCTTCATTATGATGATTTGATTTAATTATAAAATTGTCTTTACAGACAATATGCGTTAATATTCAGCCAATTTTAAAAATTTATACTTTATGAAAAAAGTAGCAATACTTGTATCACCAAATTTGTCATTATTTGAACTTGCTTGCGCCACAGATTTATTTGGTAGCAAGCGTCCGGAAATAGATGATTGGTACCAAACCGATGTTGTTAGTTTTTACAAGTCTCCCTTAAAAATCAATGGCCAATCAAATGTAAATATTGAAGTAAAGCATGTTGAAAATCTTGATAGCTATAACATGGTCATTATCCCCAGTTGGTCTTTTAGTAAATTAAAATTAAAACCAAACATGTCTAATGCGATATTGGATGTATATAGTCGTAACGGTAGAGTTATTTCTTTGTGTACTGGAGCCTTTGTACTGGCAGAACTAGGCTTACTTGATAGTCGGCCAGCAACTACACATTGGTTATATGCAGATGTATTTGAAAAGAGTTTCCCACATATTCAATACAAACAAGATGTCTTGTACCAATACGATGGAAAGGTAGGCTGTTCCGCAGGCAGTTCCTCTGCAATAGATTTGTGTTTAGAAGTGATTCGTGATGATTTTGGGTATGAAATTGCCAATCAATCAGCTAGAAGAATGGTTTTAGCAGCCCAGCGAAATGGTGGTCAATCACAATATGTAGAAACGCCGATTATAGAAAAGCCCAATCAATTTGCTGCGACTCTTGACTGGGCGTTATCGCAACTGTCCAATAAAATTGATATTAACATCATGGCAAGTAAGGCTAATACGTCACGCCGAACTTTTGATCGCAAATTTAGGACGTCGCTTAATATGAGTCCAAAAGAGTGGTTAAACCAACAACGCTTGAATTTAGCCAAACGATTGTTGGAACAAACCAATGACTCAATTGATATGGTTGCCTATAATTCAGGTTTTGAAAAACCAGAAACATTAAGGCACAATTTCAGGAAACACTTAAAACTCTCACCAACTCAGTATAGACAACAATTTTCTTGCTATTCCCGGACAAGCACCTAGGAGCTTATCCCACATCAACTCACATAAAGACAACCATCTATTTACATCTTTATATTAACGATAAATCGTGCTCCTACAGAGGTATGTCAAGCTTCTAACTCATCCCATCTGGAGTATTTTGCTTTCAATTCAGCAGATATTTTCTGTTGCTTTTGAGTAGTTTGCTTTACTGTATGCGCATCTTTTTGATAGAAGTCAGCTTCTGCCATGGTATTGTTTAATTCTTCCAGTTGAGTTTCTAGCTTGTCTATTTCTTTGGGAAGATTATCTAACTCAAATTGATCTTTGAATGATAACTTTTTAGAAGTAGTGGTTGACTGATTACTGGGCTTGCCTTTTTTTTCTTTTACTACTTTGACTTGTTCAATATCAGGTCTTTGTAATAAATAATCTTGATAGCCACCCACATATTCCTGAACATGACCATTGCCCTCAAACACATAGGTTTGGGTAGCTATTTGATCGATAAAATCTCTGTCATGACTAATCAATAAAACAGTTCCTGGAAATTCATACAGTTGCTCTTGTAATAAATCCAAGGTTTCCATATCCAAATCATTGGTCGGCTCATCTAAAACCAATACGTTTGCTGGACGTGCAAACAATCTTGCGAGTAGCAAACGCGAACGCTCTCCACCTGATAATACTTTGGCTGGTGCGCGAATTTTATCGGGTCTGAATAAGAATTTTTGCAAATATGAAATCACATGTGTTGGCTGACCATTGATGACTATTTCATCTGTGCCTTGGTTTAAGTTATTGGCTACAGTGTCTTCTAAATTCAAATTGCCTTTTAACTGATCAAAATAGGCTATTTCTAAACCCACACCATGTTTTACAGTACCTGTTAATGGCTCTAACTCACCCAATAACATGTTCACCAGTGTTGTCTTTCCTACGCCATTTTTACCGATGATACCAATTTTGTCTCCACGGCGTATTTTGGTTGAAAATTTTTCAAACAAGATTTTTTTAGAATCGCCTTCGCCCCAACCGAAACTGATATTCTCTGCAGTAATGACTTTTTTGCCCGATTTCTCTGCTATGTTTATTTGAACTTGTGCCGATTCGCTTTGTACACGTCTTTGGCTACGAACAATTCTAAGCTTCTTTAGTTCTCTAACACGTCCTTCATTGCGCGTTCTTCGTGCTTTGATGCCCTGGCGTATCCAAACTTCTTCTTTGGCTAGGTTTTTATCAAACAGTTTATTTTCTCTGTCTTCAGCGTCCAAGCGTGCATCTTTTCTGACCAAATATGTATTGTAGTCACAGTCATAGTAATGAATTTTTCCACGATCTAGTTCTAAAATACCTGTTGCAATATTCTTTAAAAAAGCCCTATCATGGGTAATAAATAGTACCGCTATATTTAAGCCCCGAACAAATTTTTCTAACCAAATAATGGTTTCAATATCCAAATGGTTTGTTGGTTCGTCCAATAACAATAGATCAGGTTCTTGAACCAAGGCCCGCGCCAGTACTACTCGCCTCTTAACTCCTCCGGACAATTCGTTGAAGGTTTGATCCTTGTCTAAATTTAATTGGGAAATCACTGTTTCAATGGTGTTGAGTAATGTCCATGAATCACTCTCTGTAATGCGCTCACCAATGGCATCTATGGTATCAAGATCATTGTTTAGTGCATGATGATAAGCAATGATGTCTTGACCAGCGCTACCTAACGCTTTTGCAACCAATGTATAAATGTCATCGTTGTCCTTATTGGTAGGGACATTTTGTTCCATCATTCCTACTTTGGCCGATCCATGTCTTCGAATCTCACCATGTTCTAGAGGTAAATCACCGGTGAGTAATTTCATTAGGGACGATTTTCCTTCACCGTTTCTGCCAATTAGACAAATTTTTTGTCCTTTGTTGATGGAAAAGTTGATTTCGTCTAAAAGTGGTTCTGCACCAAAATCTAACGAGACATTTATTAAGGAAAGTATTGCCATGTTTTTTAAGAGTATATTTAAGTTGAATTGTAAGTTAGGACACTTGCACAACTCATTCTAAAGGTTATGTAAAGGTCTCTATGCTATTAAGATTTTATAGAGCGCACTGAGTTCCTGGATTTTTTTGCAAGATACAATGCCTCATCTGCTCGTTTGATTATATCATCAACATCAGTATCCGTAGTTAAAGATTCTGATACTCCTGCACTAATTGTAAGGTTTATCTCAATAGTAGATAATATAAACGTTTGTTCAGCAACTTTTAATCTCAATTTATTAGCAACATTGATGGCATTTTCTAAATTGGTATCTGGCAACAAAATAGCAAATTCTTCTCCACCCCATCTGGATACTTTATCTGACCTTCTAAAACCGGTTTTCAAAATATGAGCCAGTTTTATTAACACTTCATCTCCAACCAAGTGCCCATGTTCATCATTGACTCGCTTAAAAAAATCAACATCAATAATAATCAATGAAAACAGTGTCGCGCTTCTTTGAGAGTTGAAAAATTCAAATTTAATATAGTTAGTGAATGATCTTCGATTCAACAATCCTGTTAGTTCATCAGTATTGGCTTGCAAGCTTAATTCTTTTCTTTTTGATTCGTTGTAATGAATCCATTTGGTCACTCCAATAGCCAACAAACTATAGCCAAGTAAAAACAATGATTTGACCGACAAGTCTACGACTAACTTAGGGTAAACAAATATATTGTTCAATGTAAGGACCAACAAACTAAAAAAAACAAAAGAAAATCCAATAGAAGTATAGTAATAAAAACCACTTCTAACCGTACTGTTCTTGTGTGTAATGTAGATCAAATAGAATGTTGTTAACAACAAAAATAAATCAGAAAAAAATTCAAAGAGGTTGAATTTATCTTTGAAATTATAAAAGAAGAAATTAATAAACAGCAATACAACTGTACTAAATACAACCAAGACAAAAATGTTCAGTTGAATGGTGTCACTTGTATTAGATTTTGGATTATTCATTCACAGATTTTTAATTTCAAATTCTATCCGATTATTGATTTTAATTTTGTCTACCAGTTCACTTTATCTCGATGTACAGGCATTGTCATACAGCGACAGCCACCGCCGCCACGACTCAATTCCGCTCCATCCATAGCAACAGCAATCAAACGGCCATTATCAATGGTTTTCTTATCTGTAATAATATCATTGGCTGTAATTATTTCGAAACCTGCTTTATCTAGAGCGTTAAACGTTTCCTTGTTATGGGTATAACCGATAATTTGGCCAGGAGCAAAGGTGAAAAAATTTGCTCCACTGGTCCACTGCTCTCTTTCTTGAGCAAAAGGTTTATCTCCACCACAATTGATAAAAGTGGCCTCAAGACCCAATGAACGCATGGCTTTCGGCAAGCCTGAATATTCAGTGATTGATACGATACTACCATTGCTGCATTGCATGTGATAGGCTTTGCACTTATTTGGTCCTGTGATCAAAGGTGGAAATACCATGAATTTATCCACATCTAACATGGTAAAAATCATATCTAAATGAATAGTTGCTCTAATTTTAGGCAAACCTACTACGATAATATCTAGATTTTCTTTGTCTCTGGACATTTCTTTTGCAAGAGTATCAATGGCTTTTGCAGAAGTTCTTTCGCTGAAGCCTACTATTAATAAATTCTCTTTTATAACCAAGATATCACCACCTTCAACCGTGACTTCTTCTACTTGCTTTCTGGTGCCATCGTGATAAAAATTATTAACGCCTAGGGCTGGATGATGACTAAATATATATCTCAACAATAAAGCTTCAGTCAGTCTAACTTTATGAGCCATAGAGCCAATAATGATATTTTCATACACGCACATGACTGCATCGCGGGTAAAAAAAGCATTAGGCAAAGGCGGAATAGCATGTCTTGAATCACTCAAAAATCTTTCTAAAGTATTTTTCTCTAACAATGTACCTGCAAAAAATTGTTCTGATAGCACGCAAGGTTCTAATTGTGCCAAATCATCGATAAGTTCAGGATGTCCATATAAATTACAAACATCTTTTAATACCTGCAATTTAACTTTGTCGTCTTTTAATACGTCACATAACAAATCTGAAAACTCATGCACTTTTGCAATCCTGCGCAGTACTCCAGTTAATTGACGATGTTCTTCTAAAGCCAAGTCTAAATTTAAGATGTCATCATACAACACTTCCTGTGCTGTAGCTGGCGTCATATTTTCCATCTCATTGCCTGGTTGATGGATAATGACAGTATTTAGCTTACCAATTTCTGAATGTACCGATATATTTGACATTACTTACCCCCTTGTAGAAATAGTCAAGTGTTACTGATTGTATTTTGATACGATTGCCATCGCCATCTCTAACGATTGCTCATAATTTAACCTTGGATCTACTTGTGTTTTATAAGCACGTTCTAAATCTTTCTCATTTAACTCACGCGCACCGCCCAAACATTCTGTCACATTTTCACCTGTCAATTCAAGATGAACTCCACCAAGGTATGAATTTTCCGACTTATGAATTTCCATCGCTAATTCTACTTCACGTTTGATATTGTTAAATTTACGCGTTTTATAACCATTAGATGTACTTTCGGTATTTCCATGCATAGGATCACAACACCAAACTGCACCATAACCTTCTTCTTGTAAGATCTTAATTAACCTTGGAAGGTTCGCTTCAATGTTGTCGGCACCAAATCGATGAATCAAAGTAATCTTACCTTCTTCATTGCTTGGATTCAATGCTTCGATTAAACCAAGCAAATGATCTTTAGTTGTTTCTTTACCCACCTTTATGCCAATCGGGTTATTAACGCCTCTTAACAACTCAACATGAGCACTGTCTAATTGATTGGTCCTCAAACCAATCCATGGAAAATGCGTTCCCAAATTAAAGAACCCATCTTGTCGAGGAACTTCTCGAGTTAACGCTTGTTCATAATGTAAGTGTAAGGCTTCATGAGATGAATAAAAATCAACACGTGATAAATTGCCCAATCGACGGCCTGCCAAGATTTCTGCAAATCCTATAGATTCACTGATTTTTTTCATCATATCTTGGTATTCAGTCGAATCACCAGAATGCTCCAACCAAGCTAAGTTCCAATACTCAGGGTGTCTTATATCCGCAAAGCCGCCATCTATTAGTGCTCTTACAAAGTTCAAGGTCATGGCTGAAGAGGCATGTCCGACTAACATGCGTGAAGGGTCAGGTACTCGTGACTTTTCATCAAAGGCAATTTTGTTGACCAAATCTCCACGATAAGAAGGCAAAGAGACACCATCTTTGGTTTCAAGATCAGCTGAGCGAGGTTTAGCATATTGGCCAGCAAATCTTCCAATTCGTACAATCGGCAATTTCAAACCATGAATCAAAACTAAACTCATTTGTAACAAGACTTTAATGCGATTTGAAATTATAGGTGAGTTACAGTCATCAAAACTTTCTGCACAATCTCCACCTTGAATTAAAAACCTTTTGCCATTTTGCACTTCTGCTAATTTTTCTTTTAATTTAAAAATTTCCCATGAAGTGACCAATGGTGGCATATTCGACAATTTATTAATTGCCTTATCCAATGCAACTTTATTTGGATAAGTCGCTTGTTGTCTTACAGTTTTAAGTTTCCAGCTTTCTGGAGACCATTGTTTATTTATTGTATTCATGATTTTTTTAGTTTCGTCCAAATTAGTGTATAGATAATAAATCCCACAAAAGTAATTAATGTCCATGTAGGCATACTAAGACCAAGAAATCGCCAAGTAATTTCAGCGCATTCTCCAGATCCTGTAAAAAGATTTTTAAATACTTCTCCCAATGGCAGAGTATCCAACATATAAGATAATCCAGGTCCGCATGCTGGTACTTCATCTGCTGGTAAGTGCTGTAAACGAACATGATTTGCTGAGACCAATACACCCACAATTGATGTTAAAGTAATCAACACAGCAAATACTTTTCTAAATATGTATTGTGGAGGGTAAATAAAAGTCAATAAGAAAAGTATTCCGATAATTAATATGACCAAACGTTGAACCAAACAAAGAGGACATGGGTCGAGATAATCTACATATTGTACATAATAGGCGTAAGCCAACATTGACACTGTGGCCAATACAGGAAGAAAACTATACAGTCTTAATGATTTTACATACATATTGAAAAACTTACATTGTTAATACGAATGATGAATTGTAACGGCAGTATTTATTTATACGACTAATTTTATGATTTTTAATTAAATTATTTCAAAAATCCCAAATTCTCATAAGTTTACTCATGTTCAACAAATTTGATGCGAAAAAAAACCCAGAAAAACTGGGTTTTTTAAAATCATTTCAAACTGAATTTAATCTTCAGTTGAAGCTGTTGGTCTTGGTCTATCTACCAATTCAACATAGGCCATAGGTGCATTGTCACCAGTGCGGTAACCACACTTTAATATTCTCAAGTACCCACCTGGACGGTCTGAGTATCTTGTACCTAATTTTTCAAATAGTTTTTTAACCACGTCCTTTCGTTCACTAGGCAATCTAGATGCAGCTAATCTTCTGTTTGCAACACTGTCTGTTTTCGCAATAGTGATTAAAGGTTCAGCAACCATACGCAGTTCTTTTGCTTTAGGTAAAGTAGTTCTGATTAATTCATGTTCAAATAAAGAAGCAGCCATATTACGAAACATCGCTTTACGATGTGAACTGTTTCTATTAAGTTGACGACCTGATTTTCTATGACGCATTTTATTTCACCTATTATCCTAGTAAACGTTCTACAGTGCGAATTGAAGCTGGTGGCCAGTTGTCTATGCGAACACCAAAATTCAAACCCATTTCTGCAAGAACGGCTTTTATTTCATTCAATGATTTTTTACCTAAGTTAGGAGTTTTCAACAAGTCAACTTCCGTTCTTTGGATTAAATCACCAATATATTGTATATTTTCTGCCTTTAAGCAGTTAGCTGACCTAACTGTTAGCTCAAGCTCATCAATTGGCTTAAGTAAAATTGGATTCAACTTCTCTTCTTCTGATTCTTCTTCTAATGGAGCAGACATTTCAAAATCAACAAATACAGCCATTTGTTCAATTAAAATCCTTGCGGCCATTTGTATTGCTTTTTCAGCAGTAATTGAGCCATCAGTGTCAATGCTAAGAATCAACTTATCTAAGTTAGTTCTTTGTTCTACTCGTGCATTTTCAACTTCATAAGAAACGCGTTTAACAGGACAATAACTGGCATCTAGTACCAGGGATCCAATTGAACGTGACTCTTCATCTTTCAAGTTCTTATTGGCTGGCTCATAACCTATACCTTCTTTAACAAGCATAGTCATATTAATTGAACCTTTGCCTGACAAGTGACAAATCACATGGTCAGGATTAGCGACACTCATGCCATCAGACATTTGAAGATCGCCAGCAGTTACGACACCTGCGCCACTTTTAGACAATGATATTTCAAATTCTTCTTCTTCGCGACCTTCAACAGAAATCGCGACTCCTTTAAGATTTAGTAATATTTCAACAACATCTTCCTTTACGTTCTCTATGGTTGAAAATTCGTGTGAAACACCATCAATTTGGATATTTGTAATGGCATAACCTGGAATTGAAGATAACAAAAGTCTTCTAAATGAATTACCCAGTGTATGACCGAAACCTCTTTCCAATGGTTCGATTACAATTTCCGCTTTATTTGCTGATTCTTCTTTTACTGATACCACTCTTGGACGCAGTAATTTTGCCAAAATATCTGACATAAGAAATTCCTCGTTAGTTATTTATTTAGAATACAATTCCACAATTAGATTTTCATTAATCTCTGCTGGTAAGTCTTCTCTTGTTGGTACATTTTTAAATGTGCCTGTCATTTTACCCGCATCAACTGAAACCCAATCAGCGAATAAGCTCATTTCTTGCCATAAACTCAATGCTTCTTTTATACGCAATTGCTTTTTAGCTTTTTCACGTATTGAAACAACATCTCCTTCATGGATTTGTAAAGAAGGGATATTACAAGTTTTGCCATTCACTTCAATTGCCTTGTGTGATACCAATTGCCTTGCTTCACTTCTAGTAACTGCATAACCCATTCTATAAACAACATTATCCAAACGTGTTTCAAGAAGTTTTAATAAGTTTTCACCTGTTGCGCCTTTTTGCTTAGCCGCTTTTTTATAATAGTTTCTGAATTGTTTTTCTAAAACACCATAAATTCTTCTAACTTTTTGCTTTTCACGTAACTGTGACGCATAGTCCGTTGGCTTACCACGGCGCATAGTTGCACCATGTTGTCCAGGAACTTGATCAAGTTTACATTTAGTTTCAACAGCTCTTGCTGGTGATTTCAACATCAAGTCAGTGCCTTCACGTCTTGCTAATTTGCAAGTAGGTCCAATATATCTAGCCATAATATTACTCCTTACACTCTTCTTTTCTTAGATGGGCGGCAACCATTATGTGGTATTGGCGTAACATCTATAATATTTGTAATTCTATAACCTAGACTGTGCAATGCACGAACTGAAGATTCTCGGCCAGGTCCTGGTCCTTTTATACGCACTTCTAGATTTTTAAGTCCGAAATCTTGTGCAATTTTACCAGCATTGGTTGCAGCAACCTGTGCAGCAAAAGGTGTACTCTTTCGAGAACCTCTAAAGCCAGCACCACCAGCAGTAGCCCAAGCCAGTGCATTTCCTTGTCTGTCTGTTAATGTGATAATTGTATTATTAAAAGAAGCATGAACGTGTGCGATTCCATCAACAACCGTTCTTTTTACTTTTTTCTTTGTTTTCTGTGGTTTTGCCATAACTTTTTCTCGTTTATTTATCCGATTTGTTGATTAACGCTTAATAGGTCTTTTAGGACCCTTTCTTGTACGAGCGTTATTTTTGGTTTTTTGACCACGACAAGGCAAGCCTCTTCTGTGTCTTAAACCACGGTAACAACCCAAATCCATCAAACGCTTTATGTCCATAGCAACTTCTCTTCTTAAGTCACCTTCAACATCAAACTTGGCAATTTCGCCACGGATTTTTTCCAATGAACCTTCATCTAAATCTCTTACTTTAGTTGTTGGGTTCACACCTGCGTTCTCACAAATGAGATATGCTCTGGTTCTGCCTATACCGTAGATACTGGTAAGACCTATCCACGCATGTTTATAAACTGGTATATTGACACCTGCTATACGCGCCATTTAATTCTCCTAAAATAGTATTATTTCTGTTGTTTTATCGAGTATTCAATACAAAATTAAATACACTTATAAAACTACTTTGGCTTAAAAAAGCCGTGCATTATACAGCAAAAAAAGACAAATAAGCAAACAAGCCTTTGTCTTTAATGCA
This sequence comes from Gammaproteobacteria bacterium, assembly GCA_024280395.1. Taxonomy (GTDB): domain Bacteria; phylum Pseudomonadota; class Gammaproteobacteria; order Xanthomonadales; family Marinicellaceae; genus NORP309. The sequence goes on along the minus strand of JAJRQG010000104.1, from coordinate 10,906 downwards.
ATTAATTCATGAATCTCAATAATAACATCACTATTTAGCAATATTTATAAGATTCAATAAAATCATTATATACTCTAAATCATCTTTTACGCATTACGCACGTAGTCTAGAGTTGTTTACTGTGTATTCCTTTTACCCGTATTAAATACGGATAAATATCCGTTAATAAATTTAATTAACTTTTTTGAACACCAGATTTACCGTAATTCTTTAAATTTGATTTTTTCATCAAGCTATCGTACTGGCCTGACATTAAATGTGTTTGTAATTGTGCCATAAAATCCATTGCCACCACGACAACGATTAACAAAGAGGTACCACCCAAAGCAAATGGAACCGACCAAATATTTAATATAAATTGAGGCATCAAACTTACTCCTAGTAAGTACAAAGCTCCCCAAAAAGTAATTTTAGTTGTAACGTTATCAATATAATCTGCTGTGTGCCTTCCTGGTCTTATACCTGGAACAACTGCACTAGAACGTTTCAAATTATCGGCCATTTCATTGGGATCAAATGTCAATGCTGTATAAAAGAATGCAAACCAGACAATTAATCCACCAAACATAATCATATACAAGACATTTCCAGGAGACAACCATTGTGATACATCGACCAACCAACCCCAACCTTCGTTCTCACTCAAAAATTGAGCCAGTGTTCCTGGAAACAAGACCAAACTTGATGCAAAGATAACAGGGATTACACCTGCCATGTTTACCTTTAATGGTAGATATGAACTTTGCATATTTGCTGCCATCCTACCTCTTCTTTGAGCATACTGCATGGTTATCCTTCTTTGGGCTCTTTCAACAAAAACCACAAAATAAGTAATGCCAAGTGCAAGTACTAAGAAAAACAATGCTTCTAGAGCGTTTAAATTGCCTTCGCTCACCATTGAAAATGTTGTACCTATAGCAGAAGGTAAACCAACTACAATACCAGCAAAAATGATTAATGAAATACCATTTCCAATACCACGCTCAGTAATTTGTTCACCCAGCCACATAAGGAATAATGTTCCACCTGTTAAAGATATAGTCGCTGGAAATAAAAATCCAAAACCTGGATTAGGAACGACTTCTACACCACCACTGCTACCCATTTGTTGCAATGAGAATGAAATAGCATATGCCTGGAATGCTGCCAATACAACTGTAAAATATCGTGTGTATTGATTGATTTTCTTACGCCCAGACTCACCTTCTTTCTTTAACTCTTTCAGCGAAGGTATAGAGTGTCCAAGTATCTGGATAATAATAGATGCAGTAATATATGGCATCACACCAAGAGCAAACAATGAAAATCTACCCAATGCTCCACCAGAAAACATGTTAAACATGTCAAGCAACCCACCGCTTTGCGATTCCAATATAGAAGACAAAACCTTTGGATTAACGCCTGGTACTGGAATATAAGAACCCAATCTGAAGATAATCAATGAAATAACGACAAACCAAACTCTCGATTTCAATTCAGAAAGATTGTTTTTGTTTCCTAACATTTTTTGTACTTGTTGTTGTGATGCTGACATAATTATTATTTACTCTACTGATCCGCCTGCTTTTTCAATTGCTTTTTGAGCGCCTTTTGTAACGTTCAACCCCACAACTTTAATTGATTTGCTCAATGTCCCAGTATTAATAACTTTGACTTTTTTCACAAATTTCTTCACTAAACCTATTTCAATAAGTACAGCCAAATCCACTTTATCAGTTTTCAAAGCTTCTAGATGATACAAGCAAACTTCTGCACTGTATTTTGCCATTCTTGAAGAAAAACCGAATTTTGGAAGGCGTTTTTGTAAAGGCATTTGACCACCTTCAAAACCGACCTTGTGCCAACCACCAGAACGTGACTTTTGACCTTTATGTCCTCTACCACATGTTTTACCAAAACCTGACCCAATTCCTCGGCCAACTCTTTTTGCTGCTTTCTTACTACCAGCAGCGGGTTTTATTGTATTTAAATGCATTTTAATATCCGCCTAATTATTTCGTTTCTTCAACTGTCAATAAGTGAATTGCCTTGTTAATCATGCCTCTGTTTTCAGGAGTATCAGCTACTTCAACAGTATGACGCATTCTACGAAGACCTAATCCTATAACACAAGCTTTGTGATTTTTTAAAGCACCTATTGTGCTTTTTGTTAGGGTAACTCTAATCACTTTAGAGCTTTTTTTAATTTTAGCCATGATTTTGCATTACCTCTTCAACAGTTTTTCCACGTTTAGCTGCAATTGAATCTGGAGAAGTTATATTCTTCAGACCATTAATGGTAGCTCTAACTAGATTTTGCGGATTATTAGATCCTTGTGATTTAGCCAGTACATTATGTACACCAACCACATCAAATACAGCACGCATCGCACCACCGGCAATTACACCGGTACCGTCAGATGCAGGTTGCATATAAACTTTAGAACCTGAATGTTTTGCTTTAATTGGGTGCCAAAGTGTCCCTTCCTTTAGGTCAACTTGAATTACATTTTTACGTGCTTTGTCCATAGCTTTTTGAATTGCTATTGGCACTTCTTTCGCTTTGCCGTATCCAAACCCAATTTTACCATTACCGTCACCAACTACTGTTAGTGCAGTAAAACTAAATTGACGACCACCTTTAACTACTTTTGATACACGATTAACCGCAACCAAACGTTCTAAAAGGCCATCACCTTCATCTTTATTTCTATCTACGCTCGCCATTGTTCTTTACCTTAAATTTAATTTTTATGTTTTGACTCAAATCGCGCTAGGCTTAAATTGTTAAACCTGCTTCTCTTGCCGCTTCAGCTAATGCTTTTACTTTACCGTGGTAAAGAAAACCAGATCTATCAAATGCAACTTTATCGACACCTGCTTTTATAGCTCTTTCAGCAATTGCTTTACCTATGATTTTAGCAGCTTCAATGTTTTTTCCTGATGCTTTTGCTTTAATCAGTTTTTTCTCTAATGAAGATGCACTCGCAATTGTCTGTGAACCATCACCTGAAAGTATTTGAGCATATAAATTTTTATCAGTTCTGTGAATTGATAAAGAAGGCACATCCAAAGTACGAATTTTTGCACGCGATGTTTTTGCTCTTCTTAATCTTGCTTTATTTTTAGTATTACTCATTTTGTTTTACTCGGACCTTATATTCTTTTGTTTAATTAATCTAATATTTAATTATGCTTTTTTGGCTTCTTTTCTAAATACATGTTCATCAGCATAACGAACACCTTTACCTTTATAAGGCTCAGGCGGTCTAAAATCTCTGATTTCAGCACATACTTGACCAATTTTTTGTTTATCAATGCCAGTTACTGTAATTTCAGTTTGGTTCTTAGGCACTTCAAAACTGATTCCTTCAGGAGCTTTATAAATCACATCATGTGAAAAACCTAAAGCCAACTTAAGGTCTTTACCTTGTAGTGTTGCTCTATAACCAACACCAACCAACAATAATTTTTTTTCATATCCCTGAGTAACTCCGATAACAATATTGTTAACCAATGATCTCATCGTACCAGTAATTGGCATAGACGAATCATTCTTTGGTTCGAACAATAAAGTACCGTTATCTTCCTTAATTGATACCGCTTCGTGTAATTCAATTGAACCTGTACCCTTAGGACCTTTTACTGTCACTATTTGCCCTTTTATATCAACACTCACACCTGAAAGTATTGCTACTGGACTTTTTGCTATTCTTGACATTATATTCTCCTACTTAACGATACAGATGACTTCGCCACCTACACCCGCTTCTCTTGCTTCAAAATCGGTTAACAACCCTTTTGAAGTAGAAATAATTGCTGTACCGAAACCTGCATCTACTTTAGGCAATTCATGCTTACCTTTATACAAACGCAAACCGGGCTTACTGGCTCTATTTATGTATTCAATTACTGGCTTACCCTGAAAATATTTCAAATTTACTTTAATTTGTGGGTGACCAGTATCACTGTTACTTGCGTCAACCATTTCAAAAGAACGAATATATCCTTCTTTTTGCAATACTGAACACAAGCCTTTTTTTATTTTTGAAGCTGGCATCATTACTGATTTTTTTGCTACCATTTGTGCATTTCTAATGCGTGTTAGCATATCTGATATTGGATCTGTCATACTCATAATGTTATTCCTATTTTTACCTGGCGGTATTTAATCTAAATGTCTTTAGTCTAAACTATTACCAACTGGCTTTCTTTAAACCAGGGATGTCGCCACGCATAGCAGCTTCTCTGAACTGTGTTTTTGCTAAGCCAAATTTACGGTAATAACCTCTTGGTCTACCAGAAAGTTGACATCTGTTTCTTTGTCTTGATGGTGAAGCATTTCTTGGTAATTTCTGTAAACGAACCTGAGCATCCATCATTTCTTCATAAGTCGCCTTAGGATCTGCAATGATAGCTTTTATTTCTGCTCTTTTCTTAGCATACTTATCTACAATTTTTGTTCTTTTCAAATCTCTTTGAATCATCGATTCTTTTGCCATTGTTCTTTACCTTATTTACTTTTGAAAGGGAAACTAAATGCTTTTAATAAAGCTTTCGCTTCTTCATCAGTTTTTGCCGTTGTAACGATTGTGATATCCATACCTCGAATCTTATCAATTTTATCATATTCGATTTCTGGAAAAATAATCTGTTCTCTAATGCCCATTGAGTAATTCCCTCTTCCATCAAATGATTTAGTGCTTACTCCACGGAAATCACGAATCCTCGGAATAGAGACATTCACAAGCCTATCAAAAAACTCATACATTTTATTTCGGCGCAAAGTTACCTTACAACCAATTGGCCACCCGTCACGAATTTTAAAACCAGCTACGGACTTCTTAGCAAATGTTACCAATGCTTTTTGTCCTGCAATTGCTTCCATATCACCAGTGGCGTTAACCATAATTTTCTTATTGCCAACAGCGTCACCTACACCCATGTTTAAACCAATCTTTACAAGCTTTGGTACTTCCATAACATTTTTGTAGTTGAAATCCTTCATCATTTGAGGGATAACTGTTTCTTTATAATATGTTTCTAATCTAGTCATAATACCACTCTATTTATGCGTCAACTGTTTCGCCGTTAGAACGAAACACTCTTATTTTTTTACCATCTTTAAGAATTTTAAAGCTAACTTTATCGCCTTTTCCAGTAGCATCGTTAAATAACATAACGTTTGATACGTGAATTGTCGCTTCTTTAGAAATAATTCCACTTGGCTTTTCAGGATTACTTGGATCAACCTTTACATGTTTCTTAACCATGTTTACGTTATCAACAATCAATCTGTCGTTTTTTAATGTTTCAAGAACTGCACCACGAGTACCTTTACTACGTCCTGCAATTACAATGACTTCATCACCTTTTTTAATTCGTTTCATCTTAATACCTTATAATACTTCAGGAGCTAATGAAATAATTTTCATAAACTTTTCTGAACGCAATTCTCTGGTTACAGGGCCAAAAATACGTGTTCCAATTGGCTCTAATTTGGTGTTCAACATTACAACTGCATTGCCATCAAAACGGATCAAAGAACCATCAGGACGCCTAACACCTTTACGTGTACGTACAACAACCGCATTATAAACCTCACCTTTTTTTACCTTGCCACGAGGAATAGCGTGTTTTACTGTTACTTTAATAATGTCACCAATACCTGCGTATCTTCTTTTAGATCCGCCCAGTACCTTAATACACATTACTTCTTTTGCACCGCTGTTGTCAGCTGCGCTTAATCTACTTTGCATTTGAATCATGGTTTATACCTCTATACTTTAATGCTTAAAAACTAGCTATTGTGCAGCTTATTGTGCAGCATTAACTAAACCAACTACTTTCCAAGATTTAGTCTTAGAATAAGGACGAGTTTCTGTGATTTTCACATTGTCACCCATCTTAAAACTGTTGTCTTCATCATGTGCATGAATTTTAGTTGAACGTTTAATATACTTACCATATATTGGATGCTTTTCTTTACGCTCAATTAAAACAGTAACCGTTTTGTCCATTTTGTCACTAACGATGATGCCTTGCTTAGTGCGCAATATTTTATTGTCAGTAGTCATTATTTGTTACCTGCTTCATTTTGTTTAATAATAGTTTTAACCCTTGCAATATCACGTCTAACTTCCGTTAATACATGACCCTTTGTTAATTGACCATTACCTTTTGCCATTCTTAAATCAAATTGATTTTTTAATAATTCAGTTAATCTTTCATTTAATTCAACTGGATTTTTTGCTTTTAATTCCTTAACATTCATCTACATCACCGTTCTTTTTACAAATGTTGTAGTAAATGGAAACTTCATAGAAGCTCTTGAAAATGCTGCTCTTGCAACTTCTTCAGTAACACCTTGAATTTCATACAACACGCGACCTGGTTTGATCACAGCTGCCCAGTACTCAACATTACCTTTACCTTTACCCATACGTACTTCAACTGGCTTTGCAGTGATTGGCTTGTCAGGGAAAACTCTAATCCACAATTTACCACCACGTCGTACGTGACGGGTAATTGCTCTACGACCAGCTTCAATTTGTCTGGCTGTCATAAAACCTCTGGCTGTGGCTTTTAAACCAAATTCACCAAAGCTTACTTTGTTACCAGCATGTGCTAGACCACGGTTGCGGCCTTTTTGCTGCTTTCTAAATTTTGTTCTTTTAGGTTGAAGCATCGTTTATCTCCGTTTCTTGCCTTTCTTTTGTTCTTGTTCTTGCGCTGCATGAAGATCAAATACGTCGCCTTTATAAACCCATACTTTTATGCCCAATACCCCATAAGTTGTATGCGCTTTACCCATTGCATAATCTACATTTGCTCTAAATGTATGTAAAGGCACACGGCCTTCTCTATACCATTCAGTTCTGGCAATTTCCGCACCGTTTAAACGACCACCTACAGATACTTTTATACCTAAAGCACCAAGTCTCATAGCACTACTTACCGCACGCTTCATAGCGCGACGGAACATAATACGCCTTTCTAGCTGAGATGCAATACCTTGAGCAATTAAATCTGCATCTAATTCAGGTTTTCTGATTTCTGCGACATTTACATGGGTTGGAACACCCATCATCTTAGTTATAGTCTGTTTCAAACGTTCTATATCTTCGCCTTTTTTACCAATAACAATACCCGGACGAGCCGTATGAATTGTTACCCGTGCATTTTTAGCTGGACGCTCAATTTCAATTCTACTAACTGATGCATTTGCCAACTCTTTTCTAAGATATGCTCTGACTTTAATGTCTTTAATTAGGTAATCAGCAAACTCTCTTTTATCTGCATACCATGTAGCATTCCAAGGCTTTGATATACCTAGTCTTATTCCAATTGGATGTACTTTTTGACCCATAATCTTGCCCTTATGAAGCTTCAGCCACTTTTACAGTGATGTGGCTTGTTCTTTTTAAAATTCTAGTTCCCCTACCTTTTGCACGTGCTCTACCACGTTTCAAAGTCGGGCCTTCATCTACCGTAATAGTGCTAACAATTAACTCATCTACATCCAGACCTTCATTGTGCTCAGCATTTGCAATCGCTGACATCAACACTTTTTTAATCAAATGTGCTGCTTTTTTTGGACTAAAAGCCAATAATTGTTCAGCCTTTTCAACCTGCATTCCGCGTATTTGGTTTGCAACCAAACGTACTTTTTGTGCAGAGATAGCTGCTCTCATGTGTTTTGCTGTAATTTCCATCATCATACCTATGTAGATTTTTTGTCACCAGAGTGACCTTTAAATGTACGAGTTGGTGAAAACTCACCCAACTTATGACCAACCATATCTTCAGAAATCAAAACCGGAATATGTAATCTACCATTATGAATGGCAATTGTTAAACCGACCATTTCTGGTAAAATCATTGACCGTCTTGACCAAGTTTGAATTGGTCGCTTATTATTTTCCTCAACTGCTCTGAGTACTTTTTTCATTAAATGATGGTCAACGTGTGGACCTTTTTTTAAAGAACGTGGCATATCTATTTACCTATTTTTTGTTTCTACGACGCACAATATACTGATCTGTACGCTTGTTTTTTCTTGTTTTATAACCCTTAGTTTTCATACCCCAAGGAGTTACAGGATGACGACCACCAGATGTTCTACCTTCACCACCACCATGTGGATGGTCAACTGGATTCATAGCAACACCACGAACCGTAGGTCTAATACCTCTCCAACGACTGGCACCAGCTTTACCTAATTTTTCAAGACTGTGCTCACCATTTGACACTTCACCCAAAGAAGCTCGACAAGATACAGGAACCTTACGCATTTCGCCAGATCTCAATCTTAACGTTGCGTATTGTCCTTCTCTTGCAACTAACTGAACATTAGCCCCGGCAGAACGTGCAATTTGTGCACCTTTTCCTGGCTTCATTTCAATACAATGTATTACAGAACCCAAAGGAATATTACTTAAAGGCAAACAATTACCTACTTTTATAGGTGCATTGTTACCAGACTGCACGCTCATACCCGCTTCCAAACCTTTTGGAGCAATGATATAAGAACGTGCTCCATCAGAATAACAAATCAAAGCTATATAAGCTGTGCGATTAGGATCATATTCGATGCGCTCAACTTTAGCCACAATGGAGTCCTTACTGTTGCGTTTAAAATCTATGATTCTATAGCGTTGCTTATGTCCACCACCTTTATGACGGGTAGTGATTCTTCCGTTGTTATTTCTACCACCGGTTTTTGATTTCTTTTCAACCAATGCTTCAAGTGGACCGCCTTTATAAAGACCATCTCTTTTAACTCGTACCGTGCCTCTTCGACCTGGCGAAGTTGGTTTCATTACTATTAATGCCATTTTATACTCCAGATTATTCCGCGACACCAAAGTCAATTAACTGACCTTGCTGAATTTTAACATAGGCTTTTTTCCAATCGGCTCTTTTGCCCGCCTTACCTTTAAATGCTTTGGTTTTACCTTTTACATTTAATATTTGTACTTGCTCAACCTTAACATCAAATAATTTTTCAACAGCTGATTTAACTTCTTTCTTGGTAGATGTTACTGCTACTTCAAATACATATTGATTTGATTGTTCACCAACACGATTACTCTTTTCAGAGATTATTGGTGAAAGTACCGTAGTATATAAATTCGTCAAACTCATGATAACCACTCCTGAACTTTTTCTGCTGCAGCTGATGTCATGATAACTTTCTTAGAAGATACCAACGATACCGGATCTAAAGATTTAACATCAGTTACATAAATATTTGGAATGTTTCTAGTAGCCAATAAAACTTCACTACTTAACTGATCCATTACAATCATGCCTTTGTCAACTTTGTGTTTTGCTAAAAACTTAACCGCTTCTTTGGTCTTGCCTTCTTTAATAGTAACACTGCTTACAAATATCATTCTTTCTGAACGGGTTAATTCTGAAATTATAGATTTCATACCAGCTCGATACATTTTCTTGTTAACTTTTTGAGAATGGTCTCTTGGCTGTGCTGCAAAAGTTCTACCACCACCAACCCAAATTGGGCTTCTGATAGTTCCTGCTCTTGCACGACCTGTGCCTTTTTGTGCATGTGGCTTTTTACCACCACCACTTGCTGACGCACGGTTCTTCTGTGCTTTTGTACCAGCTCTTCCACCAGCCAAAAATGCAGTAACCACTTGATGTACCAATGCTTCCGAGTAATCTCTATTAAACACTTCGTCAGAAACTTCTACTTTAGCTTTTTTACCTGCTACTTTGATTTCCATCATCCGTCTCCTTAAGCTTTAACAGCTGGTTTAATGATTACTCTTGAATTTTTAGCTCCAGGTACAGCGCCTTTAATAAGAAGCAAACCTTTTTCAGAGTCAACTCTTACGATTTCAAGATTTTGAGTAGTAACATTTCTGTCACCCATGTGTCCAGACATTTTTTTGCCTTTAAATACTCGCCCTGGTGTTTGGCATTGTCCAATTGACCCTGGTGCCCTGTGTGAAACAGAGTTACCATGAGTTGCATCTTGCATTTGGAAGTTGTAACGTTTAATTACACCTTGAAAGCCTTTTCCTTTTGAACGGCCTGTTACATCAACCTTCTGTCCTGCTTCAAACATATTCAAATCAAGGTTAGACCCGACCTCATGTGCTTGTTCAGTTCTGAATTCCATCATAAATTTTGCCGCATCAACACTCGCTTTTGCAAAGTGTCCAGCCAAAGGCTTATTTACTTTAGATGATTTAACTACACCTGTAGATACCTGAATAGCATTATAGCCATCAATATCTGTTGTTTTGACTTGTGATATAGTGTTGTCAGCAACGCTAACAACAGTAACTGGAGTAGAATTTCCTTCTTCAGAAAAAACTCGAGTCATACCAACTTTAAGTCCGATAATTCCAATAGTCATTTTCTACACCTTTAAGATAGTTGGATTTGCACATCAACACCAGCTGCTAAATCTAATTTCATTAGAGCATCTACTGTCTTGTCATTAGGATCAACAATGTCAACCAAACGCTTATGCGTTCTTATTTCATATTGATCACGTGCATCTTTATTTACATGCGGAGAAGTCAATACAGTGTAACGTTCTATACGTGTCGGTAAAGGAATAGGACCTTTTACCTGAGCACCTGTACGTTTCGCTGTATCTACTATACGTCCAGCTGATTGATCAATTAACTTGTGATCAAACGCTTTCAATCTTATTCTAATTTTCTGTTCGGCCATTACCGTTGCCTCTATTGTAAGAGCGCGCTTTTCGCTACGCTCTATATAAATTTATAATCTTATTTATGTTAACTGTATTACTTCAATATTTTCGCTACAACACCAGCGCCAACTGTACGACCACCTTCACGGATAGCGAAGCGTAAACCTTCTTCCATCGCAATCGGGTTAATCAATGTAACAGTCATCTTAACGTTATCACCAGGCATTACCATCT